>NZ_QICX01000018.1:0-93708 GCF_003201365.1 Chryseobacterium sp. CBTAP 102
CCTTTCGCTACCAGCTGCCAGTCTCTTTGAAGAATTTCACCAGAGGATTTATCAGTCCATCTTCTTCTTTTCACATGGAGTTTTACGATTTTACCACGTAATGGATAATCATCTACAATAATTTCAGGTAAAAAGCCCTTCGATTCCAGTAGTCTTTCTTTGAATTCATCAGGGAGGTTACTTTTTTCTTCAAAATAGATATGAAGTTCTGCATCATGGGGTTCTGCTTTGAGGATATCAAAGTGCTCAACTAAAAATTCCGGAAGTAATAATTTAAGAAGTTCGTAATCGCTTAACATTAGGCAAAGATAAAGCTACTTAACATTCCCCCCAACTTTTGAGACTGATCCGTTTTTTTTTGCATCGATGATTTTAGCACATAAAAAAAGCATCTTTTTCAGATGCTTGTGTTTTTAGATATTCTTTTTTTAAACCTCGTCGTCAGAATCGATTGTATATGATCTGCTTTTGAAGTCTTTGTCATGTTTTTCTGAAATTACATCCTCACCCTTTTCATTAATGATGAAATCTGTGGACTCATTAAACATCTCCTGGAAACTCTTAAAATCTTCCTTGTAAAGGTAAATTTTATGCTTCTCGAATGTAGCTTCCCCATTCTCTCCGAAATTCTTCTTACTCTCAGTGATTGTAAGATAATAATCTCCTGCTTTCGTCTCGCGCACATCAAAGAAATAAGTTCTTCTCCCTGCTTTTAACACCTTCGTGAAAATCTCATTTTCATGGCGTTCCTTGTATTCACTCATTGTTAGATATTTTTTAATCTTGTTAAGAACAAATATAAAAGAATTCTTTTAATCACAAAATTTTTTTTATGATTTATTTAACAATTGAGAACGAAATGGCTATGCGGTTACAGAATTGGCAATTTCGGTAAGTTTGATTATTTGATGGGCTTTTTGTGCGCTAGACTCTCTGTGTGTGATAATTATGGAAGTCGCGTTACGGATTTTTTTGTCAATATTTTCAAGAATATTCTGCTCTGTTTCAGTGTCTAAAGCGGACAGAGAATCGTCAAAAATAATGATATTAGGGTCCTTAATTAAGGCTCTTGCGATACAAATTCTTTGCTTTTGTCCTCCCGAAAGCATGACTCCGCGTTCACCAACAAGTGTTTTATATTGATCCTTAAACTCTACAATATTTTTGTGAACATCTGCAATATTAGCATATTCTACTACTTTCTCATGCGATGGATGATCAATGGCAAAACCAATGTTATTTTCTATAGAATCAGAGAATAAATAGCTCTCCTGAGGAATATATCCGATAAAGTTTCTGTAGTTCTCCAGATTATGGTGTTTAAGGTTTTTACCATCAATTAAAATTTCCCCTTCAGTAGGGTCTATTAATCGGCATAATAGCAGGGCAATTGTTGACTTTCCACTACCTGTCTTACCCATAATAGCCAATGATTCTCCGGCTTTTACCTTGAAATTTAGATTGTCCAGAGCTTTGATTCCTGTATTGGGATATACATAAGAAACATTTCTGAACTCTATATCTCCTTTGATCGGATAGTTTTCAAAATTTGTATTAATGATTTCAGATTTTTTGTCCATGAACTCATTAATTCTTTGCATGGATGCTTCAGCTCTCTGGTTGACAGAAGTTACCCATCCTACCATAGAGAAAGGAAAAATCAGGGTGTTGATATACATGAAGAAATCGGCAATCTTACCAATGCTTAATTCTCCTGCAATATACTTTGTTCCTCCAATCAGGATAATGGCAACATTTAATAATCCGATGACAAAAAGAATAATGGTGAAGAAATAGGCTTCTGTTTTGGCAAGATCCAAAGCTTTATTCTGATAATCGGTGACTTTGATTCCGTAGTTATTTTCAATGTATTTTTCTCTGGCGAAAAATTTTACTACACGGATTCCGGAAAAGCTGTCCTGTACAAAAGTAGAAATTGCAGACTGGCTTTTCTGCATGATCTTCGACTTTTTGTTGATAATAGAACTTACCTTATAAATAGCAAAAGATAAAATAGGAAGAGGAAGCAAGGTCCACATCGTCATAGAAGCATCCGTTTTTACCATGTAAATGGCTGTAATCAGCACCAGTACAATCAGGTTCGCTACATACATCACTCCGGGACCAAGATACATTCTTACTGCCACAACATCTTCACTTAATCTGTTCATTAAATCTCCAATGGTAGTCTGTTTATAATCCGTTAAAGATAAATCCTGATAATGTCTGTAGATTTTATTTTTAAGCTCATATTCTATTCTTCTTGACGCAACAATGATGGTCTGCCTCATCATAAAAGTAAAGAATCCGGTCAAAAGAGAGCATCCTACAATAATTCCAACATAGATTAAAACCTGTTGGTTGAAGCCAAGGTTTCCACTTTTTGTAAGTTCATCCACAGATTTTCCTACAAACTGGACTTTATATATATTAAAGAAATTACTGGCGATGATAAAGAGTAACCCCCAAAACAGTAGTATTTTGTGTTTCCAAAAATAAGGGTTTAAGGTTTTTAGCGCTTTCATATAGTTGCACAAAATTACAAAAATGTCATCACACTACGAATTTCATCAATTTTAAATTTTGTATCTTTGCACCCATAAAAAAGCTCTTTGAATGTTAGGAAGACGACAAATCCGTGAAAAAGTAGTACAGACCGTGTATTCTTACTACCAAAATCCTGTAAAATTTGATGTTTTAGAGAAAAACATGTTTGCCGGGATAGAGAAAATCTATTATCTATACATCTATCAGCTCAACTTTTTGGTGGGTCTGAAAGATTTGGCAGAGAATCAGATCGAAATTGGTAAGAATAAATTTCTTAAAACTGATGCTGATATTAATCCTAACCAAAAATTCATCAACAACCAGGTATTGCTTAAGCTGGAAGAAAATCCTGAAAGATTATTTTTTACAGGGCAGCACAAGCAGCTGAAATGGGATATGCATGATGATTTATTGGTAAAAACTTTCCAGAGAATTACTGCTGGAAAACGTTATCAGGATTTTATGAAAGAAGAAGGATACTCCTTTGAAGAAGATCAGAAATTTATCGGGAAATTATTCTTAAGATATATTGCTGAAAATGAAGATTTTCATGACTATTTGGGTGATAAGGAACTTTCATGGTATGATGATATCCATATCGCCAACTCAATGGTACAAAAAACAATCGGTTTCCTGAGAGAAGATGAAGAAAGCAGAACTTTGATCAAAATGATTAAAGATGAAGAAGATAAAACATTCGCTGCAAAATTGTTGAGAGATACCCTGAACAACTGGGAAAACAATGAAAAGAAACTGGAAGAAAGACTGGAAAACTGGGATCTGGAAAGAGTTTCTCTAATGGATAAAGTAATTTTATCTACAGCAATTGCAGAGCTTGATAACTTTGCTTTCACGCCTTCAAGAGTGATCATTAACGAATATATTGAAATTGCAAAAGTATTTGCTACAGACCGTTCCAATATCTTCATCAATGGTATTTTAGATAAATATTGTAAAGATCAAAATAGAATATAAAATGAAAAAGACGTTATCAATTATCGCCTTGTCAATTATAGGCTTTGGGTTAGTTTCATGTAAAAAAGAAAACAAAGAAACTCAAAGTGCTGAAACTGCAACTACTGATTCTGCATCTGTTGCGGCTCCGGTAACCACTGATTCTGCAGCAGCACCTGTAACAGGTGAAACAGCCGCTCCGGTTTCTAACGAACCATCAACTTCTGTTGCTTTATCTGAAAACAGCTTCGATTTTGGAAAAATCAAAAAAGGAGATAAAGTAGAGCACGTATATGAAATTACCAACACCGGTAAAAACCCATTGATTATTTCTGAAGTGAAGCCAGGATGCGGATGTACAGCTCCTGATTTTACAAAAGAGCCTATCATGCCTGGTAAAAAAGGAAAAGTTACTTTACACTTCGATTCTTCAAGCTTCGACGGAAACGTTCAGAAGTATGCAGACGTTTTTGCTAATGTAGAAAAAGCTCCAATCAGATTAACGTTCACAGCGAACATTCAACCATAATATTTACAATATGTTGACACTATTTTTACAGGCACAGGGTGGATCTTCACCTATGATGCTGATCATGATGGGAGTAATGTTTGTAGGGTTTTATTTCCTGATGATCAGACCTCAGATGAAAAAGCAAAAGCAGGAGAAAAACTTTCAGGAAAACCTTAAAGTGGGAACAAGAGTAGTTCTTACATCAGGCCTTCACGGAAGAATTGCTCAGGTTCAGGATGACGGTTTTGTTATTGAAACATTATCGGGAAAACTGAAATTCGAAAAAGCAGCAGTTTCAAGAGAAATGACTGAAGCTCGTTTTGGAGATAAAGCAAAAACTGCTGAGAAGGCAGATGACAAAAAAGAAACAGCAACTGAAGAAAAAAAATAATTCAGTCTGAAGATATTGAGCTGCGGCGGGTGAACTTTGTTCACCCGCCGCAATTTTTTCTACATCAGTTTGAAAAATTGTGTCCATTTGGGAAAAACAACAGTGAAATTAGTGTTTAATAAAAATTATCTTTGTCTCATGAATCAAAACACGAACAAAACCGTTCTTATTCTGGGCGCTAATTCAGATGTAGCAAAACAATGCTTAGTACAATATGTTGAAAAGGGATTTACAGTTATTGCTGCTTCCCGAAATACAGCATCTTTGGATAATTTTATTGATTCAAACAATCTGGACCGCTCAAAAGTATTTGTTTTGTATTTTGATGCCGCTGATTTTGATTCTCATCATCAGTTTTATTCCAGTCTTTCTGTAAAGCCTCATATTGTAGTTTATGCCGCAGGTTTTTTAGTGGACAATCAAAAAGCTTTAACTGATTTCAAAGGAGCGAAACAAATGATGAAAGTCAATTATATGGGTGGTGTATCTATCCTGAGTATTATTGCAATGGATAAAAGGAATACCAGCCTGGAAAGAATAATCGGGCTTTCTTCCTTGTCAGGAGTAAGAGGAAGAAAAAGTAATTTTGTCTATGGCAGTACAAAGGCTGCGTTTACACAGTTTCTGGCAGGATTGAGACAGGAGCTGGCTTCCCGAAAAATAATTGTGAATGTCTTGGTTATTGGCTATATCAGAACAAAAATCAATGAAGGATTAGAACTTAATGAATCTCTGATCATGGAACCTGATTATGTGGCAAAATTTATTGTTAATGCAGGAAGTACCTTTACCATTGTCCCGAACTTTAAATGGAAAATTATCTATCATATCCTTAGACTTTTACCGGAAAGCCTTGCTGCAAAATTACCTTAAGGAATGTTTACTAACATTATTTTTCTTTGAAGATAACTACACTTCGGTATCGTTTTTGTAATTCTATATGCCAAAATTATTTCTTCCTGCAAGATTCAGTTTCTGAATGATTATTGAATAAAGCTGAAACATTCTTTTTCTGCTGTCAATCTATTTCAAGGATAAATATGATTCACCTTCGCTCAGGTAGGGAAGGGTGGATTTCTTTTTTCAAATCCTGCAGAAGATGTCAATGCTTTTATTGATATAAATAGTAAAACACATAGTATACAATGGACGATTTAGAATTAAACAAGATTCAACAACACTGGGACACCTTAATTTCTTCAGCAATCTCATGGGCGCCGAGAATTTTTACAGCAATTATATCTGCATTATTAATTTATCTGATCGGATCATGGATGATCAGAATGATTAAGAAACTGGTGGAAAAAGCTTTCAAAAAAAGAAATATGGAAGCTTCATTGCAGCATTTCCTGTTAAATATTATCAACTGGGGACTTAATATTCTGCTGTTTATTGTTGTTGTGACGCAGCTTGGAGTACAGACTTCTGCATTTGTTGCAATGATTGGTGCCGCAGGTCTTGCAGTAGGTTTAGCTTTGCAGGGATCCTTAACGAATTTTGCAGGCGGAATCTTAATTCTACTATTAAAACCTTTTAAGATTGGTGATTTTATTTCTACCAATTCAGGCGTTTCCGGAACTGTAGATGCCATAGATATCTTTCATACGAAACTGATCACCCCACAAAACCAACTGATCATTATTCCTAACGGAGTAGTTTCAAATAACAGTATTACCAATTTTACCCAGCTGGGGACAAGAAGAACA
Source organism: Chryseobacterium sp. CBTAP 102 (assembly GCF_003201365.1). Taxonomy (NCBI): domain Bacteria; kingdom Pseudomonadati; phylum Bacteroidota; class Flavobacteriia; order Flavobacteriales; family Weeksellaceae; genus Chryseobacterium; species Chryseobacterium sp. CBTAP 102. The sequence continues at coordinate 6,110 of NZ_QICX01000018.1, forward strand.
TCACTGGATATCGGAATTGCCTATGATGCGGATCTTAGACAGACCAAGGACGTTTTAATGAATGTCATTAAGAATAATCAATATGCTCTCGCAACACCTGCTCCACAGGTGGTGGTTACTGAACTTGGAGACAGTGCTGTCAATGTATCCGTAAGAGTAAGTACTTCCACTGAAAATTTCTGGGCAATGAACGAAGAACTAATCATAGGTTGTAAAGAGGCTCTTGATAAAGCTGGAATCGGAATTCCTTTTCCACAGAGAGATATCCATGTTTACAATCAATAATTATATTTAATTTTTTTTAAGAAGCTCCTGCATTATTGTAATGTGGGAGTTTTTATTTGGAAGAAGATAAAGATGTCTTGTTTTTCTTTGTAAACATATTTATTAGGCTTTGTTGTCAAATGACAATTGTTTTTAACGTTGACTTTTATACCTTTATATTTCCGCAATCCGTGGGTACAACATAAATATGGAAGAGCTTTTTACTTATATCAAAAAATTTGGAACGCTGAATCCTCAGGATGAAATTTTAATTGCTGAAGGAATTCAGGAAATCACTGTAAAGAAAGGAGATTCTTTTGTGGAAGCAGGAAAAGTGAGCCAAAGAATTGCTTTTGTAAAAAAAGGTGTTTTCCGGTCTTTGTATTATAATAAGCAGGGTGACGATTTTACCAGATATTTCATTTATGAAGGTAGATTTATAGGAGATTTTCAGGGTTTTACAGATCAGCTGCCCGCTCATGAAGATATTGAAGCCATTACTGATGCTGTACTGCTGGTGATTGATCTCAAACATTTTAAACTTCTTGAAGAGAAAATTGCCGTATGGCCGGTTTTGTTTGCAAGAATCCATGCGTTTGTTGTTGAGAATAAACTGAAAGTTGCCAGTATCATGCTCAATCAGGATGCAAAATCCCGTTACATTCATTTTTTAAATCACTATCCCGGCCTTGCCAACAGAGTTCCGCAATCTATGCTGGCTTCTTATCTTGGCGTGACCCCTTCTTCACTGAGCAGGATCAGGAGAAATATCGTCTAGAATTATTATTGATAAATTATAATTGATAGATGATCTTAAGGAGTATGCAGGGCAACAGAGTTTGTAGATTTTACAAACTTCAAACATCTCATAAATCTCTTTTTGTCAAATGACAATGGTCTTTCCCGCTGACTGTCATAGTTTTGCTTCATAAAATTTAAAGTACAAATATGGATATTGTATTAGGACTGCAATGGGGAGATGAAGGAAAAGGAAAGTTTATTGATCTGATCAGTGAAAATTACGACATTACAGCACGTTTTAATGGTGGATCCAATGCAGGGCACAGCATTGAAAGAAACGGACGCATAATAACACTTAAAATGATTCCTTCGGGAATCTTTATGAATGGTGTGCAGAATGTTATCGGTACCGGAACTGTTATTGATCCGGTAAGTTTTAAAAAGGAAATTCTGAATCTTCAGGTATTTGATAAAACCATTCAGCCGGAAAATAATATCATTATTTCCCGAAAAGCACATCTGGTAATGCCAACGCATAAGCTTCTGGATATTTTTATGGAGGAAAGTTCTGGCTATACCAAGATCGGAACTACCAGAAATGGGATTGCTCAGGCATATTCAAACAAAATATTAAGACAGAATCTGAGAGTAGGGGATATATTTTCATCAGATTTTCAAAGCAGAGCGCAGCATATTCTGGATAGAGATTACAGAATGCTGGAAGAAGTAGGAATGATTGTTTTGCCTGCTTTAGAAGAAATCAGTAAAGAGTTTTTTGATGGAGTGGAATTCCTTAAAAAATTCAATTGTACAGAAACTGAAATTTATCTTAACGAAGCTTTATCTGAAGGTAAAAAAGTATTGGCAGAAGGATCTCAGGCAGCAATGTTGGATATTGATCATGGTACTTACCCGTATGTGACATCTTCCTCAACGACAGCATCAGGAGCGAGTAGCGGCTTAGGTGTATCGCCGAAAAAGATCGGTGAGATTTACGGAATAGCGAAAGCGTATTGTACGCGTGTGGGAAATGGTGCATTTCCAACGGAACTTTTAAATGAATTTGGAGATGACCTCAGAATGAAAGGGAATGAATTTGGTTCCAATACAGGACGTCCGAGAAGAACAGGATGGCTGGATCTTCCTGCTCTAAAATATGCAGTAATGATCAACGGTGTAACTCAGCTGGTTCTGACAAAAGCTGATGTGCTAAGCGGATTGAAATCTGTGGCAGTTTGCACCCATTATGAACTGGAAAACGGCGAACTTGTATCTGTTTCCGGGATTCTTCCAGAAAATGCCAAGCCTATATTTAAATGGTTTACTGGTTGGCAAACCGATTTTTCCAGGATGAAAAGCTCTTCAGAATTGCCAAAAGAAGTTATCGGATTTCTGTCATTCTTAGAAACAGAATTGGAAATTCCGGTGGCTTATCTTTCTATCGGGCCTGGAAGAAATGAAATGTTGAAATTAACAGATAAATACTTATAATACAAGAATAATGTGCTAATCTGATAGAACAGAAGAGGCTGTCTAAAAAGTCAAATAAGTTGACGCTGTTATTCTGAACGAAATGTAGTGGAGTGATGAATCTTGTATCATCAATTATGAATGAGATTCCTTCTTCGTCAGAATGACACTTTGAGACAGCCTCTTTGTCTTTATAATAGATAATAGTTTAGTTAACTTTTGTAAGTTTAAAGCGCTGTTTTACAGAAGGCTGAACTGTTTGATCCGTAGTGCCGATGACAATAGGCGTAAGATTGGTTGTTAAGCCGTTTTTTACCTCTAATCTCAATGCCGGTGCATTTTTAGGAGCAAATCCAAATCCGTTATTCCCTAAATTGAATAATAACCATTTTTGAGAATCTGTATTCGCATTGGTTCGTAATTCAACAGCTGTTCCATTCGTTGTTCCGTTACCCTTTACAGTAAGCACTTTTGCGGGGTCAAGTATAGATTTGATGATATAATATCCATGATCTGATTTGCTGAAAGTAAATCTCTGGTTATTCCCTGTAGAAGCTGAATATAGAATTATACCGGTGCCATCAGTAGTGGAACTTCCTGTGATATCTACATTTTTATCATTTGCTAAAGCGGTCGTCATCGTATAAGTTCCGTTGATTGCAGAACTGGCATTAACAGGTCCGTACAAATGATTTATTCCGGCATAATCACCGGCAGACAATCCTGTCCTTTGCTTGGTAAATGTAGATCCGTCAAGCTTGGTCATTACTGGCTGGCCTGGATCTATCGCAAAGTCTGTAGACTGATACATCATGACTGAACCGAAATCGAATGCCCCATGTCCTGCATAATCATTATAAAGATTGAAGTTATGACGGCTACCTTCCACCGCTTTATTAACATCTACGATAATGTACTGATCTCTATCTGGGCGGCACTGTTCGTGCATGATTCCCATTGAATGCATTATTTCGTGAGCGATAATGGCGGGATATGTGATATTATAAATTTTAATGCCATTTACTCTGTTTTTTTGCCATCCAAGTGGAGAACTGTTGGAGGTTGTATAAGTAAAGGTGATGTATTCTGTTTGATTCGTGCGTTGAACAAACTGCATACTGGTTTGTGAAGAGATCATATCAAACGCTTTGTTGATATTGGTAAGGAATGTATTATAATTCTGAGTGCTCATAGTTCCCTGGCTGGGTAATGTGTAATAGACGATGGCATTAGGCCATGTCTTAATAAAGGAGCTTACAATGGTACTTTTTTCTGCTGTTGATGTTCCAGGGTTGGCCTGCTTTTGTAATGCATTAAACTGTTCGGGGCTGATCGTTATATCTTCTGCATAAAAATATTCACCATTGACTTCATTAACATAGGTGTATTTTCCGTCAATTAATAATTTGTGAATCTTTGCATTATCCAGCTTTGTGGTTGTAGGATCGATTGAATCAGTTTGAGGATTTTCAATGTCCGACCTGCATGAATTCAGTGCCAGAATAAGGCATCCTGATAAGAGTAATAGTTTGCTTTTCATATTATTTAATATTGGTTGATGATCAGGTTTATATATGAACAGCTCTATTATTACCCCGCACAAAAGATTATTAAAATTAATTAATTCTAAGTTTGATTAAGTTCTGCATTATAATTCAGCTGTGTGTTGTAAATATACTAATAAAAGATTATTATTGCATATAACATAATATAATGATTGTTTTATTAACTTTTTGTTTGTTTGATGTATTTAATTCGTTTATTTGTTTGAAATGTTTTATTTTTTACTATTAATTTTGAAATTAAGTTATTTCACGAATATTTGATATGATGCTGTAAACTGTATTTTATACTAGCATAAAGACTATTCTATTGATAAATTAATAAAGTATACTGAAATTTGTAAGGTCATGACGTTCAGGTAATACTGTATCATGAATATGTATTTTTGTAAGAATTACATTGAAGATGCCCGTAATTCGGGATATAAAAAAAGCGGGGCAAATACCCCGCTTACATTTATGCTTTTAAATTCAATTGTAACTCCAGTTCGTCGAGCTGGGCATCAGCAATAGAAGCTGGTGCATCGATCATTACATCTCGTCCTGAATTGTTCTTAGGGAATGCGATATAATCTCTGATTACTTCGTTTCCGTCAAGAATCGCTACCAAACGGTCAAATCCGAATGCCAGTCCTCCATGTGGCGGTGCTCCGTATTTGAAGGCATTCATCAGGAATCCAAACTGAGCTTCAGCTTCTTCTCTGGTAAATCCTAATAAATCAAACATTTTAGACTGAAGATCTCTGTCAAAAATTCTGATCGATCCTCCACCGATTTCGTTTCCGTTCAGAACCATATCGTAAGCATTAGCTCTTGCTTTTCCGGGATCTGTTTCCAATAAATGGATATCTTCAGTTTTTGGAGACGTGAAAGGGTGGTGCATTGCATGGTAACGTCCACTTTCTTCATCAAATTCCAATAGAGGGAAGTCAACTACCCATAGTGGTGCAAATTCGTTTCCTTTTCTTAATCCCAAACGGTTTCCAAGTTCCATTCTCAAAGCAGAAAGCTGAGCTCTTACTTTATTTTCGTTTCCGGAAAGAATCAACATTAAATCTCCTTCTTTGGCTCCGAATTTTTCGATGATCTTTGCTAAATCTTCTTCGTTGTAGAATTTATTTACCGATGAGGTTTTTACACCATCATTCTGGAATTTTACCCAAACCATTCCCGATGCTCCGATCTGAGGACGTTTAACCCAATCAACAAGTTCATCGATTTGTTTTCTCGTATATTCCGCACATCCTTCTACATTGATCCCGACTACTAATTCAGCATCATCAAATATCTTGAAGTCTTTTCCTTTTACCAGTTCATTCAGTTCTACGAACTCCATTCCGAAACGGATATCCGGTTTGTCGTTTCCGTATTTTCTCATCGCATCTGCGAAAGTCATTCTTGGGAAATCTCCGAATTCCTGACCTGTAATATCTTTTAAAAGCGTTTTAGTCATTCCTTCGAATACGTTCATAACGTCTTCCTGCTCTACGAAAGCCATTTCACAGTCGATTTGTGTAAACTCCGGCTGTCTGTCTGCTCTTAAATCCTCATCACGGAAACATTTTACGATCTGGAAATATTTATCCATTCCACCTACCATCAAAAGCTGTTTGAAAGTTTGTGGAGATTGTGGCAATGCATAAAACTGTCCGGGATTCATTCTGCTTGGTACCACAAAGTCTCTTGCTCCTTCCGGAGTAGATTTGATCAAAACAGGGGTTTCCACTTCAATGAAACCTTCTTCAGACAAATAATTTCTTACTTTCTGCGCCATTTTGTGGCGGAAGATCAGTTTATCTTTTACCGGATTTCTTCTGATATCCAGGTAACGGTATTTCATTCTTAATTCTTCACCTCCGTCTGTTTCATCCTCAATGGTGAAAGGTGGAAGCTGAGAATCGTTCAGAATCGTCAGTTTTTCTACCAGAATTTCAATTTCCCCGGTGGGAATATTAGGGTTTTTGCTTACTCTTTCAATAACTCTTCCGGTAGCCTGAATTACAAATTCACGGCCCAGTTTTTTAGCTTCTTCCATCAATTGTGCAGAAGAACGCTCCTGATCAAAAACCAGCTGGGTAATTCCGTAACGATCCCGAAGATCTACCCAAATCATAAATCCTTTATCACGGATAGTCTGTACCCATCCTGATAGTGTAACTTCTTCATTCAGATTTTTCAGAGATAGCTCTCCGTTGGTGTGTGATCGAAACATAATTATTTGTTTAAAGTTCAATGTTTAAGGTCCAATTCCGGACCTTGAATTTTTCGTTGGCAAAGATAAGATTTTTGCAGGTTTTATAAATAAAAAAACTTCCTTTCGGAAGTTTCATATATTGTTTTTAGATTTTTTTAGATTCTGTTACCACCTTTTGCGATCAGAATTCTCTTTACTTCTTCACTGCCTTTTGTTTCATCAGCTACTTCAAGAGGAGTTTTATTCTGACATTTTTTATTCACATTCGCTTTGTTATCCAAAAGGAAGTTGATAATATTCTTTCTGTCAGACATTACACTGAAACCAAGAGGTGAATAAAGTATATTCCCAACAAGGAAACATTTGTTGTAATCTCCCGGAGCAAACTGTTTTTTAAATGTTGCTACATCATCAGAATAAATGGCTTTCATCTTTTCCTGACTCATCTTCTGGGCAGAGAACATGCTGCCGGACAGTAACATTCCAAATAGAAAAGTAGTAGAGATTATTTTTTTCATAAGGATAATTTTTAAGAATATACAAATCTAAATTAAATTTTATTACCAATTGCTAAGTTTTTCTAATAATTGGATTTGTATTTTTGGGATTACATAAAATATTAATTGCGAAATGACAAAATATATTGAATTTTTGAAAAAAGCATTCAGCGGTGAAGAAACTGATTTTACGAAAGTGAATATCAGGAGTGCTGTGCTGCTTTTAGCAATTCCCATGATGCTTGAAATGGCAATGGAATCTGTATTTGCGCTTGTGGATCTTTATTTTGTCGGCCATCTGAAAGAAAGCGGATTTGCTATCCAGACCGTAGGACTTACAGAATCTGTACTTTCCATAATGTATTCTATTGCGATTGGAATGAGTATGGCAGCCACAGCGTTGGTGGCAAGACGAATTGGTGAAAAAAATCCGGAACAGGCTTCCAGAAGTGCGGCGCAGGTATTACTCGTTTCGTTTGCTATTACTTTTGTTTTAAGTTTACTAGGAGTAATCTTTGCTGAAGAAATTCTGATTCTGATGGGGTCAAAACCGGAAGCAGCTGCTTACGGAAAGAATTTTACCAGAATTATGATGGGAAGCAGTACAGTCATTATGCTTCTATTTTTAATTAATGGGATTTTCAGAGGAGCGGGAAATGCGATGATTGCGATGAAAAGCTTATGGATAGCGAATATTGCCAACATTATTCTCTGTCCGTTTCTGATAAAAGGCTTAGGACCTGTTCCGGCTTTGGGATTAACAGGAGCTGCTTTGGCAACAACAATAGGACGCAGCATTGGTGTTATTTATCAGTTGTACCATCTTTTAGTAGCCGATACTCAGATAAGAATTAAACTTCCTTATTTTAAACCGAATTACGGATTAATCAAATCTATTATTAAAATTGCAACTCCCGGTATTTTTCAGTTTGTCATTGCCTCGTGCAGCTGGATTTTCCTTGCGGAGCTGGTAGCGACCACGGGAGGGGAGAATGCATCGGCAGGTTATCAGACCGCTTTGAGACTGATGATGTTCTTTATGCTTCCTGCCTGGGGTTTGAGTAATGCTGCGTCTACATTGGTAGGGCAGAATATGGGAGCAAATGAAATGCTGAGAGCAGAGCAGTCCGTAATGAAAACCGTAAAGTATAATGTCATCTTTATGTTGATCGTAAGTCTGATCTTTCTTTTTATGGGGAACTTTTTAGTAGGCTTTTTTACTCAGGAAATGGCTATTAAAGATTTCGCTAAAAATGCGCTTCAGATTATGAGTATAGGGTTTATTTTTTATGGAATCGGGATGGTGATGATCAATGCTTTTAATGGAGCTGGTGATACATGGACTCCCACCTGGGTTAATCTTTTTGGTTTCTGGCTGTTTCAGATTCCGCTTGCCTATTTTTTATCAAAGTATCTTGATATGGGTCCAAAAGGTGTTTTCATTTCAATCCCAGCTGCTGAAACTCTGATTACCATTGTTGCCTTTATCTTGTTTAAAAAAGGAAAATGGAAGACGATAAAAGTTTAAAAAGCTGGAAGATGGAGGTACTGGTAGTTTGAAATATTTAATCTAGCCTTTGGTAACAAAATAAAAAAGATAAGTAATCTGCTGGTTGAGAATTGAAAATAGTAACCTGATAGTCACTTCCAGCTTCCCTCTTCCATTCCTAATTTATAAAACTTTAACAGCTTCATGAATTGGATTTTAATATTGTATTTTTTAAATTCGTAGAACAACAAATACTTAATACTATGGGAAAAGGAGACAAAAAATCAAGAAGAGGAAAAATCAATTCCGGAAGTTACGGCAAAAGAAGACCTAGAAAAGCCTCAAAATCTTTTACAGCTTCTGAAGAAAAATCTAAAAAGTAATCAAAAATAAAAAGACCGAAGATTAGATCTCCGGTCTTTTTTATGAAAATTAAATTACTTATTTGCCTCCCAGAATATTGCCAAGAATGCTGCCTAATCCGCCGCCGCCTTGTTGTTGGTTTCCACCACCGCCCAATACACTTCCAAGTATATCGTTCAGGGGATTTCCAGATGATTGAGATTGTCCTCCTCCTAAAACACTTCCAAGAATGTCATTCAAAGGGTTAGACTGCTGAGCTTGAGCCTGATTGGAAGCGTTTCCAAGAATTCCTCCTAAAAGATCTCCCAAACCGCCTGCTCCTACATTACTCTGTTGTTTCTGCTGTCCGATATAACCCATTACTACAGGTGCAAGCATCGCAAGAATAGGACCTATTTTGTCAATTGAAATTCCTGTATTTTGTGACAATTGGTTTTCAACAGTACTTTTTTGCCCGCCAAAGATATGATCAAGGATAGATCCTCCTTCAGCCTGTCTTGCTTCAATTTGTGAAGCATCATTTAAAATACTGCCGTTATGGTCTTTATCTAAAGCATTATTTAAAGCTTCTGCTTCTTTAGCATCCTGAGATTTATTTCTAAGATAAGAAATGATAAGAGGTGTAGCAACAGCCAAAAGGGCGATTACCTGATTTTTGCTGATCCCGAATTTGTTCTCAGCCTGTTCAGCAACCTGGTTGCCTGTGTTCCCTGTAAGTAGGTCAATTAAACTCATTTTTGTGTTTATTAAGTATTAAGTAACCAAAGTTATCAAAAAATATGTCTCAGAAAATGACCGCCTTTCATAATTATTGTTAAAGTTTTCTGATCTGTTCCTCCGTGTAACCTTTGCTTTTTAAGAGTTCTATATATTCTATTGAACTGCTGGTCATCCATTCAATAGTTTCAGGGGCCTGTTTCTTATCAATAGTGAACTCTAGAATGCCGATATTGTTATTCATCCATGGAAGTGCATAATAATTCAGTCCTCCTTTATACTCTTTAAATGCATGAAATTCTTTTCCTTTTTCTGTTAACAATATGACTTTATAGACAAGAAGATATCCCACAGGAATCAATAAGCATATCCATGAAAATTTTCTTAGACTGGCATACTTTATTGAGGAAAGACCATATCCGATTGACAAAGCAAAAATCATATTGAATGGTAGAAAAAATACATAATTATCTGATACCGCATAAAAGGTTGAAAACCCATATACACACAATGCTCCTACAGTAAAGACAAAAAACATGTTTTTATTATTCTTGTACAACAAGAGAATTCCTGTTATTCCAAAATAAGTAAAAAGATTGAAATTATATAAAAGGTATCCCAAAGATTGAAAAAAATCTTTTACATATTGAATGGTGTCTTTTTTAAAAGAATCTTCTACCCAGGTTCCCCGATCAGAACTATAAGCCGATTTAAAAGGAAGTCCCTGGGAAATATTCAGAATGAATAAAGAGCTGAATAATGCGGTAAAAATCAATAGTGAAACCACTGCATATTTTTTTTCATTTCTGAAGTAAAATAAGAAGACAGCCAAAGCAGGGATTAGGAGAATATTCTGAATATGCAACCATAAACTGATTCCTAAAAATAGGCTGCTCAACAGGATGTAGATTCTTTTCTTTTCAGTAAAGCTTTTGATCATTGAAAAAAAGAAAAGACTTACCCAAAGAGAATTATAAGTATATACTTCTATGATCTCAGCATTTCTCCAGAAGGTAAAGCTAAAACCAAAAACAAAAGCAGCTGTAAGGGATGTCCATTCTGTTTTTGAAATGCTTTTTACAGTGAGATAAATAACAGAAACTGTAGCAGCACTTGAAGAAACAACCAAAAACCTGCTTGCTTCAATGGCATTAATGCCTGCCAGGTTTTTTATTAAAATAACGGTGTTGATGTATAGAAAATGGTTTGTTGCCGTAGCAGTTGTACCCCATATGCCCTTTTCTGCACTGAACACAAACCCTATACAGTCGGCAAAAGGAATTTTTGAAAAACTTCCGAAATAGTAGATTCCAAGAAAAATAATAAACAAAAATACTGCTGATAAATATTTGTTCATATTAGTTCTTTATGATAGGAACGTTTGAACATGCTTCTCCGAACATCAGAGATTTTACAATAGGTTTTAGCTGTTCTACCAATTCAATATAAGCATTTTCGGGAATTTCTTTATCTGAACATCCTTTTACAAGGACTCTTTTTCCTCTCATTTCCTCAAAATCATGAGTCTGAATCGCATTGTGCATTAAAATAACTTCCAGATCCTCGCGGCTTCCAAAAACTATTTTCTTCGCTACATCTGTAAGTTTTGCGGTTAAAACGAAATAAGCCCAAAGAGGAATGATAGTATCTACAGAGTTGTAGATGTATATGTATGAATCTTTATATTGTTCAGTATCTATTGCCTCTACCTTTTCGCGGAAATCTTTTTCTTTCAGTATCATTTCCTGAAAAAGAAAATCTTTAAGGTCAATACCTTTTCTTTCCCCTTTTGGCAGTAAAGTGGTAAGGTCAAAATTGATAAGGCCGCTTTCTGCAACTTTATTCCGGATTTCAAATTCTTCTGACATTTTTTATCATTATCTTTGAACAAATTTACGAATTAAGATCATATCTGTCTTAATTTGTTCTCTATCCTTACTATAGAAATGAAATATTATATTATTGCTGGAGAAGCTTCCGGTGATTTGCATGGAAGCAACCTGATGAAAGCTTTAAAACAAAAAGATCCCCATGCGGAATTCAGATTTTGGGGTGGTGACCTGATGAAAGCTCAGGGCGGAACTTTGGTGAAACATTACCGTGATCTTGCTTTTATGGGATTTCTGGAAGTAGTGATGAACCTCCGTACCATTCTGAATAACATTAAATACTGTAAAGACGACATTCAGAAGAACAGACCTGATGTCTTGATTTTGGTAGATTATCCGGGATTCAATCTGAGAATCGCAAGATTTGCGAAAGAGTTGGGAATTAAAGTTATTTATTATATTTCTCCACAGCTTTGGGCATGGAAGGAAGGGCGCGTAGAAATTATCAAAAAATATGTGGATGAAATGATGGTCATTCTTCCTTTTGAAGAAGATTTTTACAGAAAACACGGTGTTCATTCTCATTTTGTAGGACATCCTTTGCTGGATGCTATTTCGGATCTCCAGGAAATCAGTATTGAAAATTTCAAGTCAGAACACGGGCTGAACGAAAAAGAAATTATTGCATTGCTTCCGGGTTCCAGAGAACAAGAGGTGGAAAAAATGCTTGAGATGATGCTTTCCGTAAGACCACACTTTAAAGATTATCAGTTTGTAATTGCCGGAGCACCAAGTCTTCCAAAAGAATTTTATCAGAAATATGTAGATGATAATGTTCATTTTGTCTCTAATAAAACCTATGATCTGCTGAGATGTTCAAAAGCTGCTCTGGTGACTTCCGGAACGGCTACGTTGGAAACTGCTTTGCTGAATATCCCTGAAGTAGTTTGCTATCGTGGAAGCAAAATTTCTTATGCCATTGCTAAAAGATTGGTAAAAAATATCAATTATATTTCTCTGGTTAATCTGATTATGGACAGGGAAGTGGTAAAAGAATTAATTCAAAATGATCTGAATACCAAAAATCTGGTAGAAGAGCTCAATAAAATTTTGTCAGGTGAGAAAAGGGAACAGGTTCTGAATGACTATCATCTTCTGAGAGAAAAGCTTGGCGGAAAAGGAGCCAGCGATCATGCTGCTGAAGTGATATTGAAAGTATAGTTCGTACTGAGTTTCTGATCATTTAATTTTTAACTATGAATTATTGTAACCGTTTTCTGTTATTACTAACTTTTACATTGTTTTTCTCAAACAGTTTTGGCCAGCAGAACAGTGCAAGAGATAAAGTTCAGATATTTTATTACGGCTGGTACGCCAATCCGGCAACAGACGGAGATTATCAGCACTGGAATCATGAGATCCTTCCTCACTGGAGCAACCCGAAGTGGAATAATCTGGGACATCATAAAGGAGGAGATGATATTGGAGCTAATTTTTATCCGGCCCTTGGCAATTACAGTTCCAATGATCCGAAAATCATTGAACAGCATATGAAAATGATCAAAGACTCCGGAGTAGGAGTGGTAGTTGTAAGCTGGCTGGGAAAAGATTCGTTCACGGATAAAAGTCTTGCCAAATATCTGGATGTTGCAGATCGTTTTGATTTAAAAATTGCCTTTCATATTGAGCCATTCTATAAAAATATATCAGAATTAAAAGAACAGCTTTCTTATCTGGTAAAAACGTATTCCAGTCATCATGCTTTTTATAAAAAAGAAGGAAAGCCTTTGTTTTATGTGTATGACAGTTATAAAATTCCTAAAGAAGAATGGGTGAAAATGTTGTCTGAAAATGGAGAAAAGACCATCAGAAATACAGATTTAGATGCTCTTTATATCGGACTTTGGGTTGAAAAAAATGATGCTGAATTTTTTGATTCCTCAGGTTTTGATGGTTTCTATACCTATTTTGCCAGCGAAGGATTTGTATACGGAAGTACAACGGCTAATTGGGATTTTATGGCAAACTTCGCTAAAGATCACCATCTGATTTTTATTCCTTGTGTGGGCCCTGGTTATTCCGATACAAGAATCCGTCCGTGGAATGAAGCGAACTTCAAAAGCAGAGACAATGGAAAATATTATGAGAAAATGTTTGATGCTGCCATTAAAGTAAATCCGGAATTCATTGGCATTACATCATTCAACGAATGGCATGAAGGAACACAAATAGAGCCTGCTGTTCCTAAAAAAGCCGGTGATTTCAAATATGAAGATTATGGGAAAGATCCTTTATTTTATATCAAAGAAACAAAGCGATTGACGGATAGATTTCTGAAAAAAAGATAGTATACTTTCAAATATTATTTTTAAAGAATAAAATTAAGCGTTCTGTTGACATTTTTAATGAAGGCAGAACGCTTTTTTAGTTTTTAAAGAGATCATGAATTTCCCATTCATTGCTTATTTTAAAAGGATAATTAATGGATTTTGAACAAACAGCCTCTTCTTATTCTGGCAATATGCTTTATTCTTGGAATTCTTTTTCAGGATAAGGTGGTATTGTCAGATACCATTGTTGGTAGAGTTGGAATAATCTGCTCAATATTGTTGATTTTAATCTGCTTTCATTCTTATCTTCTGCATAAAACCAAAACAGTTTTTCTGATGCTTCTGCTGTTTGGTGCAGGAATTATTCTTCATTTCTATAATACGAATTTGCTGGACGCAAAGTTTCCTATCAAGAAAAATGAAACGCTTATATTTAAAATCTCTCAGAAATTAAATTCTTCAGGAAAATATAGAAAATACGAAGGCATTGCACAGATGGGAAATACAGGTTTTAATTCAATTTTCTATGTTCCAAAAGAGAGTAAAGAGCTGGATTTTATTCATTACTACAAAGCCGAGGCTTATATTGCGCAGCCTAAGGCACCATCACATGATTTTCAGTTCAATTATGCTCAATATCTGAAAAGGAAGCATATTGATTATCAGGTTTATCTTTCAAAAGAAATTGTATGTGCAGAACGGAATGACTTAACGTTGGCAGATCAGCTTAGGCAGTATAGGTTTGAAGTTCTTAAAAAAATAGATAAAACAGAAATTTCGGAAAAAACCCAAGAATTTCTGAAAGGTATTATTCTGGCAGATCGGACGGAGATTGATGCAGACACTGTTAGAGATTTCAATAGATCAGGGCTGGTTCATTTTCTTGCTATTTCCGGAACTCATATTGTGGTTATTTTCGGGATGTTCTATTTTTTTCTGATTCGTTTTACTCCTTTACAATTCAGAAAATATGCTGTGGTTTTCAGTTTGGTTTTTATATGGCTGTTTGCTGTTTTTATTGGATTTGGTAATTCAGTATTGCGTTCCTGCATCATGTTGAGTGTTTATTTTATTTTTGTCCTGCTTCAGCGAAAACCAGATCTGCTTCACTCATTAGCCTTGTCTGCTTTTTTTATTCTAATCGGAGATACGCAGCAGCTTTTTGATGTGGGTTTTCAGCTTAGCTTTTTGGCTGTTTTGGGAATATATTGGCTGAACCAGCCACTTTTGAAATACTTTCCGAAACAGGATAATTATGTCAAAAAACTTTTGTTTAATACCATTGCAATATCGTTATCAGCACAGCTGGCAACCCTTCCCCTGGTCTTGTATTATTTTCATCAGTTTTCATTCATATCAATCATTGCTAATGTTGTTATTGTTCCTTTTTCTGAGATCATTATCGTTTTCTCATTTATAATGACGGGTCTTATTTCTTTTGGAGTTGATTTTGAATTTATAAATGGAATGTATGATGAGGTTATTTACGTTTTACTGAAGATAATCCATTGGTTTGCTGAGATTGATCTGTTGTTTTTTGACAATATCCCAATGAATGGGATAGAAGTGATGTCAGCATCAGTTTTTGTATATTTACTAAGACCCGTTATTCTGAATTTCAATTTTAAAAACAGGATAAGGCTGGTGACAGCAGCATTACTATTTCTGGTGATAAGAACCGGAAGCACTGCATTTGAAAATCAGAAAGAAGAGATATTGGTCCATCATTTTTATAAAAACAAAATTTTTTCCGTAAAAAATAATAACAGAGTATGTTTCTGGATTTCGGATATGAAAAATAAGACGAAGATTTTACAGTATATAGTCAATCCCTATTGTGCTTCCAGGAGAGTAGATCATTTTGAGATAAAACACATGTCTTCCTCTGTTCAAAAAGTAGTTTTCAGGAATAAAACTTACGATCTGAAATGATGGTTCTTAATTTAGCCATTTTCCTGTATCTATAATGGATAAAATTCTTATTTAGAAAGATTACAAACTGCCTATTTGTGAGATTTCTCACTTTTCGATATTGTTAAACTTTCTTAATTTTGTAGAAATTCAAATTTAAACTTATATGGCAGGTTTAACGAGTTCTACGATAGGTAGAAAATATGCTATGGCATTATCAGCTCTATTTTTGCTGATTTTTCTTATACTGCATTTGACGACCAATTTGTTATCAGTTCTAAACAAAGATGCATTTAATACAGCATCTGACTTTATGGGCTATAATCCTTTTGTGCAGTTCTTAATGCAGCCTATTCTTGGTTTTGCAGTAATTTTCCATTTTGTAATGGGATTTGTGCTTGAGATCAAGAATAATAAAGCGCGTCCGGTAAAGTATGCAGCAAACAACGCATCAGTGAATTCTTCATGGATGTCCAGAAATATGATTATTTCAGGTGCTGTTATCTTAGCGTTCCTGGCGCTTCACTTATATGATTTCTGGTTACATGAAATGAATTATAAGTATGTAGAAGGATTGACTCCTGATGCAGAACGTTTCTGGCCGGAACTTCATGAGAAGTTTGCCGATCTTTGGAGAGTGGCTTTATATGTAATTTCTTTTGTTCTGCTAGGATTACACTTAGCTCACGGATTCCAGTCTTCATTCCAGTCTATCGGAGCAAGACATCCAAAATATACGCCGGTGATCAAAGCTTTCGGAACATGGTATTCAATCCTTATTCCTGCAGGATTCATCATCGTAGCAGTTTTCCATTTTATAACTCAATAATATCAATATACTAATATGAGTAAATTAGATTCAAGAATTCCAGCGGGTCCTCTTAAAGACAAGTGGAAAAATCATAAAGACCATATGAACCTTGTTGCCCCAAACAACAGAGACAAGATTGATATTATTGTTGTAGGTACAGGTTTGGCAGGAGGTTCTGCTGCAGCTACATTGGCTGAGCAGGGATATAACGTAAAAGCATTCTGCTACCAGGATTCTCCAAGAAGAGCGCACTCCATTGCCGCTCAGGGAGGGATCAACGCAGCGAAGAATTATCAGGGAGACGGTGACTCTACTTACAGATTATTCTATGATACCATCAAAGGTGGTGACTATAGAGCAAGAGAGGCCAACGTTTACAGATTAGCTGAAGTTTCCGCTAATATTATTGACCAGTGTGTTTCCCAGGGGGTTCCTTTCGGGAGAGATTACGGCGGTCAGCTGGATAACCGTTCATTTGGTGGGGTTCAGGTAAAAAGAACGTTCTATGCAAAAGGACAAACCGGACAGCAGTTATTATTAGGTGCTTATTCTGCAATGAGCCGTCAGATCGGTAAAGGAAGAATTAAGATGTACAACCGTCATGAGATGTTAGATCTTGTTATTGTTGACGGAAAAGCAAGAGGGATTATCGCAAGAAATCTTGTAACAGGTGAAATTGAGAGATACTCTGCTCACGCAGTGGTAATTGCTTCAGGAGGATACGGGAACGTATACTTCCTTTCTACCAATGCAATGGGATCCAACGTTTCTGCGGCATGGAAAATTCACAAGAAAGGAGCTTACTTTGCAAACCCATGCTACGTACAGATTCACCCTACTTGTATTCCTGTTCACGGAACACAGCAGTCTAAACTGACTTTGATGTCTGAATCACTAAGAAACTCAGGAAGAATCTGGGTTCCTAAGAAAATTGAAGATTCAGTAGCGATCAGAGAAGGCAAATTAAGACCTGAAAATATTAAAGAAGAAGATAGAGATTATTATTTGGAAAGAAGATACCCTGCATTCGGTAACCTTGTACCTAGAGACGTTGCTTCCAGAGCAGCTAAGGAAAGATGTGATGCCGGATTCGGGATTGAAAATAATGATACTCAGGAAGGTGTTTACCTTGATTTCTCTACAGAGATCATGAAAAAAGGTAAAGAAGCCGCTATTGAAAAACATATTCATAATCCTACAGATCAGCAGATCTATGATCTTGGTAAGAAGTGGGTTGAGGAGAAGTATGGTAACTTATTCGTAATGTACGAGAAAATTACCGCTGATGATCCTTACAAAACTCCAATGAAGATCTATCCTGCGGTTCACTATACCATGGGTGGTGTTTGGGTTGATTATAACCTTCAGTCTACAATCCCTGGATGTTTCGTAATTGGTGAGGCTAACTTCTCAGATCACGGGGCAAACAGATTGGGGGCATCTGCATTGATGCAGGGGCTTGCTGACGGATATTTTGTACTTCCTTATACGATTGCAGATTACCTTTCTGCAGATATCAGAACAGGAGCTATTCCTACTAATTCAGCACCTTTTGACGAGGCTGAGAAAGGAATTAAAGAAAAAATTGATTTCTTCTTAAACAATAAAGGAACTCATTCAGTAGATCATTTCCATAAAAAACTGGGACACATCATGTGGAACAAGGTAGGTATGGGCAGAACTCCTGAAGGTTTGAGAGAAGCAATCAAAGAAATCGAAGAAGTAAGAAATGACTTCTGGAAAAATGTAAAAGTACCTGGGGAAGGAGAAGGAATGAACACTGAGCTTGAAAAAGCATTCAGAGTAGCAGACTTCCTGGAACTTGGGCAATTAATGGCTATCGATGCACTACACAGAAACGAATCTTGTGGTGGACATTTCCGTGAAGACCATTCAACTCCGGACGGAGAAGCGGAAAGAGATGACGTAAACTACAAATACGTCGGAGCTTGGGAATATCAAGGAAACGATATCAACGCGGAAGTGTTGCATAAAGAAGAGTTGATATATGATAACATCGAGGTTAAAACTAGAAGTTATAAATAGTATGAAGAATTTAAAAAAATTACTATTATTTTTTGTAGTTCTCTTTGGATTCTCTACTGTTGTTGCTCAGAAAATTACGACTCAGGCTATTGATAAACCTTCTGAGGGAAAATCATTAGTTTATATTTTAAAAACCGGAGCTGGTTTACTGGTTAATTTCAGAATTTATGATAAAGATCTTTTTCTAGGACCTATTTCAAGTGGAAAATATCTGGTTTATGAATGTGAACCAGGTGAGCATTTGTTTTGGGCCGGTGCAGAAAACAGAGATTATGTTGAAGCTAACTTGGAGCCTAATTCTGTATACGTTATTAATGCAGAGGGACAAATGGGGGCTTTTGTTGCTGGTGTAAATCTTAAACCTTTAAACCCTAAAGAGTTTAGAGATAAAAAGCTTTTTTATCAGGTGATAAAAGGAGATACTAAAAAAGTATACGAAAAATCACAGGATGATAAGTCTGAAAATATTGCAAAAGCAATGGAAAAATATAAGGAGTTAAAAAGTAGAAACTCTAATAAAATTGCAGTTCTTACTTCAGATATGAAGTTTGAAAATGCAGATAAACCAGAAAAAAATAAATAATCTCCAACCTATAAATAAAAAATTATGAGTGCAAAAAAAGGCTTACATCTTACGCTGAAAATTTGGAGACAAAAAAACAACAAATCTAAAGGTCAGTTTGAGACTTATAAAATATCAGATGTATCTACAGACTCTTCATTTTTAGAGATGTTAGATATCCTGAACGAAAATTTAATTAACGAAGGTAAAGAACCTATCGCTTTTGACCACGACTGTCGTGAGGGAATCTGTGGGATGTGTTCTCTTTACATCAATGGTAGAGCTCACGGGCCTGATACGGGGATTACAACTTGTCAGCTTCACATGAGAATGTTCAAAGATGGAGAGACGATCGTTATTGAACCCTGGAGAAGTGCCGCTTTCCCTGTTATCAAAGACTTAATGGTAGACAGAAGCGCGTTCGACAGAGTAATGGCAGCAGGAGGATTCATTTCTGTGAACACTTCTGGTAATACATTAGATGCTAACGCAATTCCTGTTCCCAAAGAAGATGCAGACAAAGCAATGGATGCAGCAGCTTGTATCGGATGTGGAGCTTGTGTAGCTACATGTAAAAACGGATCTGCAATGTTATTCGTGGGAGCTAAAGTTTCTCAGTATGCATTACTTCCACAAGGTAGAGTAGAAGCTAAGAGAAGAGTTCTGAACATGGTGAAAGCTATGGACGAAGAAGGATTCGGAAACTGTTCAAACACCGGAGCATGTGAAGTAGAATGTCCTAAAGGTATTTCTCTTGAAAACATCGCAAGAATGAACAGAGAATACATGGCTGCTCTTGTAGATCAAGGATAGAATTGATTCAGATACATAAAAAATCGCCTTCACTTTTGGAGGCGATTTTTTTATGAAATTAACACCTCTGTTAAAGTTTGTTAACTTATTGACTGATCTTCGTTATTCTTTATTTATTAAGTATATATTTGAAAGGTAATTGAATCGTTTTCTGAAAAGACCTTCAAATACTTTTTACCTTCAAAAAGACAGTATTCCGTAATTGGAATATCCCTTTTGAACGGTAATAATAAAATTTTTAAAAAAAATAATTAGAGTGAATTAACAAGCCCTAAAAAGCTTATTTTTGTGTAATATTAAAAATTGAAATGAAAAAATATCTTTTATTGTTTATCATCACATTCTTTGTGATGTCTTGTTCAAAAAAAGTAGAAGTAAAAGGAAAAATTACTGGAGGCTCACCATTAGAAAGAATTGAATTTGTAGAAGCTTCAGGAGTAGGAACCCTGCCTTTGATTAATATAGGTCTGGATAAAGACGGAAACTTTTCAGGAAATTTTGATGCTCCTAAAGATGGGATGTACGTAATCAACTACGCAGGCAGACAAAGCCTGATCTATCTTGAAGGAGGACAAAAAGTGAATATCTCAGGAAACGGAGCTACTTTCCCAAATGAATATGTAATTACCGGAGATGCTAAAAAGAACAATGATTTCCTTACGGCTTCTCAGAAGTTTTTAGCTGAGTATGGTAATAAAGTTAACTTAGGCGCTTTAATGGCAGGAGATGAAGCTGCATTCTTGAAAGGGATGCATAAAATTGAAGCAGATATTAATAAAAATGTAAATGACCTGGCTAAGAAAAATAATCCGAGCAAAGGATTATTAGAATGGAAAAAAAACGATGTCAAAGTAACCATTCTTAACTTGCTTGCGAACTATGAAATGTCTCACGGTCCAATGTCAGGAAATCCGTCTTTCAAAGCATCTAAGGCTTTCAAAGATTATGAAACCCAGTTGGAAACAGATAAAGAAGCAATGGTGAAAACTATCCCTCTTTACAGACAATATCTTCTTGTAAAAATGACTCCTGATTTCCAGAAGTATGCGGAAGCAAACAGCAAAGGAAAAACAGGGATTACAACTTCTGAGATGTTCGCTCAGTATTTGAAAACTAAAAAAGATTTATCTCAAACAACAAAAGATTATCTTCTTGCATTTGTAATGGCTCAGGCTGATATTCACCCAACGAGTCCGGCTGCCAATATCGACAAGATTAAAAAGATCATCGATTCAGATATTAAAGATGCTACTATTAAAAGTGACCTTTTAAAAATGCAGGTAGCTATTACAGGACTTAAAATCGGAGAAGCAGCTCCAGAAGCAGCTTTAGCAAAACAAGACGGAAAAGCTTACAAGCTTTCTGAAAACAAAGGGAAACCTTATATGTTATTCTTCTACGCTTCATGGAATCCTTACATCAGCGAAGCTACAGTACCTGTATTAAAAGAAGTGGTAAACTTTTATAAATCTAAAATGAATTTTGTATTTGTAAATGTGGATGATACAAAAGATCAGTTCATTAAAACAAGTAATTCTTTATTAAAAGGAATTCAGGGAGTAAATGTTTACGGAGAAGGAGGATTGAACTCAGATATCGCTAAGAAATATGGGGTATACGGATTCAAATTACCTTGTTTTGTAATTATTGATAAAGATGGTAAAATTGCCAGCAGATCTTTTGTAAACCTTGGTGAGCAGGAATTGGTGACTATTTTGGATAAACAAACAGGTCTTTCCGCACCGAAGGTAGATCAGAATGCTCAAATGCAGCCACAACTGCAGCTTGATCCATCTGCTATGCAGCAAGCACCACAGCAGGCAAATCCACAACCGGCTCCAACAAAATAATAAACTTTAACACAGTATAGAAACCTTATCTTCGGATAAGGTTTTTTTTATTGTATTTTTGCAAACTGGAACGTAAAAGTTTCAATTAGGAAAATAGAAAATTTTAGAATGAGTAGGAAGAAAAAAAGAGATCTAGTTCTTGAAAATATAAAACTATTGACAGCCGGAGCTAAAGGGGTGGCAATAGGGAAAACAGACGAAGGTAAAACTGTAATGGTTTCCGGGGCAATTCCAGGAGATATTGTGAATGTAAGAGTGAAAAAAGCAAAGTCAAAATACTATGAAGGCGAAGCGATTGAAGTTCTTGAAAAATCACCATACAGAGTAGAGCCTAAATGTATCCACTTTGGTACTTGCGGAGGATGCAAATGGCAGAATATGAGCTATGAAAAGCAGCTTGATTTTAAACAGGAAGAAGTATATAATAATATTAAAAGAATCGGAGGAATTGATGACTTTGTAACCGTGCCAATTCTGGGATCTGAAGAACAGTATTTTTATAGAAACAAAATGGAGTTTTCCTTCTCTAATGCAAGATGGCTTACTCAGTACGAAATCAGTTCCGAAGAAAATTTCGGGAGCAAAGATGCTTTAGGTTTCCATATTCCGGGAATGTGGAGCAAAATTCTTGATTTGAAAGAATGTTTCCTTCAGGAAGATCCTTCCAATGCTATAAGACTGGCTGTAAAAGAATATGGCGTTAATAATGGCTTGGATTTCTTTGATGTAAGAAATCAGGAAGGTTTCCTTAGAACCTTGATGATGAGACAGAACTCAAAAGGAGAGTGGATGGTTCTTTTCCAGCTTTACAGAGAAGAAAAAGAAAACAGAGAAAAGCTTTTTGAATTCTTATTAGAAAAATTTCCGCAGATTAAAACGTTGGTATATGCCATCAACCCTAAACAGAATGACTCTATTTATGATTTAAATATCAATGTGTACTTCGGGGAAGGTTATCTTATGGAAGAGATGGATGGGCTGCATTTTAAGATAGGGCCGAAATCATTCTTCCAGACCAACTACAAACAGGCATTGGAACTATACAGAAAAACATTGGAATTTGCAGATCTGAAAGGCAATGAAGTAGTATATGATCTTTATACAGGAACTGGAACAATCGCCCAGTATGTAGCAAGAAATGCAAAACAGGTCATCGGAATAGAATCTGTACAGGAAGCCATAGATGCAGCAATAGAACATGCGGCATTGAACGGATTGACAAACACAACATTCTATTGTGGAGATATGAAAGATATTTTCAATGACGAATTCATGGCAAACCACCCTAAAGCAGATGTATTAATCACAGATCCACCAAGAGATGGAATGCATCAGAAGGTGGTAGAACAGATTCTTAAGCTTTCACCGCAAAAAGTAGTTTATGTAAGCTGCAACTCGGCAACACAGGCAAGAGATCTGGCATTGATGAAAGAACATTATACTTTAGTGAAGATCTTACCGGTAGATATGTTTCCGCAAACACACCATGTTGAGAATATTGCATTGCTGATTAAAAAATAAATTTATTTAAATTTGAAATCTTAATATGAAGTACTTTAAATTTCTCATAGCGATCTGCTTTTTAGGAATGCTTTTTTCCTGTGGAGGTGACGATGATATTTGTGAAAGCGGAGAAGGAACCCCCAGAATGAAGGTAGCCTTCAGGTCTATGGATAGTGGAAAAGAAAAGACTCTGGATTCACTCTATGTTGCGGTAGATTATGGTGCCGGAAAGGTAGATCTGGGAGGAGTTGCAAAGATTGATTCCAGATTAATTCCTTTACGTGTAGACAGCTCACCGTATACAGATGTTTATTTTAAACTTACCAAAAAGGGTGCGGAATCTAAAGTAAGGATTAAGTATACTACAAAATCAACTTATGTATCTCCGGGATGCGGGATTAAAAAGTCATATGAGAATTTAAGTTCAGAATTGTTAACTCCTAATCCGGTGCTAAAGCTGGAGGCCGGACAAAATCAAATAGAGAATGAAGACAAGACTAATCTTTACCTTTCTTTTTAGTTTTTTTGGAATAATAAGCTGGGCTCAGGACAAAAAAAAGGAAGCAGAGAAGAAGGTTCACGAAAAATATGAACCTAATTTTATGGTTGGCCTTGATGTATTGAATACCGGAGCCGGATTTTTTTCGGATAGAAAACTATATCAGGGATTTATCTCTTCAAAAATCAGAGGAAATGTTCATGCCATTGCAGAAGCCGGTTTTGAGAAAAACGTATATCAGAAGAATGGATATGATGCCAAGGCAAACGGTCCCTTTGTTAAGTTGGGGGCTTTCTATATGCTCGCAAAAGATGCTGAAAATGAATTCAACGGTTTTTATGCAGGAGGAAAAGTGGGAGGATCATTTTATAATCAGGAGTATATGGCGGTTCCCGTTCGTGGATTTGGTGGAAGTAACTCCTCTGAAGCATTTCCCTCATCCTCTCAGTCTTCTTTTTGGCTGGAAGGAACTATAGGAGGAAGGGTGCAGTTATTCAGCTCCAATTTTTATATAGATGTAAATCTTCAGCCAAGATATATGGTATACACTTCCAAACAGGATGATATCTCTCCGATGATTGTTCCGGGTTTTGGAAAAAGTTCTTCGAAGTTTAATATGGGATTTGCATGGAATATCGCGTATAAGTTCTAGAAATAGTAATACATAACTTTTAAAATACATAAAATACAAACTTTAGACTCGTCTGAAGTTTGTGTTTTTTTTAATAAATATGCTTATTAGATGTATAATGTTAAAAAATAACTGCTTATTTCATTTTTGTAATTTATAAATTGGCTATATTTGGCAAAAATTATAATTGTGTTTTAATTTATGAAAAGAGTATTTACTGCTTTAATGTTTACTTTTATTGGAGGGGCAGTGTTCGGCCAATGGACACCTACTTCTCTTAAAAAAGGAGACGATAACAAAAGAAGTACAGGATTTAGAGTAGATCAATCTAATGTAAGAGGTAACGGGTACTATAAACTGGACCTGAACTTATTGAGATCTCAGCTGAAGAATGCACAGGAAATGGGAGCAAATTCCACTCCTGTAGTAATTTCTCTTCCTACTATGAGTGGGAAGATTGAAAGGTTTAATGTATACAGTTTTCCGGTAGTTGTAAAAGAACTGGCAGACAAGTATGAATTAGGATCTTATGTTGGAACAAGTGTCGATGACCCTACCAAATATTTAAGATTCAGTATCGCTCCTAATGATTTTCAGTCAATGATTATCCATGGAGATAAATATGAATTTATTGACCCCGCTTCAACAGACAAAACAGTGTATGCTGTTCATCCTAAAACAAAAAAGGAAAAGAATGGTTTCTTGTGTTCTACAGAAGAGTCTCCTGCTGCTAAGAAGGAAATAGATGCTTTATTAAAAAACGGACAGTCATTCTCTAATCAGCCAACAACTTTTAATAAAAGTTCTGATAAGAAATACAGAACAATGAGACTGGCAATGTCAGTTACAGGTGAGTATACACAATACTTTATGACACTTGCCGGAGTTCCTGCTACTGCTACTGATGATCAGAAAAGAGCTCCTGCTCTTGTTGCCATCAATAACACACTAACCAGAGTAAATGGGGTTTTTGAGAAAGATTTTGCACTGCACCTGAACCTGCAGAATTTTCCTAATGTAATTTATATTGATCCGGCTAACGATCCGTATGCTGCAGCTGCAACAGGATCACAAGGAGCATGGAACACACAGTTACAAACTGCCTTGACAAATAATGTAGGAAATGAAAACTATGATATCGGACACTTGTTTGGTAAATCAGGAGGTGGAGGAAATGCAGGATGTATCGGATGTGTATGTATTAATCCTACCACTACCGTTCCTAAAGGAAAAGGTTCAGGGTTTACTTCCCCGGCAAATGGAATTCCATCAGGAGACAGCTTTGATATCGACTATGTTGCGCATGAAATGGGGCATCAGTTAGGAGCTAACCATACTTTCTCTCATAATCTTGAAGGAAGCGGGGTGAATATGGAACCAGGTTCAGGAACTACCATTATGGGATATGCAGGTATTACTGGTCCTGACACAGATGTTCAGGCAAATTCTGATCCTTATTTCCACAAAGCAAGTATCGGTCAGGTACAGGCTAATTTAATTGCAAAAACTTGTGATGTAGAAACTACAATTACCAACAACCCGCCGGTAATTGCTGATCTGCCAACATATACTATACCTAAAGGTACTGCTTTTGCATTAACAGGTACTGCTACAGATCCTGAAAATGACCCAATGACCTATTCTTGGGAAGAAGTAGATGATGCTTCAGTTTCTATTGATAAGTATAACTTAGGAAATACTACATCAGGAGCTTCATTCAGATCTGCTGCTCCCAACGCAAGCCCAACAAGATACTTTCCGAAATTTACTTCTGTAATGAGTGGAGTATTAAATAATGCAAATAATACCTGGGAAGCAGTATCTACTATAGCAAGAACTACAAATTTTGCATTAACGGTAAGAGATAATAATTCCAATGTGGCCCAACAGCAGTCAGCTTTTAAAGTTCAGACAATTGTTGTAGGAGATAATGGTCCTTTCAGATTAGCTAACCAATATGCAGATGTGAATACGCCAACTCCAGTTCAGTGGATTGTTGCCAACACCAATGCCGCTCCTTATAATGTTGCTAATGTAAAGATCGACTATACTACAGATAACGGAACAACCTGGACGGTACTATCTGCTTCAACACCTAACGACGGATCTGAAAACTTTACTTTCCCTTCTTCATTGAACGGTCAGACTATTAAAGTAAGAGTTTCTTCAATAGGAAATGTTTTCTATGCAGTAGGGCCTGTTAGTATTGCACCTCTATCTGCTTGTAGCAGTGCTGCTCCAACTAACGTTGTGGTAAGCAATATCACTGTTTCTTCAGGAAGCGTGTCTTGGATGTCCTATACCGGAGCAACTTATAAAGTACGTTACAGAAAAGTAGGTACAACTGTATGGACTGAAGCTGATACCGCAGTTCCTTCAATTAACCTAAGTAATTTGATTGATGGTACTACTTATGAAGTACAGGTGGCTTTAGTTTGCGGTACTACAGTAGGAACATATTCTGCATCTGTAAACTTCAGTACACCGGCACTTACTTATTGTACAGCTTCTACAGGTAGTTCAAGTTATGAGTATATTGCCAATGTAACCCTTGCGAATGTAAATAATACCTCTGCAAATAGTACCTATACAAATTATACAACGAATTCAGCTCTTCAGATTAACTTAACAAAAGGAAATGTTTATCCTATGTCTGTTACTGTTGGTAATCCTGATATTGCAGATTATGATGCAGTAGCAGCATTTATTGACTTTGACAAGGACGGTGTTTTCAGTGATTCCGAAAGAGTATTGAATTATCCTGTAACATTAACGCAGCCATCAACGGTGATCAATTCAAATGTTACAATTCCAAGTAATGCAGTAGAAGGGCAGCCACTAAGAATGAGAGTTGTAGCATTCTATGTTGGAGCTGGTAGCGGAAACGGAAATGTTGGCCTTTCATTGCCTGCAGAATATGTATGTGGAGACCTTTTCGATTACGGAGAAGTGGAAGATTATAACGTAGTTATTACAGGAAACCTTGCTACTTCTGAAACAACTGTTAAGAATGATGGTATCCAGATTTATCCAAATCCAGCAACTGATGTTCTGAACGTTACTAAAGTTTCAGATAAGGTAACTTATAAAATCTATAGTGCTGCCGGACAATTAGTAGATAGAGGAAATATCAATAATGGAAAGGTTAATGTTTCGGCTTTAGTTAAAGGTGGTTACATTATTACAATAGATGATAAAGGAATTGAACAATTCAAATCTAAATTTATCAAAAAATAAAGATAACCTTTAAATATTAGTAAATCCCCGGGAACTCCCGGGGATTTCTTTATTTAGAGTATAAGTGAAAAAAATATTGTTTTTTTTCAGAAAAAACCCAAATGCACTTATAAATTAATAATAAAAAATGATTAGATTTGTGTGATTAATATTATAATGAAAACATTATGAAGAAACTCTTTACCTCTTTAATTCTGTTTCTCTGTTTGATTTGTACAGGCTTTGTATCCAAAGTCTCGGCTCAGGCAGGGCAGATTGGGACAGGAACAGGTACCTCTGTGTATCTTCCCATACGTTCCTATTATGGGTATAGTTATTCTCAGCAGATCTACACTGCTGCGGAACTTACGACTGCCATCGGTACGTCGAACTATATCACGGCTATAAAGTTTTATTCCACCACCGTTGCAACCTCTCAGGCTGTATATAAGGATTGGGTGGTATACATGGGAAACACAACCCAGAATAACTTTGCCTCCAATACAAACTGGATTCCATTAAGTTCACTGACTCAGGTGTATGCCGGAGATTTACCTACCCTATCAAATGGAAACTGGGTAACTCTTCAATTGGCTACTCCATTTTTATGGAATGGAACAGACAATCTTGTGGTTGCTGTAAATGAAAAAACTCCAGGCTATGCATCTTCACCAGGTACGGCCTGGGGATCTTATAATGCGGGGGCCAACCGAGGGATCATCTATTATGAGGATACTGCAAATCCAGATCCTGCAGCACCTCCTTCTGCAAAAGACAGACTCGCAGATATTCCTAGAATACAGTTGGAAAGCCAACCGCTTTCAGCTTGTTCAGCGGCTCCGCCTACTAATATTGCAGTTTCAAATCTTACAACAACTTCTGCTAATGTGAGCTGGTATCTTTCTGCAGGAGCCACTTATGTGGTAAGATACAGGCCTGTATCAGGTGGACCTTGGATAACAATCAATGTTACAACTCCTTTGGTCGGAAACCAGCTTATTACCGGATTAACTGAGCAGACCCAGTATGAAGTTCAGGTAGCCACTGTTTGTGGTGGTTCACAGGGAGCATTCTCTTCCAGCACCAACTTTACAACTCCAGCACTCACTTATTGTAATTCCGCTGCAACAAGTACTTTTATTGATGGATATATCAATCAGGTTTCTGTTAATGCACAAGGAGCCCCATCCATGTACAGTAACTCTGGTCAGAGTGGTTATACAGATTATAGTACAGATCCTACAAGAGTAGTTACTTTAGTAAGAGGGGGGACTGCTACCGTTTCAGTTTCAAAAACGTGGCCAGGTACTCAATATAGTTTCTTGACTGGAGTTTGGATTGATTTTAACCGTAATGGTGTTTTTGAAGCAACTGAAAGAGTGCTTACTTCACCAAGTAATACAACAACTCCGGTTACAGCAAACTTTACAATACCAACTGTTGCTGGTGGTGTTTACACTGGAAACCTGACTACAAAAATGCGTGTTGTATTAAACGAGTACAGCCCTATTAATGCTTGTGGAACATACTCTTACGGTGAAACCGAAGACTATGCTGTAAAATTTATAGACTTATCAACTTGTACTACAGCACCACCATCTAATATTACGGTAAATAACGTAACTCCTTCCTCTGCTAATGTTACCTGGACATCAGCTACTGGGGCTACTTATATAGTAAGATACAGAGTTTCTCCTTCTGGTGCATGGCAGCAGATTGCAGTAAATACACCATTAATCAGTAATCAAATTCTTACAGGATTATTGGAGCAGACTACATATGAAGTACAGGTTGCTACTGTTTGTGGGGGAACAACAGGTGCTTTCTCACCAAGTGTTACCTTTACAACACCGGCTCTTACTTATTGTACGGCTGGCCCTACAAGTAATACTGCTACAAGCGGATATATTAATAATGTAACTGTTACTCCTACGAATACTCCTATTATGTTGAGTAATTCCGGATCTGACAATTATAAAGACTATACCACAGATGCTACAAGAGTAGTGATCTTTGAAAGAGGTTCAGCAAATAATAAAATTTCTGTAAACAAATACTGGCCAGGTTCTCCTTCTTCATATGGAGTTTCTGCTTGGGTAGATTTTAACAGAAACGGAACATTTGAAACCAGTGAGAGAATTCTTAATACTACCTATAACACAACTACTCCTGTAACGGCTACTTTTGCAGTACCTACAGTGGCAAGTGGTAATGTGTATACAGGAACTCTTCCTACCCGTATGCGTGTAGTAATGAGATATTTTGATAATGCTAATCCTTGTGGTACATTCAGTCAGGGAGAAGTAGAAGATTATGCAGTAAAATTTGTAGATGCTCAACCTTGTTCAACAGCTGCTCCAACAAATATTACAGTGAATAATATCGCTGCTACTACAGCAACTGTATCATGGGTTGCTACTGCTGGTGCTACGTATAATATAAGATGGAGAGTTGCCCCAAGTGGAGCTTGGCAAACAGCAACAGTTCCTGCTGGTCAGAACTTCTACGGAATTACTGGTCTTACAGAACAGACTAATTATGAGGTTCAGGTTTCTACAACTTGTAACGGTTCTACAGGATCTTACTCATCATCAGTAACATTTACAACACCTCCATTGTCTTACTGTCCAATGACGGGTACCGGAACGAATGACCATATTTCGAATGTAACAGTTACCTCTTCGAACCTGGGTGTTCCGCCAATGAATAATACTTCAGTACAGACAAATTATATCAGCTATACTACTCCGGAAACTCTTATTACTCTGGATGTAGATTCTCAGAATAATAAAATCTCTGTAGCAAAAGGATGGACAGGTGCAACAGGTAACGATGCTGTAACAGCTTGGATCGACTTTGACAGAAACGGACAGTTTACTGATACTGAGAGAATTTTAATTTCTCCAGCCAATACAACGACTCCGGTTACTGCTACTTTTGCGGTTCCTTCAAATGCTTACACAGGACCATTAACAACTACAATGAGAGTTGTGCTGAAGCGTACAAGTGCTCCTACAATGTGTCAGAATGCAATAGATGGGGAAGTAGAAGACTATAGAGTAAGAATCAGACCTTGCAGCAATGCAACTCCTAATGCACCAACATTTACAACAACGCATACAACAGCTACTGTAACAATCACAGGAGCAGGAGTGAGCTATGTGGTAAGATACAGAGTTCAGGGAACAACTGCCTGGACGCAGGTATATGCTTCCGCACAATTAGGTAACCTTCCGTTAGTAATCAGCGGACTGGTACCAGCTACTACTTATGAAGTAGAAGTTGCAGCTATTTGTGGAGACATTGTTGGAACAGCAACACCAATTAAAACGTTTACTACAAGATGTGATCCTACTCCTCCAAATGTAACTGTAAGTACTATCACACCAACAACTGCATTGATTACATGGTCTCCGCTTGCGGCAAGTTCTACGTATACAATGAGATGGAGAAAAGTAGGTACTACAACATGGGCTACTATAAGTTTACCGGCAGCTCCTGCAAATACTTATGTATTAGGAAGTGTAACTCCTTTAGAGCCATATACTACTTATGAAGTTCAGATTGCTAACCAATGTAACGGGGAAACTACACTAAATCCATATTCTAACCCTAAAGTATTTACTACAGAAAGAATATGCCAGATTCCGCCTCCAGGATTAACAATTACCCAATTGCTTCCTACATCAGCGGCGATCCAATGGGATCCGTTCCCGGGAGCAACATATGTTCTTAGATACAGAAAAGTGGGTATTCCAAGCTGGACAGAAGTACCATCATTAGTTAATAACATTGTATTAACAGGTCTTGCAGAATTAACGAAATATGAAATGCAGGTAGTGAATATCTGTAATGGTACACCAGGAAACTATACTCCTCCTTACTACTTTACAACACCTACAGTAATTTACTGTAAGATGAAAGCAGAAAACTCTACAGGTGAGCATATTTCCAAAGTTACAGTGAAGCCTACAGGTAAGAAAACAATGGAGAATGAATCCGGAGCATCTACATATACAGATTATACCGGAGTTCCTAAAACATTCATCGAAATGATCCAGGGATCTACTGACAATGAGATCATCATTGAGAAAAAATGGACAGGAACTACTTATAATGAAGGAATCGCAGTTTGGATTGACTTCAACAGAAACGGAGAGTTTGATATCAATGAAAGAGTATTCACTTCTTCACCAAATTCAAACAGCCCTGTTTCAGGTAAATTCAATGTTCCTGCAGATGCTTTTGTAAGTATGACAGATTATAAGTATGTAGTGATGAGAGTTGCCATGTCTAGAGACGGTATCCCTGTAAACTGTGCTGACTTCAAAAACGGAGAGGTAGAGGATTACACGGTAAGAATCTCTAAACCGGTTGTTGCTAACCCAATTGATCAGACCAGTGTTATGATTTATCCTAACCCGGTAAGCTCAGTATTGTTTGTGAAAAATGTTAGCAAAAGAGCTAAGTATAAGATCTACAATGCTGCAGGACAGGTTATCGCTGATGGTATCTTACTGAACAACCAGATCAACGTAAGCAGATTGATTAACGGTGTTTATGTTATTGATATTGATGATAACGGTAATACTACTCAAAAGAAATTTATCAAAGAATAAGATATTTAAATTTCAATAAAATAAGCCTCCAGAAATGGAGGCTTATTTTTTGGGTAATGTGGTCAAAAATATCTCAGGTGAACCTGCTGCTCCTAAGAAATATTTTTACAGAAAAAAACTCGTTAGAAGCTTTTCTAACGAGTTTTTATTTATTCAATACTGAAGATCACTTTTTCAGTTTGTTCTTTTAAATCTTCCAGATTGGTATTGTTATAGATAATACAATCTGCCATTTTAATTTTATCCCTTTCGGGCATTTGTTTTTCCATGACAGTTTCTACCTCACGGTAGGTTTTATGATCCCTGTCCATTACTCTTTTGATCCTGATATTATCCTCGGCAGTTACCAGAAGAGATTTATAACATTGTCTGTTAAGCTTCAGTTCAAATAATAAAGCTGTTTCTTTAAAAACTAAATATTTGCTTTGTTTCCTTACCCAGTTTTCAAAATCAATTTTTACAGCAGGATGAATAATCTCATTCAATTGTTGAAGCAGATCTCTGTTATTAAAAACTTTATCTGCTACAAACTTTCTGTCATACAATCCGTTCTCATCATATGAATCTTCGCCTAGAAGTTCTTTGATTTTTATTTTCAGATCTTCACTCTCATTGACAATGGTTTTTGCTCTGTCATCGGAATAATAAACCGGAAAACCAAATTCCTCTATAAAGCGCGCTACTGTGGTTTTTCCAGAGCCTATTCCTCCTGTTAAGCCAATGATCTTGGGTGCTGGTTCCGGCTCTGTCTGCGGGGTTTCTGAATGTAATTCTTCCATGATTAAAAATTAATATCCAAAAACATCATTAAAGCTAAACGTTTCATCGAGTCTTACCCCTTTATCGGTCATTTTAAGACTTGCAAGCTCATTATGGGCATCATGCTCAAAGAACAATAAATACTCGTTGTCTACACACTGCTTAAGGAATTTTCCTTTTTCTTCCAGTGTTAAAAGAGGTCTTGTATCATATCCCATCACATATACCTGGTTGATATGTCCTGCTGTAGGAATAAGATCTGCAGCAAAAACAACTGTTTTTTCCTGATACTGGATAACCGGAAGCATCTGCTTTTCGGTATGCCCGTCTACGAAGATAACGTCCATTTTCAGATCCGGAGCGAAACCGTAGTTTCCGGTAGTGGGAAGTGGCAAAAAGTTAAGCTGCCCGCTTTCCTGCATGGGCATAATGTTTTCCT
Organism: Chryseobacterium sp. CBTAP 102; assembly: GCF_003201365.1. NCBI lineage: Bacteria > Pseudomonadati > Bacteroidota > Flavobacteriia > Flavobacteriales > Weeksellaceae > Chryseobacterium > Chryseobacterium sp. CBTAP 102. Next base: position 39,225 of record NZ_QICX01000018.1, read on the forward strand.
TCAGGAAACTTGCTTTTTCTCTTGCATTGGGTTCTGTTGCCCATTGCCAGTGGTTTTCATTAGTCCAGAAATTAGCATTTTTAAAAGCTGGTCTGTATCCGGTTCTGTCGTCATTCCATTCTATAGCTCCACCACAGTGGTCAAAGTGAAGGTGAGTAAGGAATACATCCGTAATATCTTCCTTTATAAAGCCATATTTTTTAAGATTTTTATCAAGACTATCATCTCCCCAAAGAGAGTAGTGGCCGAAAAATTTATCATCCTGTTTGTTACCGAGACCACAGTCTACAAGGATCAGTTTTTTTCCATCTTCAATAAGAAGGGAACGGGTTCCCAGCTCGATTAGGTTTTTTTCGTCTGCAGGATTCGTTTTTTCCCACAGACTCTTTGGGACGACTCCGAACATAGCACCGCCGTCCAGTTTAAATTTTCCACATTGTATTGGATATAACTTCATATGTATATTTTGATTATTTCTTTATTAATTTCATTTTCTCTGCAATTTTTCTCGCGTTATCATCAGATTGCTCAAGTTGAGTAATGATGTTGTTAAAATCATCCTCTTTTCTGTTCTGAGAAAGTTTTTGTTTGATAAATATTTCGGTAGGAATTATTTTAATCCCAAAAGCTCCTTTCATTTCTTTTTCCACAAATTCCCTTCCCATATCTTCTACCATCATTGGACATTGCTGAAAACTTTCGTATTTGGAAGTTAATTTATCCAAATGGGTATAGAGTTCATCATGATTCATTATTTCAACTGTTCCATGAATCTGCACCGCTTCATAATTCCAGGTAGAAACATTAATATGATCATACCAGCTGCTGGATATATAAGTGTGAGCTCCCAAAAAATCACAAAGAACTTCATCTCCATCGTTTAAGGTTTTTGCCTGAGGATTGGCCCTTGAAATATGAGTTTCAATATAAGCATTTTCAGGATCATCTTCATTAAGCATCATCATAGAATGAGTAGCTCTAATCTTATCAACGGAAGAAATCAGTAAAGCAAAAGAGTTTTCTTTGATAATCTCTCTCATCAAATCGTAATCTTCACTTCTGTATAATTTAGGTATAAACATAAACTAATCAATTCGCATTAACATTAAACCATAAACTCGAAATTTTGAATTAAAATAGTTCTCCCGGGTTTTTAGGTCTTGTAATATTCAAATGTTTGTAAGCCTTGTCGGTAACTTCCCGTCCTCTGGGAGTTCTGATAATAAACCCTTCCTGAATCAGAAACGGTTCATAAACTTCTTCCAGTGTTTCAGGATTTTCAGCAATAGATGTTGCCAGAGCAGAAATACCAACCGGCTTTCCTTTAAAGTTTTCAATCATGACGCGCATGATCTTATTATCCATTTCATCCAGACCAAATTCGTCCACATTTAAAGAATCCAAAGCATATTTGGTGATCTTGATCTCAATCTCACCATTTCCTTTAATCTCAGCGAAATCACGTACCCTTCTCAGTAGTGCATTGGCGATCCTCGGTGTTCCACGGCTTCTTCTTGCAATTTCTATGGCAGCATCTTCATAGATGACAACACCTAAAACCCTTGAACTTCTCTGAATAATGGTTGACAAAAGTTCAATAGAATAATATTCCAGCCTGCTCTGAATCCCAAATCTGGCAAGCATTGGCTTTGTAAGCATACCACTTCTTGTAGTAGCTCCCACCAGAGTAAAAGGATTCAGCCCTATCTGTACACTTCTGGCATTAGGACCTGTTTCCAGCATAATATCAATCTTGTAATCCTCCATTGCAGAATACAGGTATTCCTCTACTACAGGAGAAAGACGGTGAATCTCATCAATGAAAAGAACATCATTTTCCTCAAGATTGGTCAATAAACCAGCTAAACTTCCGGGCTTATCCAATACAGGGCCCGAAGTAACCTTGCAGTTTACCCCAAGTTCATTAGCAATAATATTGGCCAAAGTAGTTTTACCCAGTCCCGGCGGACCGTGTAATAAAACATGATCTAGTGCTCCGCCACGTCTTTTTGCAGCGGTAACAAAAACCTCAAGGTTCTCCAGCGTTTTTCTCTGCCCCGCAAAATCTTTAAAGCTCTGGGGACGGATCTGTTCTTCCTGCATCAGCTCCTCGTTTGAGTAGTTTTCCTTATCTGGATGTAAAAAATCTGGCATTAATTCATTTCATTTACTTCAAAGATAGCAAATTTAGACAAAGGTTGAAGGGCAGATTGAGAAAACGTTGAGATTGATACAGAGGTTGAAGTCAGCGTTGAAAATGAGAACAGCTAAGATTTAAATAATTGGGATATTTTAAGTATTTTTGAGAGAAGAAATTATTAATAAAAATTAATAAAATTTTGAATGTTGAGAAACAGATACTGATATAAGAATGTGTCAGCTTGAATCTAAACATCACATTAACTTTAAACTAATGAAATTAATAGGACCATTCAAACAGGTGGTAACACTTGCTAACTTACCCTTAAGAGGAAAACTTTCTGATGACCAGCTTGAAATTATTGCAGACGGAGGAATTGTAGTAGATCAGAATATTATCCGGAAAGTTGGAAATTTCGAAACATTAAAAACAGAAAATCCTACTATAGAATTTGAATATATTGAAGGAGAGCAAATTGTTCTTCCTGCTTTTGTAGATTCACATACCCATATTTGTTTCGGAGGAAACCGTGCCAACGATTTTGCCATGCGTAATGCCGGGAAAACTTATCTTGAGATTGCGGAAAGCGGCGGCGGAATCTGGAGTTCCGTACAGCATACGAGAAATGCTTCAGAAGAAGTATTATTAAAAACTTTAGTTGAAAGAATCAATTTTTTGCTTGATCTGGGAATTACAACTATTGAAGTGAAGAGCGGTTATGGTCTGGATGTGGAAAATGAGCTGAAAATGCTCAGAATTATTAAAAAAGCAGAGCAAGAAACAAAGGCAACTTTAGTTCCTACCTGTCTTTCTGCCCACTTAAAACCCAGAGATTTTGAAGGTAGCAATCCTGAATATCTTGAATATATCATTACCGAAATTTTACCAAAAGTAAAAGAAGAAGGATTGGCAAACAGAGTAGATATTTTTATTGAAAAATCTGCTTTTCAGCCTGAGGAAAGTAAGGATTTTTTACGTAAGGCAAAAGAATTAGGCTTTGAAATCACTGTTCATGCAGATCAGTTTACCCCTGGAAGTTCAAGAATTGCCGTAGAAGTGGGAGCAAAATCTGCGGACCATTTGGAAGCAACCATAGATGAAGATATTGAGTTCCTTGCAGAATCTGATACCGTGGCGACAGCTCTGCCGGGGGCAAGTCTGGGATTAGGTGAGAAATTTACTCCGGCTAGAAAATTATTAGATGCAGGAGCTATCGTAGCCATAGCAAGTGACTGGAATCCGGGATCGGCACCCATGGGGAATTTGATTACCCAGGCATCTATTCTGGCTACATTCCAGAAGCTGACGACAGCCGAAGTGTTAGCAGGAATGACTTTCCGTGCTGCTTATGCATTGAACCTTAAAGACAGAGGACAATTGGAAGCAGGAAAAAAAGCCGATTTTGTCACTTTTAAAACCAATAATTTCCAGAATGTATTGTATAATCAGGGAAGCTTGAGCGCGGAAAATGTTTATATCAATGGAAATAAGAAGTAGTAAAAAAACACGATCATGAAAATTAAATTAGAAGAGATTAAAGAAAAATATGTCTCTCTTGGAGTTGCAGAAAAAAACGTTGATTATGCATTAAATGCTGTAAAAGCGGGCACAAAAAAAGATTTTATTATAAAGAATTTGACTTCAGATATTAGAAAAGTGGATGCAGCTACTGCCAATAGCATGCTGGATGAAATGTTTGCTGCAAACGGTGGAGAATTTAAATATGAAAATAGAGGAGGATATCTTTATTCTACCTTTTACTTAATTGCTATTGTTGCTTTAGGCGTTGTGACTTTTTATTTTAGTAAAGAAAATAGAAGCATGCAATTTAAATTCGGTGGTGCTTTATTAGTGTTTATAGTTTTATTTTTCAGAACATTTATACCTACCATCAGAGGGAGGTTTAGAGAATAATTTAGATTATGATTTGGCAAGGCAGATTAGACGGAGAAGAACTTCTCTATCACAGATTATTTCAAAGGGTAAAAGAAGAACACAATTACGATAATATTTCTACAGGAGATTTTGCACTACATGGTTTTGCTGTAGATGAAGGAGTAAGGAGAAACAAAGGCCGTCAGGGCGCGAAAGATGCTCCGGATGTGATCAGGAAAAATATGTCTAATTTTCCGGTAATTCTTCCTGACTTTTCAATGCTTGACTTTGGGAATGTTACCTGTGAAGACGGTAATCTGGAAAATACTCAGAATAATCTTGCCAAAAATGTCTCAAAAGTACTTTTAAAAGGAGGGAAATCTCTTGTTTTGGGTGGAGGTCATGAAGTGACTTATGCTCATTATCTGGGCGTAAAAACAGCTTTTCCGGAACAAAAAATAGGGATCATCAATATCGATGCCCATTTCGATAACAGACAGCCGGAAAAAGGAGTAGGACCAAGTTCCGGAACTGGTTTCTGGCAGATTGCTCAGGAAGGTCCTATCCATTCTTTGCATATTGGAATCCAGAGAAACTCCAATACATTGAAGCTTTTTGATACAGCCCATCAGTACGGAATGAAATATATTCTGGCAGATGAACTGTTTTTTGAAAATCTTAGCTCCATCTATCAACGTATTGATGAACTGCTGAACAGTGTAGATTATGCCTATCTTACCATTTGCATGGACGTCTTTAATGCATCCGTTGCTCCGGGAGTTTCTGCTGCGGCTTATAATGGTATCTTTGCAGATACAGCTTTTATGCATTTTTACAGACATATCTTAAAAAATAAAAAATTGGTAGCGCTGGATGTGGCAGAAGTAAACCCTTCTTTCGATATCCAGGACAGAACCGCAAGACTGGCAGCATGTCTTGTAAATGAATGGCTAATGATGTAAGATAAAGTTATATTCTTCCAATAGAGAAAATCATTATTTTATTGACCCTTAAGGAATGAAATTTGCTGATTTCACCGTGCTTTTAAAATAAAAGCGCTCATAAATTCATTAGCTGAATTTAAAACAGAAATTTATATTATGGAACAATTAATTGAAAGCAAGCTTATTAAAGCAGATAAAGCGTTTTCAGTGTGGAGAAAAGTGCCGTTTGAGGAAAGGCAGAAGTTAATTGCAAAAGCAGCGGGAATTTTAAAAAATAATTCGGAGAAATTTGGAAAAATAATTACAACAGAAATGAATAAACCCATTTCAGAATCTATTGCTGAAGTGGAAAAGTGTGCTTTAATGATGAATTATTATGCAGACGCTGAGAATACTTTACAACCTGAAAAAGTAGAATCAGAATTTGCTTACTCTGAAGTTCACTATGCTCCAAAAGGGGTAATTTTAGGGGTGATGCCATGGAACTTTCCTTTCTGGCAGGTACTGAGATTTGCTACTCCTGCAATTTTGGCTGGAAATACAATAGTTTTGAAGCATGCTTCAATTTGTTTTGGTAGTGGAAATGCCATTGAAGAAGTTCTTTTGGAAGCTGGTTTTCCGGAAGGTGTTTTTCAGAATCTTGAAGTAGGACATAAAGCAGTAAAAGAAATTCTTGAACATGACACTGTAAAAGGAGTAAGCTTAACAGGCAGCGGAAAAGCAGGAGGAGAAGTAGCTTCAATAGCAGGCTTAAATATCAAAAAATCTTTACTTGAATTAGGCGGAAGTGATGCTTTTATCATTTTTGATGATGCAGATCTTGAAGAAGCCGCTAAAGCCGGTGTAAAATCAAGACTTCAAAATTGCGGACAAACCTGTACTGCAGCAAAAAGATTTATCATTGATGAAAAGATTGGGGATACATTTTTACCAATCTTCATTGAAGAATACAAAAAATATGAGATTGGTGATCCTTTAGATAAAGAAACCAAACTTGCAGGAATGGCAAGACCTGATCTTGCTGATGAACTGGAAGCCCAGTTCAACAGAGCATTGGAAAACGGTGCTGAAATCATCATTCCTCTGGAAAGAGTTTCTGAAAATGAATTTAAACCTGGTTTAATCAGAGTTCAGGAAGGTAATCCTATTTTAAAAGAAGAGCTTTTCGGACCTCTGGGTATGGTTATGATTGCAAAAACTGATGATGAAGCTTTACAGATGGCGAATGATATTCCTTTCGGTCTTTCCAATTCTGTATGGACTAAAAATAAAGAACGCCAGTTATTCTTCATTGAAAACCTTGAATCCGGAACAGTCAATATCAACCGTATGACAAGCTCTGATCCACGTTTTCCGTTTGGAGGATCAAAAGCTTCCGGATATGGAACAGAACTATCTTTATTGGCTTTAAAAGAATTTGTGACCGCTAAGACGATTGTAGGTAACTAAATTAGGTATAATGTCATTGTTGGGAATCGAGTCTCAGGTTTTTTTCACTTCACTCCGTTTCGTTCAGAATGACAAACTGCCGTTTATCAGTTAACAGTCTACTTTACACTATAAATAAAAAACTCCCGGAAATTTATTTCCGGGAGTTTTTTTATGCTTTTACAAAAAGTAATTTTGCTTATTGCTTATTGCTTATTGCTTATTGCTTATACTGTTGTCAGTCTCAATGTATTTGTTTTTCCCCCTTCATAGGATGGAGTAGCATTGATGTTGATTACGAAATCTCCGGTTTCGATATAACCATAGTTGTGTGTTAACATATTTACCTGGATAATCGTTTCATCAGTAGATTTTTTCATGTCATAATAGTATGCGTGAACACCCCAAAGAAGGTTCAGCATCGTGATAACTCTTCTGTTACCGCTGTATACGATAATATGAGAGTTTGGTCTGTGTGCTGCAAGCTGGAATGCGGTGTACCCGGAGTGAGTAAGCGTTACGATAGCAGAAACGTTAGTTGTTTTAGCAATTCTTACCGCTGCAAGACAAACCCTGTTGGTAATGAATCTTTCATCGATACAGTTATAATCTTTCTCGATAGGCTCATTTTTGTGTTGGTAGAAATGAGTAGTTTCAATATTCTTTACAATTTTAGCCATGTTTTCCACAACCTGTACCGGATATCTACCTACCGAAGTTTCTCCGGAAAGCATTACAGCATCAGCTCCGTCCAGTACAGAGTTGGCCACGTCATTTACTTCCGCTCTTGTTGGTGTTAAACTGTTGATCATCGTTTCCATCATCTGGGTAGCAATGATGACCGGCTTGGAATAGAATCTCGCTTTTTCTACCAGGTTTTTCTGGATGGCAGGAACTTCCTCCATCGGAACTTCTACTCCAAGATCTCCACGGGCTACCATTAATCCATCACATTCAAGAAGGATTTCATCAATATTTTTAACGCCTTCAGGCTTTTCAATCTTCGCAATAATCGGAGTTTTGAATTTACCATTTGGATGCGCTTTAATAAGCTCCTTCAAGTCGATAATATCCTGAGCATGACGAACAAATGATAAGGCAATCCAGTCAACTTCCATGTCAAGCATGAAATTAGCATCCTGAACATCTTTTTCTGTTAATGCAGGAAGAGAAACATTTGTATTAGGGAGATTAACTCCTTTTTTAGAACTTAGCGGACCTCCCTGAATAGTTTTTGCTTTTACAGTATCTTTTTCATTGGTTTCAATAACCTCCAGCATTAGTTTCCCATCATCAATAAGAATTCTTTCCCCTACTTTTACATCCTGTGGAAACTGTTGGTATGTCATGTATACCTTAGTGGAATCTCCCTCCATCTTTTCATTGGTGAAAGTCAGAATATCACCTGGATTCAGATAAGATCCTTCCTTTACAACTCCCACTCTCAGCTTAGGACCCTGAAGGTCTCCCAGGATTCCCACAGAATAACCATACTCATTGTTTAGCTCTCTAATTATTTCAATATTTTTTCGAACTAAGTCGTAATCTGCATGGGAAAAATTTATTCTGAAAATATCAACACCCGCTTTCATTAAATCTAACATTACCTCCTTCGACGATGAAGCAGGCCCTAGTGTTGCGATAATTTTTGTCTTCTTTAAATACTTATTCATAATACTGGATAATTTGATAAAGTTCCTCATCAGAACTCAGTGTATAATCTTGAATTGGAAACACAAGATTTTCAGGGAGCAAAATTACGGAAAAATCAGGAAACTGTTCCGAACTATGCAGAATATATTCCACATCTACCTGATTATTTAATAAAAATTTAATGTTCTCTTCTTCTGTAAAGAGTTCTGTCTGAATTTTTTTTTGCTTACTTTCAGAAGATTTATTGGAAATGAAGGTAAAACAAGTCTTTGTATACTTGTGATAGCCTTCATATCTTGGAAAAAAATAATCATAATATCCCCCATGAAAGACAAGATCTTTCTTTCTTGAAAAACTGAGGTTATTGGTTTGATTTATTTTGTAGAAAAACTCGTGAGCAGGTATATCTTTGGCTAATCTTACCAATCCTATGGCAATATCTTCAAATTCTATATCATCAAGATCATAAAGTTTTTGAATTTCCAAGTATATTTTCTTTTTTGTTTAAAATATAAAATGCCCTCTGTGCTGCTTTTTCCTCTGCTTTCTTCTTGGAAGTCTCTGTTGCATTGGCAATTTTTTCGTCTCCAAGCCATACATGGCATCTGAATACGACAGATTTATTAGCCTGTATTTCCTCGCAGGTTTCGTACTTTATATTCACCTTCTTTTTCTGGCTCCATTCGAGCAGAAGACCTTTATAGCTCACAATTTTGTTTTCAAGCTTATTGATCTCGGAAGGGGTCAGTAATTTTTCCAGAATAATCCTTTTACAGGTATCATAATGGAAGTCTAAATAAACAGCACCAATTAAGGCTTCGAACAAATTTCCAGAGATATTTTCTCCCAAAGCTGATGAGCTGTTTTGCTTTTGCAAAAGGCTGGTAAGCTTGAGATCTTCTCCTAATTTATTGAGGTTTTTCCTATTAACAATCTTAGATTTCATTTGTGTCAGATATCCCTCATTGGCCTGAGGATATGTCTGGAACAAATGACAAGAAATAATTGTACCCAAAACAGAATCTCCCAAAAATTCAAGTCTTTCGTAATTGCTGTCTTGATTTTTAGAAGAATTTTTCAAAGAAAAAGCTTCGCGGTAAAGAGCTATATTCTGTACCTCTGTACCTAATACTTTTCTAAGCTCGGTACTGAGAAAATACTCTCTCTCCGTTAATTGTCTTTTTCTTTTTTTGAGAAGGAATTTAGAAAAGTATTTCTGTAACTCCATTCATTGAATTTAGATTTTCTTAAATAGAACGCAAGCGTTATGCCCGCCAAATCCGAAAGTATTGCTCATGGCTACTTTTACATCTTTCTTAACAGCTGTATTAAACGTAAAGTTAAGTCGGCTGTCAATATTTTCATCATCAGTAAAATGGTTGATGGTTGGAGGGACTGTACCATGAATAATAGTTCCCAATGCAGCGATAGCTTCAATAACACCTGCAGCACCTAAAAGATGGCCAGTCATTGATTTTGTAGAATTAATCTGAATGTCATAAGCATGCTCGCCTAATAATTTCGAAATTGCATTGGATTCTGCGATGTCTCCTAATGGAGTAGATGTACCATGCATGTTGATATGATCTACTTCATCAGCAGTTAAGCCTGCATCTTCCAGACAGCTTTTCATTACCAGATAAGCGCCAAGACCTTCAGGATGTGGAGCAGTCATGTGATGTGCATCAGCACTCAGACCTCCTCCCAGTAATTCTGCATAAATTGTAGCACCACGTTTTACGGCGTGCTCATATTCTTCTAGAACAATACATCCTGCACCTTCACCTAGCACAAATCCATCTCTGTCTTTGTCAAAAGGTCTTGAAGCTGTTTTAGGATCGTCGTTTCTTGTAGAAAGTGCCATCATTGCGTTGAATCCACCGACACCACTTGCTGTAACGGCTGCTTCAGAGCCTCCGCACACAATCACGTCTGCTTTTCCTAACTGGATCAGCATTTTGGAATCAATTATAGCATTCGCTGAAGAGGCACATGCAGATACAGTAGTGTAGTTTGGTCCGTGGAAACCGTATTCAATTGAGATATGTCCTGGAGTGATATCCGCAATCATTTTTGGGATAAAGAAAGGGTTGAATCTCGGAATTTCCGTATTGGCCCATCCTAAAACTTCAGTTTCAAAAGTCTCTAATCCTCCGATTCCGGAGCCCCAGATTACACCAACTCTGTTTTTATCTACATTGTCTTCAATAATGCCGGAATGCGCTACTGCTTCTCTTGCAGCAACAAGTCCCAATTGAGTATTTCTATCCATTTTTTTAGCCTCTTTCTTATCGAAATGCTGTAACGGATCGAAATTTTTTACCTCGCAAGCGAACTTTGTTTTAAAGTTTGTGGCATCAAAAAGAGTAATCGGAGCGGCACCGCTCTCACCTTTCACAAGATTTTCCCAGTATTCTTTTGCATTATTTCCTATTGGTGTTATTGCTCCAAATCCGGTTACAACTACTCTTTTTAATTCCATAAACTTTGTTTAATTTCTTTTTTGTTGAAGAATATTATTTATTTACTACTTCTTCGATGTAAGCGATAGCGTGTCCTACAGTAGTAATTTTTTCAGCTTGGTCATCAGGGATCTGAATGTTAAATTCTTTTTCAAATTCCATGATTAACTCAACTGTATCTAGTGAATCAGCTCCTAAATCGTTAGTGAAGCTAGCTTCAGGAGTTACTTCTGTTTCTTCAACGTCAAGCTTATCAGCGATGATAGCTTTTACTCTTGATGCAATGTCTGACATAGTAAATTATTTTTTTAATTGTTAGATGGTGCAAATATATAAAATTCTTTACGATAAAACATTTTTTTAGTCTTTTTTGTGGAACAGAAGCTTTCATTTTAGATTGTTTCGCTTTAGTCTTTTAGTTTTCAGGTGGTTATGTTTTATTGTCTGCTGGCGGATCTAAAACCAATTAAATTAGTCAAAGGAAAATTAAAGGTAATACTTCCAAATTTATTATTGTTGGCTTTACTATTATGAATGACGCCAAATCGATAATTGTAAAATTCTAAATCATTAATGAGTTCAGTTTTTTGTTGTAAATAATAAAGAATAAGAAGAAGCCGTCTCATTTTCCTTGAGGCGGTTTTTGTTTATAAACTGTCAATATTATTTTTTAGGATGATTTTTTTGATTTGGAGTGTCTTTTTATGCCACCTTCTTTCTTAAGTTGTGTGCTAAAGCATGTAAACCGAACTCAATTTCTACTTTTTTCAACGATTTTAGCATAAATCGCTTAAAATGGTGATTGTGTTTGAGGTTGGCAAACACAGGCTCTACATCGTAACATCTTTTTTTACGTTTTTCTATCCCTTCTTCACTTTTCAGTCGCTTTCGTGTGAGTTCTTTATGACGTTCCAGATTGTGATTTCTCTCTATGCTTCGGTTTTCTTTAGATTGATGGCACATGCTTCTTAATGGGCACCCTTGGCAGTTTTTGGTCTTGTAATGCGATAAGGTCTGCTCAAAACCGGTCTTGGTAGTTTTGCTGCTTTCGTGTTTTTTTTCCATCCGTTGTCCCATTGGACAAACGTAAAAATCTTTCTCCCGGTTGTAGTGCAAATGCTCTTTGCTAAAGGTTTTGTTTTTACTCTGATAGTTTTCGTCCTGCTCTTTATCAAACGTATTGTACTTTACAAAAGCCTCTATTTCGAGTTTCTCTAAAAGCTCATAATTCTCTTCACTTCCGTAACCTGCATCGGCGGTAAGGGATTCTATTTCGCAGAATTTTTCCTGGCCTATGTTGTCTTTAAAATTTTCCAGATGAGAGGCTAAAGTATTAGTATCGGCAGGGGTTTGATGAAGCGTATAATTCAGAATAAACTGGTTCTCGGTGGAGATTTGCGCATTGTAGGCGGGCTTGAGCTGTCCGTTCTTCATGTGATCTTCCTTCATCCGCATAAAAGTAGCATCTGTATCGGTTTTGCTGTAAGAGCCCCGCTCTGCGAGAATGTCTTCCTGCTGTTGGTATTTATCAAGATTCTTTTCAAAATTATTCCTGATGTAGTTCAGCTTGGCTTTAGCTTGAGCTCCCCCTTTCTTATCAGCGATTTTACTTCCTTTCAGTTTCTGGTTGATGTTTTCTACCGTTTTTTGGATTTTCTCTTTGTTGATTTCCCTGAACTCTGGAGGTTGGGGATCTTTATCTTCATCCGAAGCGATGCTTTGGGCATACCTCCATTCTGAATCAATTAAATCAAATAGTAGAGCCTCAATTAAGAGGCTTTTCTAATTTGTCTAAAACATTATCAAAACGATCATCAAAATATGAAATTACTTTCCCATCTTTAATCATTTTGATTTCATCGTGTGAAACATGGATTTCTACATCAGGTATCTCAAATATGAAATAATTACCAGCATTTCTATGTGACCACTTAATGTTTCTTCCCTCAATCATGGATACAACTAAATCTAACTTAGATTTTCTAGCTTTGTTTCTTTTTATTGACATATTATATTTTTTTTATTGGAAACAAATATATGATGCAACCTAATCTTCTTGCGGTTTGCTAAAATATTGCTTAAACAATTATTTTAAATAGATTTTTTAAGATGAATTGATCAGTTAAAATTATATTCTATTTTTATTTGGGTGAAAAAATACAATGGTGAATCCCTGCCTACAAAAATACCCCCATCAAAGCTCACTCAAAAAATCAAATAATCCTTTATAGTAGAATTTATAAAAATTTAATACCAGTAAAATATTTTGAGTGAATAGATTATACCTTCTATGTCAATACCCCCGTCACCAAGTCAAAGAAATTTTATCTCCCCCTACCAACTATCAGACCTTTTTTCAACAGTAAGTTTTGTTTTATTTGGTTTTTGTGGATCTATTTTTATTTTCCATTTACATTTTCTACTAGTTATAGTCTTTAAGATATATTTTTATTGATATTTTTTTGACAGTTTTTGTTAGTGGCCGTCTTAGTTTAAAAATATTTTAAAAACTTTAATTTTAAAGTTAAAATCTCTGTCAATTGGCATGAATGTTGACTTTATTGATATATCTAAGAACTATTTCAAGTTCTTTTTTCTATATAGATTCTCACAATAATATATAAAAAATGCCTAAAGTGCTACGAACACGATAGGCAACATCAATAAATTTTAATTACACTAAAAATTATCGACATGACAAATTTACAAAATTGTCTTGATACTGCTAGTATCTACGTAGGAACCTACAAAAAGTATAATGAAAGCTCATTATTTGGGAAATGGCTCAATCTTTCGGATTATTCAGATTATGACGAACTATTAGAAGCAATGAAACAACTTCACCAAGATGAGCACGACCCAGAGTTCATGCTCCAAGATTATGAAAACTGTTCTTTATTTGAAAAGTTAGGATTAATCGAAGAAAGTTATTTATCTAATGAGATATTTGAAATAGCAGAGCAAATAAACTATTCTGGCTATGATCTTGAAATTTTCGAGGCTTACCTTGATTGTATTGGAAAAATGGATTTTCAAAGCATTTATAACGGTGTGATAAACTATTATATGGGTGAGTTCTCAGACGATGAAACATTTGCTCAATATATCTTAGAAGAAAATATTCCTGAAAGCCTACCAAATTATATTTATATTGATTGGGAAGCTACAGCAAAAAGTTTGATGTATGATTATTTTGAAAGTAACGGACATTATTTTAAATCGTAGTATATTTGTAGTGTTATACAATAGCCCTTTGTATGTTTTAAAATTCAAATAGGTTTTATTAAATTCAAACAGATTTAAAAAAGTACATTTAAAAAATTCGGGTACAACTTTGGGTACAAAAACAAAAAAGAGAAAATGTAATTATTTAAATTTCAATAATTTACAAATTCTCTTTAGCTTAAAAAGTGGAGTTGGAGGGATTCGAACCCTCGTCCAAACAAGCAATACATAAGCTTTCTACATGCTTATTCTACCATTGGTTTTCGACTGAAAGCAGAGGGTAGACACCCAACTACCAGCTTATCTTCTGAAATTTTCGAGCTTTAGCCAAAGCTTCTAAAGCCTTATTTCTGCATTCCTATATCCCAGGATCAAACGCTGCAGAACAGAGCATTTGTGGAATATCTTGCTTCCCTACTGAAATCTTCGGGAAAACGCTTGATCTACTATACTTCGATATTAAGCTGCAAGAGCGAACTCTTCGTTGCCAGTTAAAATTTTGTAGCAAGGGATTATAGAGATCGCGCTACGGTTCTCTGCATGCTTACTTACCCATTGGTCTTGCTGTCGAAACCAGTCAACCCCATGAATAAATTGTATGCAAAGATAGTGCTTTTTGTTTACATTTCATTAATATAGGTGGTTTTAATAGTAATTGGGAAAGAAAATGAATAACCTGAAGCTATTAAAAATTGAATGTCTGGTTATTGTGGATAAAAAATTAATGCCTGTTAACAGGCATTAATACGAGTTTTTTTAACAGTATTAAGATAGGGTAGTGATTGTTTATTGCAATATATTTTGTGTTCTCATAAAAATTACCTAGTTTTGCAATCCAAAATGAGATGTAAAATATGTTAATAATTCCAGTAAAAGATGGTGAATCCATCGACAGAGCTTTAAAAAAATACAAGAGAAAATTTGATAAAACAGGAACTGTTCGTCAATTAAGATCTAGACAACAGTTTATTAAGCCTTCTGTAACTTTGAGACAAGCTAGACTGAAAGCGGCTTACAAACAAAGAGCGCTTAGCAAAGAAGAGCAGGCTTAAGATTTTTTCTTAACCATATATTAATTCACTTCTTAAATTCTTATATTTGAGGAGTGAATTTTTATTTTTATACCTATGATGCTGGAAAAATTTTTAGAATACTTACAATTCGAAAAAAGATATTCTCCTCATACCATCACAAGCTACAAAAAAGACCTTGAAGACTTTTCCTATTTCTTCCTCCGAACAGAATCTTCTGACAATTTAGCCAGGGCAGACAAAAAGATTATCCGAAACTTTATTGTTGAATTGAGCGAAAATAATATTTCCAAAAGAAGTATCAACAGAAAATTATCTTCACTCCGAAGTTTTTATCTTTTTCTTTTAAAAATAGGGGAGATTAAAGTTTCTCCTGTAGAAGGGATTTCTTCCCTGAAGTTTTATGCTGAAAAACAGATTCCTATGTCTAAAGAGGAAATGACTGATCTCAATGAAAGAATTTTCGAACAGGTACATGAAGTGCTTGAAAAATGTATTTTGGAAGTTCTTTATCAGACAGGAATGCGTAAAGCAGAACTTTGTGGCCTGATATTTGAGAATGTTGACTTATATGGAAATGAATTAAAAGTAATAGGAAAAGGGAACAAAGAAAGGGTGATTCCCATTTCCAATGAATTGTCTGAGCTTCTGAAAAGTTATCTGGAAATAAGAAATCCGCAGACAGAATTCAAATCATATTTTTTCGTCAATAAGAAAGGGAAAAAACTCAATGAAAAATTTGTTTATGTGGTAGTTAATAAGTACCTTAGTCTTGTAACAACGAAAGAAAAAAAAAGTCCTCACATCCTTCGGCATAGCTTTGCTACCCACGTATTGGATAATGGGGCGGAGATCTCCAAAGTAAAAAAAATATTAGGGCATTCCAGCCTTGCCAGTACTCAAGTCTATACGAATGCTAATATTGAACAATTGAAAAAAGTGTTTAATCAGGCTCACCCTCGAGCATCAAAAAAAGAAGAATTATGAAGATTTCAGTTCAATCAATTGGTTTAACACCACACGAACCACTAGAGTCACACATTGACAAAAAAGTAAGCAAATTGGATACCTTTTATGACAAAATTCATGAGTGTAAGGTATTTTTAAAAGTAGAAAATAACGCTGATAAAGCTAATAAAACTGCTGAGATTATTTTGGCGGTTCCGGGAGACGATATCGTAGTAAAGAAAACATCTACCAGTTTTGAAGAAAGTTTGGACCTTTGTGTTGATACAGCTAAAAAGCTACTAATCAAGAAAAAAGAAATGGCGTAGAAAAAAAAGTCAAAAAAAGTTTATAAAATATTTGAGAATTCAAAAAATCCGTTCTATATTTGCACTCGCAAAAAAGGAACAGTGATCTTTTGAATTCTTTTTTATATTTGCCTCCATAGCTCAGTTGGCCAGAGCACGTGATTTGTAATCTCGGGGTCGTGGGTTCGAATCCCTCTGGAGGCTCATAAAATATAAACTTTTGGGGAGATTCCAGAGTGGCTAAATGGGACTGACTGTAACTCAGTTGCTTCGGCTTCGTAGGTTCGAATCCTGCTCTCCCCACTTTATATTTTTATAAAAAAACTTGCAGGATTAAATAAGTTTTCTTAGTTTTGCACAGCGTTTACCAATAGTTTTGAAAACAAAATTGCGGAAGTAGCTCAGTTGGTAGAGCGTCAGCCTTCCAAGCTGAATGTCGCGGGTTCGACCCCCGTCTTCCGCTCAATAAAGTCACTGAGTAAAAGTGATTTTTTTTAACACTGAAATATGTAGAGTAGAGTTTCTCAATCAGTTTCAGTCCTTTATTAAAATGCCTCCATAGCTCAGTTGGCCAGAGCACGTGATTTGTAATCTCGGGGTCGTGGGTTCGAATCCCTCTGGAGGCTCATTTTAATATAAAATATCTGGGGAGATTCCAGAGTGGCTAAATGGGACTGACTGTAACTCAGTTGCTTCGGCTTCGTAGGTTCGAATCCTGCTCTCCCCACATTTTATATTATAAAAATAGTTGCGAGATTAAATAAGTTTTCTTAGTTTTGCACAGCGTTTACCAATAATTTTGGAAACAAAATTGCGGAAGTAGCTCAGTTGGTAGAGCGTCAGCCTTCCAAGCTGAATGTCGCGGGTTCGACCCCCGTCTTCCGCTCAACGAAAAATCACGCTACTTAGTGTGATTTTTTTAGTTGATGCCGACTTAGCTCAGCGGTAGAGTGCTTCCTTGGTAAGGAAGAGGTCACGGGTTCAAGTCCCGTAGTTGGCTCTCGATTTTCCCGAATTTTCTTCGGGATTTTTTTATGCCCAACTTTTGAGACTGATCCCTTAAAACTTTTACTCCAGCTTTACAATCACAATCATAAAATTTTCGTTAAATTCGTGTAAAATAAATTTTTGATGAATATTCTTTTACTGGAAGATGATCTCATTCTGTCTGCAGAATTGTGCAGATTTTTAGAATCAAATAATTTTAACTGTGATAAAATCTATGACGGAGAAACCTTTCTCCGTCAGATAAAAAATAGTACCTATGATCTGTATCTGCTGGATATTAATGTTCCTAAAATAAACGGACTAGATGTCTGTCAGACGATCCGTTCTTTTGACAAGAATACTCCCATCATTATCATCTCTGCCTATGGAGATATCTCTGATAAAAAAGATGCTTTCACAAGACTGGCTGACGATTATCTCGTAAAGCCATTTCAGTTTGAAGAACTTCTTCTAAGAATCAATTCGCTGCTGAGGAGAAAAGCTCCTTCTGATAATTCCGATCAGGATATTGTAAGAATTGATGACCTTATTATCAACAAAACAGAGCAGAAGGTTTATCGTGGAGGAAATGAAATAACCCTTACGCTGAAAGAATTTCAGTTGTTGGTTTATCTAGCGGAAGCGCAGGGAAGAACGGTTTCCAAACAACAGATCACAGAACATGTATGGGAACACAATTTTAACACAAATACCAATACCGTAGAAGTGTATATCAATTTTCTGAGGAAGAAGATTGATAAAGATTTTAAAATAAAACTGATCCACACCCGTTCTGGTTTCGGATATTACCTAAGCCCATTATAAATGTCTTTAAAAAGGAAGATCGCTTTAACGATAAGTATTGCCTTTTCATTACTATTTGGAATGGTGATGGCGGTCATTTATTTATCTTTTAACGATTTCAGAAGGGATGAGTTTAAAGAACGATTCAGACAGCGACTTGAATTTACTTCCCATTTTATCTCAAAATCAAAAGACTTTGAAGAAGAGGCTCCGGTTTTTTTCAACGAAAATTCAGATAACATTCTTTTGAATGAAAAGATTTTAATTTTCAATGAGAAAAAAGAACTCATCTACAGTACGATCAAAGACCGGAATGTCATCTGGGACAGTGCAATGCTTAAAGAGCTGGATAAAAAGAAAATTATCTATACAGAAAAAACAGTTCCGGAAATCTATGCTGCACTCAGGAATATTAATGGAGAAAATTATTATATCCTTACCAGTGCTTTTGATACCAACGGAAAATCCAAGTTGGGATATCTTAAATATCTTTTGATTACGGCTTATGTGATGAGCACCATGCTTATTGGTTTTTTCAGTTATTATTTTGTCGAAAAGTTCCTTCGTCCACTGGAAGACCTGAACAAGGAAATTTCTGAAGTTACTGCCCATAAACTCACCACACAGATTCCGGTAGAGCAGTCTAATGATGAAGTAAGTGTTCTTGCCAAATCCTTTAATACCATGATTGGAAGGCTGGATGATGTATTTCAGTCGCAAAAAGATTTTACGGCCAGTGCTTCGCATGAGATCAGAACGCCGATAACAAGAATGGCATTTCAGCTGGAAAATCTGATTAAATTTGAGGAACATTCTCCGGAAACGATGTCTTCTTTAAAACAGATTCAGCGGGACGTTTATCAATTATCAGACCTTACCAATTCACTTCTGCTGTTGACAAAGTTTGATAAAGAAAATATTCAGAGCATTTATGAGGAAGTAAGAATTGATGAAGTCATCTTTGAAGCCTTTGAAGCGGTGGAGAAAAGTTATCCACAACTTAAGCTGGATTTTCTGATCAATGAAGATAGTTCTGAAAATGCTTTTCTGACTATAAAAGGAATTCATTCACTATTGGTAATCGTATTTATCAACTTATTTAAAAATGCAGCAGTGTATTCAGATAATACAGAAGTGAATGTTTTGATTACTGAAACCAACGATAATCTTTCCGTTGAAGTTATTTCTCACGGCAATACTATTTCTGAAGAGGAACAGACTAAACTGTTTGAAGCTTTCACAAGAGGAAATAACGCACAGAATATAGCAGGGTCAGGATTAGGCCTTAGAATTGTCAAAAGGATTCTGGAATATCATGATGCAGATATTGTATACTCTTCCCCTGAGGATCACATGAATAAGTTTACATTATTTTTTAAAAAATAAAAGCGACTGATACGAAAACAGTTGCTTTTTTGTTAAACTCCTGATTTAAATTTTTAATAAAAATTGAATGTTTGTAGAAAAATTAGCTGATTTTGTCTCGTAATTTATTCTGTAAACAGCCTGTTCATAACTATTTTAATATTTTTTTAAGCGTCATTTAAGTTTCTTTTAATAGCATCAAAGCAATTTTGTAATTTAAAAAAATAATAATGAATAGAATTGCAGTGCTGTGCCTCGCCGTTTCCTCATTCATGGCGGCACAACAGCAGATGTCTCTTTTGGAATGCGAAGAAGCTTTTCAGAAGAACAACCTCCAGCTGCTCGCCGAACAATACAACATCAATATGGCTGATGCGGATATTCTGCAGGCTAAAATCTGGGAATTACCTCAGTTAAGCGGACAGTTCAATGCTTACAATCCTCAAAGCAAAAAGTTTTTTGATGTAGGACATTCTAAAGGAGCGGGTATTACTCAATTGATTTATATGGGCGGCAAAAAGAAAAATGAAATTGCTTTTGCCAGATCCAATAAAGAACTGGCCCAGCTTCAGTTTTCACAATTGCTGGTAGATTTAAGATCTCAGCTTCGCTCTGCTTATTTTAACCTTTATTACGAAAAACGAAAGCTGGAAAATACCAACAGACAGTTAGGATATATGAATGATCTTTTGAATGCCTATCGTATACAGTCGGCAAAAGGAAATGTTTCCCTTAAAGATGCTGTAAGGCTGCAGAGTATTGTGATTCAGCTGAATCATGATAAGCTGGAGATCAATAAAAATATTCTTGATTTTGAGCAGAATCTGAAAGTTCTGACAGGAGTTGCAGAAGAGATAGAGCCTGCAATGTCTGAAACCGAAGCAAAAGAAGCTCTGGCAGCACAGCCTTTCGGTGATGAAGAAGAACTGAAAAGCAAAGCCCTCGAAAATAATGCAGATTACCGATACAATTTGAAGCTCATTGATAACAGTAAGTTGTATGCACAGTGGCAGAAATCATTGAATGTACCGGATGTTACGGTAGGTGCAGCGTGGGATCAGGCAGGAGGAACTTTTAATAACGAAGCTAATCTGACCTTGGGAATTCCTTTGCCACTATGGAAAGCTAATCAGGGAAATGTAGTAAAAGCAAACTATGCTATCCGGCAGAATCAGAAAAATGCTGATTTTCAAAAACTGACGCTGGAAACTAAAGTTCAATCTGCATACAAAACCTGGAAGGCACAATATGATCAGCTTCTGGATGTAAAAACTACAGACCTTCAGAATATGGAACTTGTTTACAACGGAATGCTGACCAATTTCAGAAAAGGAAATATCAACCTGATTGAATTTACAGACTTCATGGATAGCTACAGGGAGACAGCTCTTCAGATCTATGATATGAAAAATGAGATCATGCAGTCGGCAGAACAACTTAATCAACTAGTACAAACGAAAATCTTCTATTAAAATGATGAAAACATATATTATTCCCGCATTGATGGTCCTTTCATTAATGGCCTGTTCAAAAAAAGAGGAAGAGAAAAATAATCATACGAAAAAAGGATTCGAGCTCAGTAACACCATGCTGAATTCTATTTCCCTGGCAAAAGTTGAAAAAAAGAATATAGAAGATGAATACAGCTTTTATGGAAAAATATCGGCAGACAAAAACAGTTATATAGATGTTTACCCTTTGGTAGGAGGAAATGTGATGAGTGTGAATGTAGAATTGGGTGACTATGTAAAAAAAGGACAGGTGTTGGCTACCATCAGAAGTACTGAGCTTGCAGAAATTCAGAAAGATGTAAGCGATGCAAAAACAGATCTTGTAGTAGCAAAAAATAACCTCCGTGTTGCAAAAGAACTCTACGAAGGAAAGCTTAATACGGAAAGAGATGTACTGGAAGCTAAAAGTCAGTTACAAAAAGCAGAAGATCAGTTGCAGAGAGCCGCCGCTGTAAGTACCGTTTATAATGTGAAAAGCGGAAATATATACAGTGTAGTAGCACCTATCAATGGTTATATTGTTCAGAAAAGTATTAACAAAGACATGCAGCTGAGAAGTGACAGGAGTGATAATATCTTTGATGTGGCCAATACTACCAATGTATGGGCTATTATGAATGTCAACGAATCTGATATTGATAAAATCAGCCTTGGAATGAAGGCCCAGGTATCCACACTTTCTTATCCGGACAAGGTTTTTGATGGAAAAATTGATAAGATCTTCAAAATTATTGATCCGCAGACCAACGCCATGCAGGCAAGAGTAGTATTGAACAATGCCAACGGACTTTTGATCCCGGAGAGTAAAGCCACGATAAAAGTTTCCAGCCTGGAAAGCAACGCTACACTTACCGTTCCCTCCAAAGCAGTGATTTTTGATGATAATAAAAGCTTTGTGGTGATTTTTAAATCCAGAACAGATGTAAAGATCAGAGAAATCAAAGTATTAAAGCAGGTTGGTGATGTCACCTATATTGCACACGGTCTTAAAGAAGGAGAAGAAGTAATTACCAATAACCAGCTGCTGATCTACCGTTCACTGAACAGCTAGTCAAGAATATGTACTTTTTTCTTTAACGGCTTTTTTAGGTCATCAATGTATCTATCATGAATAAATTCATAAAAAATATAATCGCTTTTTCATTAAAAAATAAAGCATTTACCTTTATCTGGGTAGCGATTTTAGCCATCTCCGGTTTTATAAGTTTCAAAAACATGCCTATTGAAGCTTTTCCGGATGTAACGAATACCCAGATTGTCATCATCACCCAATGGAATGGGCGTAGTGCAGAAGAAGTAGAACGTTTTGTCACGACACCCATCGAATTGGCGATGAGCCCGGTTCAGAAAAAAACAAGTGTAAGAAGCACCACCATGTTTGGGCTTTCTATTGTTAAAATTCTTTTTGACGATGGGGTGGATGATACTTTTGCCAGAAATCAGGTCAATAACCAGTTAAGAACCATTAGCCTTCCTGATGAGGTAGACCCTGAAGTACAGCCACCCTACGGGCCAACCGGTGAGATTTTCAGATATACGCTGGAAAGTAAAACAAAAGACTCCCGAACACTGCTTACCCTGCAAAACTGGATAATAGACCGTGCTCTAAGAGGAGTTCCGGGTGTAGCAGATATCAATGTTTTCGGAGGGCAGGATAAAGTGTTTGAGCTCAGTATCGATCCGAGAGCATTGGATAAATATAACCTCACGCCGCTTCAGGTATATGATGCCGTTACCAAAAGTAACCTGAATGTAGGAGGTGATGTTATTGAGAAAAACGGACAGGCCTACGTGGTAAGGGGAATTGGTCTCGTAAAATCAGTGGCGGATATCGGAAATATTACCATTCAGAATGACAGCGGAAACCCTGTTTTGGTAAAAAATGTAGCTGAAGTTCATGAAAGTTCTATGCCTAGAGTAGGACAGGCTGCCCTGAATCATCATGACGATACGGTGGAAGGAATTGTTGTGATGAGAAAAGGGGAGAATCCAAGAGAAGTACTGGTAGGAGTGAAGGCTAAGATTAAAGAGCTTAACGAAAAAGTCCTTCCAAAAGATGTGAAAATGGTCACTTTCTATGACCGCGACAATCTGATGGATTTCACAACCCATACCGTAATGCATAACCTTATTGAAGGAATTGTTCTGGTAACGGTAATCGTTTTAATCTTCATGGCAGACTGGAGAACTACGCTGATTGTTTCCATCATCATTCCTTTGTCCTTGCTATTTGCCTTTTTATGTTTAAAACTGGCCGGGATGAGTGCCAATCTGCTTTCGTTAGGTGCTGTAGACTTCGGGATTATCATAGACGGAGCCGTCGTCATGGTGGAAGGCCTCTTCGTAATGTTAGATCATAAAGCGAAGCGGTACGGAATGGAGAAATTCAATAAACTCGCAAAAGGAGGTTGGATCAAGCAGACAGGAACCGGATTAGGAAAAGCGATCTTTTTTTCAAAATTAATCATCATCACTTCGTTGATTCCTATTTTCTCATTTCAGAAAGTGGAAGGTAAAATGTTCTCTCCTCTGGCATTTACATTAGGATTTGCATTAATGGGAGCATTGATATTTACATTAACATTGGTTCCTGTTCTTTCGCATATCCTTTTAAATAAAAATGTAAGAGAAAAAAATAATCCGTTTGTTAACTTTTGGGACAGAATCGTTTTGAAAGGTTTTAATTTAACATTCAGGTACAAAAAAATGAGCATGATTGCAGCGATTTCCTTTCTGGCTGTTACATTGTTTTCCGGAAAGTTTTTAGGAACAGAATTCCTGCCTCAGCTGAATGAAGGATCATTGTGGATCACTGCAGAAATGCCGATGAGTTCTTCATTAAAAGAATCTCTGAAAACAGCAGATCTTTTAAAGAAAGACATTCTGAGCTTCTCCGAAGTGACAGATGTTCTTGCGCAGACGGGAAGAAGTAATGACGGGACTGATCCCAACGGGTTCGGATTTGTGCAGTTTGCAGTTAATCTTAAGCCAAGAGAAGAATGGAAGCGTAAAATTACTTATGATGAACTGATCAATGAAATAGACAAAAAGCTCAGAAGTTACCAGGGAATTACTTTCAACTATTCCCAGCCGATCTCGGATAACGTAGCCGAAGCTGTAGCAGGATTCAAAGCAGAAAATGGAATCAAGATCTATGGTGACAATCTGGAAACGCTGGATAAATTAGCCCATGAAGTTTTGCTTAAAATTAAAGACGTACAAGGCGTAAAAGACCCGGGAATTATTAAAAATATCGGCCAGCCTGAAGTAAGTGTGGTTCTGGACAGAGATAAAATGGCTGCTTACGGAGTAATGCCTGCAGATGCACAAGCCGTGTTGGAAATGGCGTTTGGAGGGAAAACAGCGTCTGAAATGTTCGATGGGGAAAGAAAATTCCCGATCCGTCTTCGTTATTCTCAGGAATACAGAACCAATGAAAACGATATTGCTTCTTTGATGGTCCCTACACAGGATGGAGCAAAAATTCCCTTAAAAGAAATAAGTACCATTGTTAAGGATAACGGAGCTGCATTTATTTACAGAGACAATATCAAGCGATATATCGGGGTTAAATTCTCCATCCGTGACAGAGATTTGGGAAGTACCATTGCGGATGCACAGAAAAAAGTGGAAACTATTGAACTTCCGGATGGGTATTCCGTAGGATGGACAGGTCAGTTTGAAAACCAGCAGCGCGCATCACACAGATTGGCACAAGTTGTACCGGTGAGTATCCTGATGATTTTCTTCCTGCTGTTTATTCTGTTCGGAAATATGAAAGATTCTCTTTTGGTACTGGCGAATGTGCCTTTTGCTTTGATAGGTGGAATTATCGCCCTGCATGTTACCGGTATCAATTTCGGAATCTCTGCCGGAGTAGGGATGATTGCTCTTCTTGGAATTTGTATTCAGAACGGGGTAATCCTTATTACAGAGTTCCACCAGAATGTTAAAGACGGAATGGATATAGACACCGCCATCTTAAATGGAGTAAAATCCAGGACGAGACCTGTAATTATGACAGCATTGATGGCTTCCATAGGGCTTATGCCGGCAGCCTTGTCTACAGGAATCGGATCGGAGTCTCAGAAACCTCTGGCCATTGTTATTATTGGAGGACTGATTACCGCTACAGTGCTTACCCTGCTTATTTTCCCTATTATCTTCTGGATTTTCAACAAAACGAAAAGCTCGGTCAAATTTGATTAATCTTTCATTTATATAGTAAGAAGCGCGGAAAACAAAGTTTTCCGCGCTTCCCGATTATTGAAATAAAATAGGATGAGTTTAAAATTTAAAATCCTAATCCTACTGCAAAAGCTTTTACAGCATTCGGATAATCGGAAACAGAAGTGGCTGCTCCTGTCGTTGTATTGATAGAGTAAATTTTTGTAAATGAACCTACTGATGCCATTAAATAGGCCTTTTGGCTCATACTTCCAATATCAAAACCATTGGCATTGGGAATGTTGATTCCTAAAGAACCTGTTTCAACCAAAGTTCCGTTATTGGGTGGGTTTTGGAGATATAATTTATCCGTATTATGATCAATCACCAATAAGGTAGTTGAGGTAGCTCCGGCAAAGTTGTTGGTATAGGCGGCTGCACTTATCATGGGACTTCCCGGGTTCAGTGTAAGATCTACAGCAGCAATTGTTCCATCGTTAGGATTGAGGCGGAGATTTTGTCCTGTATTGCTTACTACCCTTATTCTGTCTACTGTGGGATTAAAATCAAATCCGAAATCCGTGCCGGAAAGTAAGGTGGAAAATGGAGATGCTCCCACAGCAGTAGCGGCACCTGTACCTAAGTTAATTGTATAGATTCTGCTTGAGCTTCCCAAAGCATACAATTGTCCGTTCGCAGGACGGAAATCTATTCCTAAAATATTCTCGCCGCTTTGTAATCCGGCCACTGTTTTAGAAACAGGCATAGGATTATTGGGATTGAAAATCTGAAGATTATTTGAATTGTCAATAGCGTAAGCTACCGGTTCTGTAGGGATGGCAATATCAATAATTCCCTGCTGAAGTGATCCTATTGAGGTTGTTTTACCATTATTCAGGTCCAGAACATGTAATTTATCATTGAAAGCTAGAAGAGCAGTACTGTTATCATATTTGATGTCAAAAGCAGACTGTCCCGTAAAAGTCGTTCCAAGACTTCCAACCTCTACTAAAGTTCCATTGTTGGGAGGGTCCTGCTTATATAATTTCCCCAAAGTAGGATCGATATCGTATAAAACAGTTGTAGAGGCACCTGCTTTGCTGTTGGTATATGCCAATCCGGTTATGGACGGGCTTCCTGTGCCGTTAATATTGATGTCTGTGGCCGCAACAGCTCCGGTTTCCGGATGTAAGCGTAGATTTTGGCCAGAATTACTTACCAAACGAATTCTGTCAACAGTAGGGTTGAAATCAATAGAAGCAATTGTTCCGGAGATCATAGGAGTAAATGCCGTTGAACTTACCACTCTTGCGGAGGCATTGGCTGTATTGATAATATATAATTTGCTGGCATTTGATAATGCATACAATTCTCCTGTGGCAGGTCTGAAATCTATACTTAACAGCTTTTCGCCTGATGCAACACCTGTTACAGATGTTTTTGAGGTGAAATTTTTTGGATTGTTGGAATTAAAATAAACAAGCTCGTTCATGGCTGTTATTCCATACACCATAAGATCAGGCCCTTGAGATGTCATATTTTCAGTCATGATATTTTCATCTGAATTATCACATGAAAATAAGGTTGTAATGGCAAACAAAGCCAAATACATGGGTAATAGTTTTCTCATAATATTGATTTTAGTTGTTGTTTTTATATTTACGAGAAAAAAATAAAGCTGGATGTACACAAATTAATTCTCTGGATTTTTTTTCAGTATATTGTATTCATAATTAGTAAGATAGTTTATATTTTTAATAAAACGTTTCTAAGGATTTTTTCTATTGGGAAAAATTTGTAAATTTGCAGTCTCAATACGTTGAAATATAAGGTTTGTCCTTCACTGGATGAGAATATTGAAAGTTTTTTTAATAAAAAGTTTTTGGTATTTAAAAATTCATTATATTTGCACACCGAAAATTTGAAAAACAATAAATAAATAATTTTAAATCATGGCAAAGGAAACGTTTAATCGTAACAAACCACACTTGAACATTGGTACTATTGGTCACGTTGACCATGGTAAAACTACACTTACTGCAGCTATCAGTAGTGTATTAGCGAACAAAGGTCTTGCTGAGAAAAAAGACTTCTCTGCTATTGACTCTGCTCCAGAAGAAAAAGAAAGAGGTATCACTATTAATACAGCTCACATCGAGTACGAAACTGAAAACAGACACTATGCACACGTTGACTGTCCAGGTCACGCCGACTATGTTAAGAACATGGTAACTGGTGCTGCTCAGATGGATGGAGCGATCTTAGTATGTGCTGCAACTGATGGACCAATGCCTCAAACTAGAGAGCACATCCTACTTTGCCGTCAGGTAAATGTACCAAGAATCGTTGTTTTCATGAACAAAGTTGATATGGTGGATGATGCTGAGCTTTTAGAGCTTGTTGAACTTGAACTTAGAGATTTATTATCTACTTACGAATATGACGGAGATAACTCTCCAGTGATCCAAGGATCTGCTCTTGGTGCTCTTAACGGAGACGAGAAGTGGGTTAAGACTGTTGAAGAATTGATGGATGCAGTTGATACATGGATCGAGCAGCCTGTTAGAGATCAGGATAAGCCATTCTTGATGCCAATCGAAGACGTATTCTCTATTACAGGTAGAGGTACTGTAGCAACTGGTAGAATCGAGGCTGGTGTTATCAATACTGGTGATCCGGTTGATATCGTAGGTATGGGTGATGAAAAATTAACTTCTACTATTACAGGGGTTGAGATGTTCAGAAAAATCCTAGACAGAGGTGAAGCTGGTGATAACGTAGGTCTATTGTTGAGAGGTATTGAAAAAACTGACATCAAGAGAGGTATGGTTATCGCTAAGAAAGATTCAGTTAAGCCACACAAAAAATTCAAAGCTGAGGTTTATATCCTTTCTAAAGAAGAAGGTGGACGTCACACTCCATTCCACAACAAGTACCGTCCTCAGTTCTATGTAAGAACTACTGACGTTACAGGTGAGATCTTCTTACCAGAAGGTGTAGAAATGGTAATGCCTGGTGATAACTTAACAATCACTGTTGAATTACTTCAGCCAATCGCTCTTAACGAGGGTCTTAGATTCGCGATCAGAGAAGGTGGTAGAACTGTAGGTGCAGGTCAGGTAACTGAAATCATCGACTAATCCACATCTAAAACATATAAAAAGCTTCCGTAAGGAACATTCTTTACGGAGCTTTTTTTAACTACGGGCATCGTCCAATGGTAGGATACCGGTCTCCAAAACCGTTGATCAGGGTTCGAATCCTTGTGCCCGTGCAAATATAAATTATGAGTTCATTTGTCGATTTTTTAAAAGGTTCTTATAACGAATTCAGACATAAAGTTGAATGGCCAAAATGGGCTGATCTTCAGTCTTCTACAATTGTAGTGACTATAGCGACAGTTATTCTGGCTTTATTTACCTTTGGAGTTGATGAATTGTTTTCAAAGGCAATCAGCAACATAATAGGAATGCTAATCAACTTGTTCAATTAATAATTAAGTATTTTCCATAATGAGCGAATTGAAATGGTATGTGCTGAAAGCAATCAGCGGACAGGAAAATAAAGTGAAAAACTATATTGAGACAGAAATCAAACGTTTAGGTTTTGAACAGTACGTTACTCAAGTGGTTATTCCTATGGAAAAGGTGATTCAGATTAGAAATGGTAAAAAAGTTCCTAAAGAAAGACCTTACTATCCTGGCTACTTGATGATTGAAGCAGACCTGATGGGAGAGATTCCTCACGTTATTAAAAATATTCCTGGAGTTATCTCTTTCTTAAGTTTAACAAAAGGAGGTGATCCTGTTCCAATGAGAAAATCAGAGGTTAACAGAATGCTTGGAAGAATGGATGAACTTTCAGAATTCGCAAGCGATGTTGAAATTCCTTATGTAGTAGGTGAAAACGTTAAAGTGATCGACGGACCTTTCAACGGATTCAATGGTACAGTTGAGAAGATTCTTGAAGACAAAAAGAAAATTGAGGTTTCTGTATTGATCTTCGGTAGAAAAACTCCAATGGAACTGAGCTACATGCAAGTAGAAAAAGTATAATACATTACTTATAAAATATAAAAAGACCGTTTTTAAAACGGTCTTTTTCATTTGTATCTTTTTATATTTTTCAATGACTTCTTTTGAAATAATTAATTCTGTACTCCTATTAATTCATAATGAAATTTTGAATTTTACTTTTACACTTTTTCCCTGTTGTTAGAGTTTTTTTAATTTAATGATATTATTTCATTGATCCTCAAAATATCATAACTCTGTTGATTGCCTCTATAGTGTACTTTGCTTTAATTGAAATATCACCGTTTTGTGATGAAATTTTCATTTTAAGCATTAAGCTTTTTTTAATTGTTTGATTCACTTTCAGATGGCATAGTTCTTGCAAACAAGCTGTTAACTAATTATTAAAATTTTATATCTTTTTATTTCAGACAATACAGAGGTATGGATATTTTATGTTTAAAATAAATGTCAAATTCGGATCAGCTATCCATAAACACAAGCTTTATATAAACACATAACCCAATGACAAAAATTATCTCGATGATCACTCTGGTAGGTGCATCTGTGTTCATAAACGCACAGGTTGGTATTAATACTACAACGCCGGAAAAAGAACTTACCGTGAACGGTACAATGAAGACATCAGGAATAGTTTTCAAGCAGCCCCTTGAAAAACTGACTGCAGACGAGAATTACACTTTCATTATTAAGTCTCCGTCTCCGGAAAACAAAATTACAGCGTACAATGATTCTTTTGTACCTAATTCACCGGCACCTATCAACCTTATTCAATTCAAGATTACCTGTGATCCTACAGACAAGGATTGGGTAAATCAATTTGACACAAAGATCAATTCCAGTAAGTTTCTGGTCGTTATTTCTTCTTTCGGATTTACACAGCCTACAAGAACATATTCTGCTGATTGGCTTACTCCGGTACCTCAGATTTTTGCTTATTCTTCGGGAGGAACATGGAAGCTTAAGGCAGATTACGAGGGATTCGCTCCTGATAATTCTTTCCCTACAGGAGTCTGGACACTGAACTTATTGGTATTTGACAGATCATATGCCAAAGATTTTAATTCAACACAAAACCTTAGCGGTTCAACTACTGGTGCTGCTGCTGCTCCATTAATTCAATAAAACATAAACTCTATGAAAAAAAATATTGCGATACTCTTGATGGGTTTTGCTGCTTTAAGCATGAATGCCCAAGTAGGAATAAACACTAACACACCTAAAGGGACATTGGATGTTGAAGGTGAAACATTAGTGGAATCCTATTTAATAGATACTGAAAATACAAAGGCAGGCGGAAACTATCTTCTTCTTACCCGATCAAAAGATACTTCACCGGTAGGTAAGGTGAAGCTGTTGGATATATCGCTCCGTAATGTAGCACCTGTAAATATGTATAATGTTATACTAAAAAATGTGAGACAGGATGAAGTGGTGAATCTTAATACAGGATTAGATGCCAGTAAATATGTTGTGGCTATTACAGGTGCTGTTTTTACAGGAGCGGTTTCGGCAGCCAATACCACTACCACTCCCAAATCTTATGGTTCCTACGCAACTGAAATTACACAGGTAACTAGTGGAGGTAAAAAATACCATGCTATTAATTTGGCTTTTAAAGGGGCCGGAACTGTTTCTTCTCAAAATGGAACCTGGACACTTACCTTAAATGTCTTTGAAAAATCATTAGTTAAAGACTGGGGAACTTTTAATGGTTCTGTTTCAGCATCTGCTTCACCGGTATATTCAGGAGTATCAACCAATACGCCTTTAGGGCTTCAATAAAAAACTATGAAAAGAAAAATTTATATCACATTAATCATGTGCTTTGGGATATTTTTGAATGCCCAGAAAGGAAAAGTAGGGGTGAACACAGCCAATCCTACAGAAACACTTGATGTAAATGGAAAAACCTATACGAATTCTCTGTATTTAAGAAATCCTGGAGAACCTACGATGACAGGAGGCAGCTTTTTGGCAACCTCACAGAATGCTTTGCAGCTGTATGATCCTGCTCTCGAAAGCAGCGGACTGTTTAATTATCTTAAGCTTACCCTTACCGGAGTACCCGGAACCGGAATTGCAGATTATGATACCAAAATTGATGCAACCAATTTTCTGGTTATACTTCACAACTATTCATTCAAGCTGAATGACGGAACTACCAACGTAATGCTTGATTATGGTGATAACGGAGTGAACGACAACAAGCAGGGATCGCCGGAAGTAATTGCCTTCAAGAGTAATGGGACTTGGCACGTCAAAGCAAGATTTGTAGACAGCAGAATTATTGCTACCAATTCTACTACCCCATCAAGAACATACAACAACTTTACCGTTGATCTTTATCTGATGGCCTACAGAAGATTGATTGAAAAACAAAATATAAACGATATCAATGATGATCTTGGAGGAAATGACGGTTCTACAAAAACAATTAATAAACCTACAGGTTTCTAGTAAATCTTTTCTTTCAAAAATATTTAAAAGAGGCTGTCTCAAAAGTGTCATTCTGAACGAAATGAAATGTAGTGAAGAATCTCATGTGTTTGGTTATCAACGAGATTCTTCCTTCGTCAGAATGACAAAAGCCAGATTGTTTGACTTTTGAGACAGCCTCTTTTGTTTTTCTGGCATTATTTTTAATGATATAATAATAGGGCATGATTTGTTTTTTTTCTAAAACTTTTAAAAATCAGTAATTTCCGTTTGCTAATTCAAAAATATTTTATACTTTTGCAGTCCAAAAAGTAGGTTTATTGTTATGTGAGTGCATAACCTACTGAATAATAAATGCTTCCAAACTCATTAATTATTCAAATTTAAAAAACAAACAATGGCTAAGAAAGTCTTTAAAATGGTAAAGCTTCAGGTGAAAGGTGGCGCAGCTAACCCTTCTCCACCAGTAGGTCCAGCATTGGGTTCTGCAGGTGTGAACATCATGGAGTTTTGTAAGCAATTTAACGGAAGAACCCAAGATAAGCCAGGGCAAGTTTTACCTGTAGTAATTACAGTATACGAAGACAAATCTTTTGAATTCGTTATTAAAACTCCACCTGCAGCAATCCAGTTAATGGATGCAGCTAAGATCAAGGGAGGTTCTGGTGAACCAAACAGAAACAAAGTAGGTTCTGTAACTTGGGAACAAGTAAAGAAAATCGCTGAAGATAAAATGGCGGATCTTAACTGTTTTACAATGGACTCTGCTCTTTCTATGGTTGCAGGTACTGCCAGATCTATGGGATTAAGAGTAACAGGAACTAAACCAACTAACGCTTAAAACTTAAAGAAATGGCAAAATTAACTAAAAAGCAAAAGGAAGCTTTAAGCAAAGTAGAAAAAGGAAGAATCTATAACCTTGAAGAAGGTTCAGCTCTTGTAAAAGAAGTGAACACTACAAAGTTTGATGCTTCTGTAGATATTGCTGTAAGATTAGGTGTAGACCCTAGAAAAGCAAACCAAATGGTAAGAGGTGTTGTATCTCTTCCTCACGGTACTGGTAAAGATGTTAAAGTATTAGCTCTTGTAACTCCAGATAAAGAAGCAGAAGCTAAAGCTGCTGGTGCTGACTATGTAGGTCTTGACGAATATTTACAAAAAATCAAAGAAGGTTGGACAGATGTTGACGTTATCGTTACTATGCCAGCTGTAATGGGTAAATTAGGTCCGTTAGGTAGAGTATTAGGTCCAAGAGGTTTAATGCCAAACCCTAAATCAGGAACTGTAACAATGGAAATTGGTAAAGCAGTAACTGAAGTAAAAGCAGGTAAAATTGATTTCAAAGTAGACAAGTATGGTATTATCCATGCAGGTATTGGTAAAGTATCTTTCGATGCTGCTAAGATCAAAGAAAATGCTCAGGAATTAATCCAGACATTGATCAAAATGAAACCAACTGCTGCTAAAGGAACTTATGTGAAGAGCATCTATTTGTCTTCTACAATGAGCCCTGGTATTGCAATTGATACTAAATCTGTTAACTAATAATAATCCTTAAGACAATGACAAAAGACCAAAAAGTTGTAGCAATACAAGAGATCAAAGATTTGCTTCAGGATGCAAAAGTAGTATACGTAGCAGATTTAGAAGGTTTGAACGCTGGTAAATCTTCAGATTTCAGAAGACAGGCTTTCAAGCAAAATATCAAAGTAAAAGTTGTAAAAAACACACTTTTACAAAAAGCAATGGAACAAATTGAAGGAGTAGATTACTCTGAAATGTTCCCATCTTTCAAAGGAAACTCAGCATTAATGATTGCTGAAACAGCAAATGCTCCTGCGAAATTGATCCAAGGATTCAGAAAGAAAGAAGAAAAGCCAGCTTTAAAGTCTGCTTTTGTTCAAGAAACTTTCTATGTTGGTGACAACAACCTGGACATGTTGGCTAACATCAAGTCTAGAGAAGAAATGATCGGTGAAATCATCGGATTACTTCAGTCTCCAATCCAGAGAGTTGTTTCTGCTCTTCAAAACAAACCTGAAACTGTAGAAGCTAAAGCTGAAGAAGCTGCTCCTGCGGTAGAAGAAACTCCTGCTGCTGAAGCTCCGGAAGCTGCTGCAGAAAGCACTGAAGAAACAAGTGCTGAATAATTACACTCAAAAAATTAAATAAATAATCAACAAAAACATTACAACAATGTCAGATTTAAAAAATTTAGCTGAAACGCTAGTAAACCTAACTGTAAAAGACGTAAACGAATTAGCTGCTATCCTTAAGGATGAGTACGGAATTGAGCCAGCTGCTGCTGCTGTAGTTGTTGCTGCAGGTGGTGCAGGTGATGCTGCTGAAGAAAAGACTGAATTCGATGTAATTCTTAAGTCTGCGGGTGCTTCTAAATTAGCTATCGTTAAATTAGTAAAAGATTTAACTGGTGCTGGTCTTAAAGAAGCTAAAGATATCGTAGACGGAGCTCCTGCTGCAATTAAGCAAGGTGTTTCTAAAGACGAAGCTGAAGCTCTTAAGAAGCAATTAGAAGAAGCTGGTGCTGAAGTAGAATTGAAATAATTTCAATTGTATTATAAATATAGGAGCCCGGGCAATAGCCCGGGCTTTTTTTATGTAATCTCTTGTAAATCTGTCTTTTATTTTGTAACAGTATTTTAATATTATTATTTTCAATTCTGATATATTTTTTTATGATTAACTATTTATTTCAAATTAACATAATATTTTGATTGTGTCGTATTGTTTGTTTATTTTGTGTAATTTTTCACTAATAAATTGTTCTTTTTATTGAGAAAATATTATATTTGTGTCTGAAAAAACACAACATATTGGATAAAAATTATTTTCTTTCTTACGGCTATAAGATTAAATTTTTGTTACTTCCGGTAGCTGCAGTAACTCCAAACACTAAATTGATATCTGTAATGAGAGCAAAACCTGTGTTGTCATATTCTGCAGATATTAAAAATTATCCGCAGGTTGTTTTAGCTGATGTTTTCGTTTATATGTGTTCTGAAGCAAAAAATATTTGGCATGCCATTAACAGGCTTTTTGCTCATAAAAAAGGAACTCATACATTCTATGACAAAAATTTCCTATATAATCTCTTTTCCTTTAATAAGATAAAACTCGGTGCTATATCGAATAAATTGATTTATTCGTGCCAAAAACATATGGAGAATATTTGTATGACGTTTAGAGAAGTTAAAAAATTACTATAGTAATTCCTTTAAACTGGTTATGAGGGGTATCCATTACGCACAGGTAGGCATCAATATAATGGAACCTCAGGCAAGCTTTGATATTATTGGATGGGTTTCTAATACAAGCAGACTTGACGGTAAGATAGTCTCAATGCTTGCAGGAGTACAATTAAAAAGCTAAAAACCACACTGCTTGCCAAATCGGAGCATTAGTGCATGCTACAGCCGCTGAAACTGCACTTGCAGGACAAACCATGACGTTGTATTATTATTTTGATGATACCCGGGAAAACTTAAGTGAAGGTATTAGAACAAATGGGAGTGCGTGCATAATAGCAACTACTGTAGCTTTAGGAATATACATTGGAACTGGAAATTATTTGAGAATACATGACGGTCATAACTTAGTTTGGCTACTCATAAAAATGGAGTTCTCAACATAAGGACAGGAAGTTAAGAGGGATGGATTTAAAGCTCATATGGACATTGATACTTCTTCATTTCCAAAAGGAGTAAGTATGATTAAGATAGAAATCAAATCGACGATATAATCTTATAAGATTATTGTAAAATAATCATAAGATTAGCTTGTGTTGCGGAGGGGTTGCTCAAATTTGGGCAGCCTCTCTTATTTTAAGAGCCTCAAAATGAGATGATTTATTTGTTATTGTGGATAACTTTTTGTATATTTGCCCCTCTTTTGGCGCGAAAAATTGTTTGTAAATTTATAAAATACTGAAAATCAACTCTTTCATTGTGTAAAACATGGAAGGGATTTTGTGTATATAAATACTGCGGTAATACTGCCTCAAAAGTAATAAAAATATTTTGCATTACGCTGTGAAAAGATATACCAGTGTTGCAGTTAGAAAGAACCAAGTACAAAGTTTAAAAGAGCCTGAGGTCCTTTGTGAGCGCCAAAAACACTTTTACCTTTTACTTTTATCTTGTTTCTTGTTCTTTTCTGATATTTTTTAATGAATCAAAATATTTTTTAACCCTTTCTTAAAAGTTTTATGAGTAAAACAAAATCAACAACTCAAGGAAATCCGAGAATTAATTTCTCATCAGCGAAAGGAAAAATCATCACTCCTGACTTTTTGGATATCCAAATTGAGTCTTTCAGAGAATTTTTCCAGCTTGATACACTTCCTGAAGCCAGAAAGACAGAAGCTCTTTACAAGACTTTCCAAGAGAATTTCCCGATTACGGATTCAAGAAACCAATTCGTATTAGAATTCTTAGACTATCTGGTAGATTCTCCACGTTATTCAATCGATGAGTGTGTGGAAAGAGGACTTACCTATTCAGTTCCTCTAAAAGCAAGACTTAAACTGTATTGTACTGACCCGGAACACGAAGATTTCCAAACAGTGGTTCAGGACGTATACTTAGGTCCGGTTCCTTATATGACGCCAAGTGGTTCTTTTATCATCAATGGTGCTGAAAGAGTTATCGTTACGCAGCTTCACCGTTCACCTGGTGTATTCTTCGGACAAACTTACCACGCCAACGGAACCAAACTTTACTATTCAAGAATTATTCCTTTCAAAGGATCTTGGATGGAATTTACAACAGATATCAACAGCGTAATGTACGCGTATATCGACCGTAAGAAAAAATTACCATTAACAACTCTATTAAGAGCGATTGGTTATGAATCTGACAAGGATATCCTTCAGATCTTCGACCTTGCTGAAGAAGTGAAAGTTTCTAAAGCTGCCCTTAAAAAAGTGGAAGGGAGAACATTGGCTGCGAGAGTATTGAACACCTGGTTCGAAGACTTCGTAGACGAAGATACAGGTGAAGTAGTTTCTATCGAAAGAAATGAGATCATCCTGGACAGAGAAACTATTCTTGAAAAAGAACATTTAGATCTTATTCTTGATGCTGGTGTGAAATCAATCCTGATTCACAAAGAAAACAGCAACGAATTCTCGATCATCCAGAATACATTACAAAAAGACCCTACTAACTCTGAAAAAGAAGCAGTAGAGTATATTTATCGTCAGTTAAGAAATGCAGATCCGCCAGATGAGGAAACAGCAAGAGGAATCATTGAAAAATTATTCTTCTCTGAGCAAAGATATTCATTAGGTGAAGTAGGACGTTACAGATTGAACAAAAAGTTGGGTCTTAATATTCCAACTACCACTGAGGTTCTTACCAAAGAAGATATCATTGCTATCGTAAGACACCTAATCGAGCTTGTCAACTCTAAAGCTGAAGTGGATGATATTGACCACTTATCAAACAGAAGAATTAAAACTGTTGGTGAGCAATTAGCAGGACAGTTCGGAGTAGGTCTTTCAAGAATTGCAAGAACAATCAAGGAAAGAATGAACGTTAGAGATAACGAAATCTTTACTCCACTTGATCTTGTAAATGCTAAGACATTAACATCTGTAATCAACTCATTCTTTGGTACCAACCAGCTTTCTCAGTTCATGGACCAAACCAACCCTCTATCAGAAATTACTCACAAGAGAAGATTATCTGCACTAGGGCCTGGTGGTTTATCAAGAGAAAGAGCAGGTTTCGAGGTTCGAGACGTTCACCATACTCACTACGGAAGAATTTGCCCGATTGAAACTCCGGAAGGACCAAACATCGGTTTGATTTCATCCCTTGGTATTTATGCTAAAATCAACAGACTAGGTTTCATCGAAACTCCATATAGAAAAGTAGAAGAAGGTAAGATTAATCTTAATGCTGATCCTATTTACCTTAATGCAGAAGATGAAGAAGACAAAGTAATTGCTCAGGCAAACGTTGAATTGAGCGATAACGGTGATTTCTTGACAGACAGAATTATTGCAAGATTAGATGGTGACTACCCTGTAGTAGAGCCATCTCAGGTCAACCTTATTGATGTTGCACCAAACCAGATCTCTGGTATTTCTGCATCATTAATTCCGTTCCTTGAGCATGATGATGCGAACCGTGCATTGATGGGATCGAACATGATGCGTCAGGCCGTTCCTCTATTGAAGCCACAGGCTCCAATCGTGGGTACAGGGCTTGAGCAGCAAGTTGCAAGAGATTCAAGAATCTTAATTAACGCTGAAGGTACAGGTACAGTACAGTACGTAGATGCTGACAGAATCGTTATTAAATATGAAAGAAGCGAAGACGAAGATTTAGTACAATTCGAGTCTGCTACTAAAACATACAACCTTACTAAGTTCAGAAAAACAAACCAGAGTACAACCATTACCCTAAGACCAAACGTAAGAGTAGGTGATGTAGTGGAAAAGGGACAGGTACTTTGCGACGGTTATGCTACTGAAAAAGGAGAATTGGCTCTTGGTAGAAACTTAGTGGTAGCGTTCATGCCTTGGAAAGGGTACAACTTCGAGGATGCAATCGTAATCAACGAAAAAGTAGTACGTGAAGACTGGTTTACTTCAATTCACGTGGATGAATATTCTCTTGAAGTTCGTGATACTAAATTAGGTATGGAAGAGCTTACAGCAGATATTCCAAACGTATCTGAAGAAGCTACTAAAGATCTTGACGAGAACGGTATGATCAGAATCGGTGCTGAAGTGAAGCCTGGAGATATCATGATTGGTAAAATTACTCCAAAAGGTGAATCTGACCCGACGCCTGAAGAAAAACTTCTTAGAGCAATCTTCGGTGATAAAGCTGGTGATGTGAAGGATGCTTCACTGAAAGCTGACTCTTCATTAAGAGGTGTTGTTATCAACAAGAAACTGTTCTCAAGAAACATTAAAGACAAAAAGAAAAGAACTGAAGAAAAACTTAAACTTGAAGAAATTGAAAACACTTACAAGGCTAAGTTTGACGAGTTGAGAAATACGTTAATTGAAAAATTAAATACACTGGTAAGCGGTAAAACTTCTCAAGGGGTACAAAATGACCTGGACGAGGAAATCATCGGTAAAGGTGTGAAATTTACTCACAAGTTATTAACTTCAGTTGAAGATTATGTAAACGTTAGCGGTTCAGACTGGACAGTAGATGCTGACAAGAATGAATTGATCAAACAATTGATTCACAATTACAAAATCAAATATAACGACATCCAGGGAGTTAAAAACCGTGAGAAATTCGCAATTTCAATCGGAGATGAGCTTCCGGCAGGGATCATGAAGCTGGCTAAAGTTTATATCGCTAAGAAACGTAAACTGAATGTAGGGGATAAAATGGCAGGACGTCACGGTAACAAAGGTATTGTTTCAAGAATCGTTCGTGAAGAAGATATGCCATTCCTTGAAGACGGAACACCAGTAGATATCGTATTGAATCCACTAGGGGTACCTTCCCGTATGAACATTGGTCAGATCTATGAAACAGTTCTTGGATGGGCAGGTCAGAAACTGGGTATGAAGTTCGCTACGCCAATCTTTGACGGAGCAACTCTTGATCAGATTACTGAATACACTGAGAAAGCAGGTCTTCCTAAATTCGGTCACACTCACCTTTATGATGGGGGTACCGGAGAAAGATTTACTCAGGCTGCAACAGTAGGTATCATTTACATGTTGAAACTAGGACACATGGTAGATGATAAGATGCACGCACGTTCTATTGGTCCTTACTCATTGATTACTCAGCAGCCGTTAGGAGGTAAAGCTCAGTTCGGAGGTCAGAGATTCGGAGAGATGGAGGTTTGGGCACTTGAAGCATTCGGTGCATCTAACATCCTGAGAGAGATCTTAACTGTGAAGTCGGATGACGTGATTGGTAGAGCAAAAACTTATGAAGCAATTGCAAAAGGTGAATCTATGCCTGAACCAGGTATTCCGGAATCATTCAACGTATTACTTCACGAGTTACAAGGTCTTGGATTAGACGTAAGATTGGAGGAGTAAGATATCAGATGTCAGACACAAGATGTCAGACTATGACACTCTAAGAATTTTATAATCCTTGAATTTGGAATGATGATTTCGTCTGAAATCTGAAATCTGAAATCTAAAATCTAAAAAAAATTATGTCAAATAAAAATAAATCAAGTAGATTTAATAAAATAACCATCGGTTTAGCTTCACCGGAGTCTATTTTACAAGACTCAAGAGGGGAGGTTTTAAAGCCGGAAACTATTAACTACAGAACTCACAAGCCTGAAAGAGACGGGCTATTCTGTGAGAAAATCTTTGGTCCTGTAAAGGATTACGAATGTGCTTGTGGTAAATACAAGAGAATTCGTTACAAAGGAATCGTTTGTGACCGTTGTGGAGTAGAAGTTACTGAGAAAAAAGTAAGAAGAGAGAGAATCGGGCACATCAACCTTGTAGTTCCAATTGCACACATCTGGTATTTCCGTTCATTACCAAACAAAATCGGATACCTTTTAGGAATTCCTTCTAAGAAATTAGATATGATCATCTACTACGAAAGATATGTAGTGATTCAGCAGGGTATTGCTAAAAAATTAGACGGTTCTGATTTTGAAAGCATGGAATTCCTTACAGAAGAAGAGTACCTTGACATCATGGAAACTCTTCCTGTAGAAAACCAGTATCTTGATGATTCTGATCCCAACAAATTCATCGCCAGAATGGGTGCTGAAGCTGTAGAAGATCTGTTAAAAAGAATCGATCTTGATGCATTGTCTTTCGACTTGAGACACAAAGCTCACAACGAAGGTTCAAAACAAAGAAGAACTGAAGCTCTTAAGAGATTGAACGTTGTAGAAGCATTAAGAGGTGCTAATACAAGAATGATCAACAGACCAGAGTGGATGATCATGCGTGTACTTCCTGTTATCCCGCCAGAACTAAGACCATTGGTTCCATTGGATGGAGGACGTTTCGCTACTTCTGACCTGAATGACCTTTATAGAAGAGTTATCATCAGAAATAACCGTTTGAAGAGATTATTGGAGATCAAAGCTCCTGAAGTAATCTTGAGAAACGAGAAGCGTATGCTTCAGGAATCAGTAGATTCATTATTCGATAACACAAGAAAATCTTCTGCAGTAAAATCTGAATCAAACAGACCATTGAAATCACTTTCTGATTCATTGAAAGGTAAGCAAGGTCGTTTCCGTCAGAACCTACTAGGAAAAAGGGTTGACTACTCTGCGCGTTCGGTAATTGTTGTAGGTCCAAACTTACAGCTTCACGAATGTGGTATTCCTAAGGATATGGCAGCTGAATTGTACAAACCGTTCATCATTAGAAAACTAATTGAAAGAGGTATTGTAAAAACAGTAAAATCTGCAAAGAGAATTATCGACAGAAAAGAACCGGTAGTATATGATATCCTTGAAAACGTGATGAAAGGTCACCCAGTTCTATTGAACAGAGCACCTACGCTTCACAGACTGGGTATTCAGGCTTTCCAACCTAAGATGATCGAAGGTAAGGCAATCCAGCTACACCCGTTAGTAACTACGGCCTTCAACGCCGATTTCGATGGTGACCAGATGGCAGTACACTTGCCGTTAGGACCAGAAGCAATCCTTGAGGCTCAGTTATTGATGTTAGGTTCTCAAAACATCTTGAACCCTGCAAACGGTTCTCCAATTACAGTACCATCTCAGGACATGGTTCTTGGTCTTTATTTCATGACTAAAGAATTGAGCTCTACAGAAGATATGAAAGTGAAAGGAGAAGGTCTTGCATTCTATTCTCCTGAAGAAGCAGAAATTGCTTACGCTGAAGGCAGAGTATCTTTAAATGCTAAAGTAAGATGTAGACTACCTATCAAAGAAGATGGAGAAATCGTAACAAGATTAATCGAAACTTCTGTAGGTAGAATCCTGTTCAACCAGATTGTACCTAAGCAGGTAGGATATATCAATGAACTTCTTACAAAGAAATCATTAAGAAATGTTATCGGTAAGATCCTTGCTGATACAGATTTCCCTACCACTGTGAAGTTCCTTGATGCAATGAAAGACCTGGGGTATTCAAATGCATTCAAAGGAGGTCTTTCTTTCTCACTAGGGGATATTGTAGTTCCTGTTGAGAAAAAGCAGATGATTGCACAATCAATCGAAACTGTAGACGAAATTAGAGCCAACTATAACATGGGTCTGATTACCGATACAGAACGTTATAACCAGGTAATCGACGTTTGGACAAATACCAACGCCGGATTAACTGAAATGATCATGAGCAGAATGAAAACTGACCAAGGTGGTTTCAATTCTGTATACATGATGCTTGACTCTGGAGCGAGGGGTTCTAAGGAACAGATCCGTCAGTTATCAGGGATGAGAGGTTTGATGGCAAAACCGCAGAAAGCCGGTTCTACCGGAGCGGAGATCATCGAAAACCCGATCCTTGCCAACTTTAAGGAAGGTCTTTCGATTCTAGAGTACTTTATCTCTACTCACGGTGCCCGTAAAGGTCTTGCGGATACCGCTCTTAAGACAGCCGATGCCGGTTACTTAACGA
The DNA here is from genome assembly GCF_003201365.1 of Chryseobacterium sp. CBTAP 102. NCBI lineage: Bacteria > Pseudomonadati > Bacteroidota > Flavobacteriia > Flavobacteriales > Weeksellaceae > Chryseobacterium > Chryseobacterium sp. CBTAP 102. The sequence goes on from NZ_QICX01000018.1 coordinate 81,125, forward strand.
GAAGATTGGTAGACGTTGCACAGGACGTTATTGTTACAGAAGACGACTGTGGAACATTAAGAGGTACAGAAGTTACTGCACTTAAGAAAAATGACGAGATCGTTGAAAGAATCTCTGAAAGAATCTTAGGTAGAGTATCTCTTCATAATATTTATGATCCTGAAACTGACGAGCTTATTGCAAGTGCAGATCAGGTGATCATTGAATCTTTGGCGAAAAGAATCGAAGAAGCAGGATTAGAAGCTGTGGAGGTTCGTTCACCATTAACTTGTGAAGCTAAGAAAGGGATCTGTGCGAAATGTTACGGTAGAAACTTAGCAACAGGTAAAGTGATCCACATGGGTGAAGCGGTAGGTGTAATTGCAGCACAGTCAATTGGGGAACCGGGTACTCAGCTTACGTTGAGAACCTTCCACCAAGGGGGTACTGCAGGTAACGTATCAGAAAACCCATCTATCGTTGCAAGAAGAGATGGTATCGTAGAAATGGATGAAGTAAGAACAATTACTTCTGAAGATGAAAACGGTAATACAGCTGAGGTTGTAGTTTCCCGTTCAACAGAATTCAGATTAGTTGCTGATAATGAGTCCAGAACTCCATTAATGGTAGCTAACGTACCTTACGGATCCATATTATCTGTAAAACCAGGTGATAAAGTGAAGAAAGGAGATACCATCTGTAGATGGGATCCGTATAACGCGGTTATTATTGCTGAAACTTCAGGTAAGGTAGAATACGAGGATATCATCCAGGGTATTTCATTCCAGCTTGAAATTGACGAACAGACAGGATTTGAAGAGAAAGTAATCTCTGAATCAAGAAATAAGAAAGCCGTACCTACCTTGAAGGTGGTAGACTCTAAAGGAGTTGAGCAGAAAGCTTACAACTTACCGGTAGGAGCCCACTTAATGGTAAACGATGGTGAAAAAATTAAGGCTGGTAAAGTCTTAATCAAGATCCCAAGAAAATCTGCAAAAGCAGGGGATATCACCGGAGGTCTTCCGAGAGTTACCGAATTATTCGAAGCAAGAAACCCTTCAAACCCAGCGGTTGTTACTGAAATCGACGGGGTAGTTTCTTACGGAAAAATTAAGAGAGGTAACCGTGAACTTATTGTTGAGGCTAAAACTGGAGAAAGAAAAATTTACTTAGTAAAACTTTCTAACCAGATTCTTGTTCAGGAGAATGACTTCGTAAGAGCAGGTTCTCCACTTTCTGACGGTTCTATCACACCGGAAGATATCTTAAGAATTAAAGGTCCAACAGCCGTTCAGGAATACTTAGTAAACGAAATTCAGGAAGTTTACCGTCTACAGGGGGTAAAAATCGACGACAAGCACTTCGAAATTATCGTAAGACAGATGATGACGAAAGTATCTATCGTAGATGGAGGTGATACTCAATTCCTTGAAGGAGCTCTTGAACACAAGTTTGATTTCTTGGAAGAAAACAACAGAGTATTCGGTCTTAAAGTAGTAGTAGATGCTGGTGATTCTAAAGAATTCAAACCAGGTCAGATGATTACTGCAAGAGAATTAAGAGATGAAAACTCTAAGTTGAAGCGTGAAGATTTAGCATTGGTAGAAGTAAGAGAAGCTCTTCCGGCTACTGCAACTCCTGTACTGCAAGGTATTACAAGAGCTGCCCTTCAGACTAAGTCATTCATGTCTGCAGCATCGTTCCAGGAAACAACTAAAGTTCTTAACGAAGCAGCAGTTGCTGGTAAGATAGACGATCTTAACGGTCTTAAAGAAAATGTAATTGTAGGTCACAGAATCCCTGCAGGTACAGGTCTTAAAGAGTATCAAAACGTTATTGTTGGTTCTAAGAAAGAATTCGAAGACCTTAACTAAAATTAATGATTTGAAATTTGGGATTTGAAATTATTTTTATATTTTCACAATCTCAAATTTCGAATTTTAAAAACATAATTTATAACAATGGACAACAATCAAAATCCACAAGACGGAAACATCAACATCGAATTAAACGAAATGGTAGCTGCTGGTATCTATGCTAACCTAGCTTTAGTAAACCACTCTCCATCTGAATTTGTAGTAGACTTTATTCAGTTGATGCCAGGTGTTCAGCAGGCAAAAGTAAGATCAAGAGTAATTCTTGCTCCACTTCACGCTAAAAGAGTATTAAATGCTCTTCAACAGAACATCGCTAACTACGAGCAGCAGTTCGGAGAAATCAAAGAAGTTGAGCCTTTCGTATTAGGAGGAAACAACGTTCAAGCGTAAGATTTCTTTTACAATAAAATAAAACATGCCCTGGTAAAAACCAGGGCATGTTTTTGCACTTTGAGGAATAATAGTGAGCACTTGTTTAATTGTTAATTATATTTAATAAGGTGAAAATGTGTAGTAAGAACATATCAATTTTATATATTTGTTTAAGAAAAAGCAGAAAACATAACATATGATTGATAACTCGTTCGCTATAAGTAAATTTGGCTTTTTAGGTGCCGAATTTTTATCTGAGCTTGAAAAACATGCTGTTGCTATTGATATAAAAGCAAAAACTGAAATCATAAGGGAAGGACAAAAAAATAAGTTTGTTCCTTTCCTGATAAAAGGATCTATCAAGGTATTTACCCTTAATGATGGAAGAGAGCTCATCTACTATTATATCAAACCTAAGGATAGCTGTCTCATGACCTTTTCATCTATTCTGACGGACTATATCAGCAGGGTATATGCCATTGCAGAAGAAGACTCGGAAGCAATTCTTATTCCCGTCTCTATTATGCATGAATGGCTTATCAGATTTCCGGAAATCAATAAACTCTTTTACCATGAATATGACCGAAGATTTTCAGAAGTGATGAATATGGTGAATGATGCTGTTTTCCATAAACTGGATAAAAGAGTCCTCAATTATATCAAACAGCAGATTTTATCCACAGGAAACAATCCTATTAAGATCACCCATCGTGAAATTGCCAGCAGTCTGGGAACTTCCAGAGAAGTTGTGAGCCGGGTTTTGAAAAAAATTGAAAGCGAAGGTGAAATTATTCAGACTAAAGAAGGAATAAAAGTTGCTGTAAATGAAAATGTTAGAACGATCTAATTTTAATTGTTTGGAAAGTTTATTTCTATTATTGATAAAAACAATTTGACTGGTGACTTTTATCACCTGTTTTTGAATTGAGAACTCAATAAGTTTGTCATATCATAATTTAATTCAAATTGTATATGACAAAAACTCTCTTATTTTTGTCAATGTTTTCATCAGGTCTTGTCTTTGCACAGGAAGATCTGCTGAAAGATATTGACACGGTGAAAACCAATACAGAAACCTCACAACCCGCCTTTAAAGCCCTTCAGATTGTAACAGGACAATCTACAAAACTGGCAGCTAAAAAAGAATGGTACATTATCGTAGCCCACAGATTTGGAGATATAAGCGCAGGATTTAAAGATTTTTTCGGTCTGGATCATGCTTCCACCAAATTAGGCGTTATCTATGGTATTTCAGACGCAGTATCTGTAAGCCTTTCCAGAGAAACGAATATGAAAACCTTTGAAGGAGCCGTGAAATACAGACTGGTAAGACAAAATGAAAACTTCCCGGTGGATATTGTGGGGTACAATGTAATGGGGGCCAATACTGAACTGGATAAAGATGCTTATCCTCATCTGAAATTCAGTGACAGGCTTTCTTATCTAACACAGGCACTGATCTCAAGAAGATTCAGTGATAAGCTCTCTGTACAGCTTACACCATCTTTCGTTCATAAAAACCTTTATGAACCTACCATTGAAAACAAAAATCAGTTTCTGGCAGGGTTGGGAGGACGCTACAAAATCTCAAAAAGAGTTTCTGTGAATGCAGAATACTTTGTGAATTTCGACGATCACAGTTTTTACAAAAACCCACTGTCACTAGGGGTTGATATAGAAACAGGGGGACATGTGTTCCAGCTTTTACTAACGAACTCCCAGATCAATTCAGATATCGGATATCTTACCAATGCCACAGGAGCGTGGGGAAAGGGACATATTTTCTTTGGGTTTAACCTTTACAGAGTCTTTTAAAATGAAAAAGCTAACATTCTTATTGATATTGTCGTCAGCAATCATACTGACGGCTTGTGACAGCAGAACGTATGAAGAGATTTCTGACAATACACCCATTACAACACCCGTAAAATATACTGCAGATGTAAAACCAATTGTAGATAACAACTGTATAAGCTGTCATTCTGCAGGGAGTTTTAAACCGCTGGTTACCTATGATCAGGTAAAAAATAATATAGACGGAATTCTGGATCGTATTCAAAGGCCTAATGGTGATCCCGGGAAAATGCCGCAGGGAGGATCTCTGTCCGCTGCCCAAATCAATATTTTCATCAAATGGAAAACTGACGGATTAAATGAAAATTAAAAAATTGATATGAAAAAATTAGCATTATTAAGCGTATTACTCCTTTCTGCCGGGTACGTTTCAGCACAAAAATATAGCTCCAAAACAGGGAAAGTAACTTTTGAAGCTTCAGTACCTCTGTTTGATGATATTTTTGCTCAGGATGATAATAATATTGTCATTCTCAATGCAGACAATGGTGAGATGGCATCAGTCTCAAATGTCAAAAACTTTCATTTTAAAACAAAATTAATGGAAGAGCATTTCAATGAAAGCTATGCTGAATCTGCAAAATATCCAAAAACAACTTTTAAAGGGAAGATTGTCAACTTTGATAAAACAAAGCTTACCACAAGCCCTCAGAAATATACTGTGCAGGGAACGTTAAACTTTCATGGAGTAGACAAAGCTGTTACCTCCGCTGCCACTTTATATGCAAAAGACGGGAAAATCTATATGCAGGGAGGGTTTGTAGCAAGACCTGTAGATTATAAAGTGACTATTCCCAAAATGGTTACCAAAAAAGTGGCAGAAAATGTCAATATTGAGTACAACTACATCATGGTAAAACAATGAGAAATATAATCTTAGTATTAGGACTCTTTCTGAGCTCATTCATATCTGCTCAGGAAAAAGCAAAATCAATATTTGATGTTGCCAGAAGCGGAACGGTTGCGGAAGTACAGGAACTGATGAAACAAAATCCGGATGTTATTAATCAGGTTAACGAAAACGGATTTTCACCCCTTATTTTAGCCTGTTACAGAGGAAATACAGACGTTGCAGATTTTCTGATTGAGAATGTGAAAGACGTCAACTACAAAAGCCGTGAAGGAACAGCGTTGGCAGGTTTAGCCATTAAATACAACAAAGATCTGGTAGAGCATCTGCTGAAGAAAAAAGCAGATCCCAATATTGCAGATGAAACAGGATATACGCCTTTATTCTGGGCTGTAAAATCCGGAAATAAAGACCTGGTGGAACAGCTGCTGAAATATAAAGCAGATAAAACAAAGAAGGATTCAATGGGAATGACCCCTTTCGAATATGCATTACAAACTAACAACAGGGAAATTATAAATCTTTTAAAAAATTGATATGAAAAAAACTCTACTAGCGCTTAGCGTACTTCTTGCCAATTTTGCATTGGCGCAGTTTTCATCAGGAACGGTAACCCTACCGGCAACTTCCATGACGGTGAAATTAGATACAACTCCTTCAGGTGTAACAATGACAGTGACTGGTGACAGCAACTCTATGATGGGAATAGGTTTTGGAACTACAGGAATGGCAGTCGGTGCAGATGGTTTTATTTATAACGCTTCTGCCAACAGAGATTATTCTTTTAATGGAGTTCCCAATACACCTTCAGCTGATGCATCTCAGGACTGGACAGAAACTTCGAACACCGTATCGGGATCTACAAGAACTGTAGTAGCAACAAGATCACTTGCAGGTGGAGCAGGAGATTTTGCGATTGCCAACGCTGCCGGAACAATCAATATTTTCTATTCCCGTAAAAGTGGAGGAACTTCTTTAGGATATCATGATGCAGGAAGAGGATATGCAACATTAACGATGACGGCAGCCACTTTATCTACCCATGAAATTACAGCAGATAGCAAGAAGGTAAATCTATATCCTAATCCGGCAAAATCAACCGTTAATTTCAAAAACTCTGATAAAATAAAGTCTGTTGATATCTATGAAGCAACAGGAAGAAAAGTGAAATCAGTAAAACCTGAAGGCGAAAGTATCAGTGTTGAAGATCTGAGATCAGGAAGTTATTATCTTGAAATTCAGTTTAAAGATGGAAGTACATCTTATGAAAAACTGATTAAAGAATAATTTTTCGCAGAGAACCCACCTTAATATTTTTTTTAACAGATACCTCTGATCTTTCAGGGGTATCATTTTTTTTCTTAAAGTCCCAATTTCAGGGAGTTTGCTTTAAAATTTATATATTTGTGTATATCCTGATTTTTAACAAAAAGAAATTTCCTGATCTTACAATTTTTATAACCCATGGAATTTAAAACTTTAGCTGATATCACAACAGATGAGCTTTTATTTGTGTTCAATCATTCATTTTCTGATTATGTTGTTCCTTTTCACTTAACAAAAGAAGTGCTTGTTGCAAAAATAGCTGCCGAAAAACTGGATATGAATATTTCTGCCGGAGCATTTGAAGAGGGCAAACTGGTAGCTTTTATTCTTCAGTCTGAAAAAATTGAAAATGGAGAAAAGATTATCTACAACGGAGGTACAGGAGTTGTTCCGGAAAGCAGAGGCAAAGGATTGGTGAGAAAAATGTATGATTTTATCATTCCTGTTTTAAAAGAAAGAAATGCCAATACATTGCTGCTTGAAGTTATTGAAGGAAACCAGCCTGCTATAAGGGCTTATGAAAATTTAGGTTTTAAGATTGTCAGAAGACTGCTTTGCTTTAACGGAAGTATTAAGCAGAATGGAAAAGAAAATACTGAAGTATCTATACGAGACTTAAAAGACTTCCAATGGAATGTATTATGTTCTTTCTGGGATATTGAACCTTCATGGCAGGGATCAGTTTTCGTATTGAAACCGATGCCGGAAAATTATGTGACTTTAGGGGCTTATAAAGATGAAAATCTGGTTGGATATATTGTTTATGGTCCTGCTTCTAGAAAAATATATCAGTTTGCTGTAGATAAGAATTACAGAAATCAAGGAATAGGCACAAAGCTGTTTAATGCAATTAGAGAAAAAAATAACGGACAGACTATAGCCCTGAATAATGTGGATGGTTCCTCAGAAAATACAAGTAAGTTTCTTAGTGAAAGAGTAGGACTGAACAACTGGCTGTCACAGTTTGAGATGAAAAGGTCTATTTAACAGGTATTCATTTTGATTCAAAAAAATTAGGGGGTTTTAATATACTTTTAATCTCTTAAACTTTTCAGGGAGAAGGATAGGATGTAACTTTGCTGAAAATTTTAAATAATGAAGCGAGGAATCCATTTTTTACTGCTGTTCATTTCCTTTACGGCTTTTGCGCAACAGACAAATATTGATACTGCCCAGGTTGTTATACCGGGAAGGAAAAACAGCGCAGAAGCACAGACAAAACCTTATGTGATTATGATTTCAACGGATGGTTTCCGTTATGACTATGCCCGGAAATTTAATGCTGAAAACCTTTTAAAACTGTCTAACGGCGGCGTAAAAGCCGAAGCAATGATTCCAAGCTATCCAAGTATTACTTTCCCCAACCACTGGAGTCTAATTACCGGACTTTACCCTTCTCATCATGGTTTGATTGATAACTTTTTTTACGATTACGAGCGAAAAGAAGGCTATGCAATGAGTAACAAAAAAAATGCTGAGGACGGAAGCTGGTACGGAGGAACTCCGCTTTGGGGTCTTGCTGAAAAGCAGGGAATGGTATCGGCCTCTTTAATGTGGGTAGGATCTGCCAGTGATGCCGGAGGAATAAGACCCACTTATTATTATCCTTATCACGAAAAATTTACCCCTTCAGAAAAAGTAGAAAAAGTAGTCAACTGGCTGAAATTACCGGAAGATAAAAGACCACACTTTATTTCATTATATTTCCCGGAAGTAGATGGAAGCGGGCATCATTATGGTCCGGATACCAAAGAAACGGAAACAGCTGTTCATTTGATAGACCAGGCTGTTGGTGATCTTGTTCAGAAAGTAAATTATTTAGGATTAGAAAATGTCAACTATGTTTTTGTTTCTGATCACGGAATGATTAAAGTAGACGGCGGTGCACCGTTGGAGATTCCGGCTGTTCTTTTTGATAAAAACAGATTTGATTTTTATAATTCCCAGACTTTGTTAAGAGTTTACGTTAAAAACCCGAATGAGATAAAAAAGGTTTACAAAGAACTGAAAGCTCATAAAACAGATGATTACGAAGTATATCTTGACAAAAAGCTTCCTAAATATCTGCACTTCGCTACAAGAGACGATCAATACAACAGAATAGGGCAGATTCTTCTCATTCCGAATGCTCCGAAAATTTTTCTGGAAAAAGGTAAAAAATCATCGGTGGGAAAGCATGGCTATAATCCTAAAGTTGTTCCGGAAATGAAAGCTACTTTCTTTGCCTGGGGACCTGAATTTAAAAATAATCTGGTGATCAGTGAATTTGCCAACATTAATGTTTATCCTTTGGTTGCTGAGGTTTTAGGATTAAAAATTGATCAGCCTATCGATGGAAAACTGAAAGTTTTAAAGAAAACCCTGAAAGACAAGAAATAGTCTGAAGGTTTACCATATAATAATTAAAATAAGTTTCGGCGCACCTTTGGTTCGCCGAAACTTATTTTAATTCCAGTCTTGAACTTTTGTTTCAAGACCAAAGAAATTAAAACTTAGAAGAAAATTCCTTTGCAAAATCTTCTAACTTAACGCTTCCCGTAACAGGAGAACCATGATCAATAAAATCCTTCTGTACAACTCCTGTTCTTATTCCCCTACCCATTTCAACATACAGCTTAGCCATATCTTCAGGTAATCCTGCCTGAAGCATTCCGTTTAAAGAATCTTCATCAGAGAATTCTACCCATGGAAGTTCAGTATTATTCACTGCAATTCCTAAAATCTTTGCAAAATCTGCAGCTTTTCTTACATCACTTACAATATATCTGATATTGTTGGCATTTCCGTCTTTTATCAGTTCTTCAGCAGCGGCTTTGGCAATATCAGTAGGGTGTACTACGGGTACTTCAATACTTGCAGGATAATTTCCTCCGATGATTCCTGCATTTTGAATCATCGGAATATCATTGAAGAAGTTATTATAAAAATATCCGGCTCTTAAAAAAGTAAAAGAAGTATTCTCTACCTCGTTGTATATTTTTTCAATATTGTGAAGACCTGCGATGGGTCCGTTTTCAACCGGGGATTCCGCTCCTACGCTGCTTAGCATTACAGCTTTTTTTATATTTGCATTTTTTAAAGCTTTAGCATAATTTTTTCCTGCATTGGTAGTATTTTCCACAATCTTATCCGGACTGATGGCAGGAGGTGTCATGACAAAAACAGCATCAGCTCCTTCAAAAGTTTGCGTTAAAAAATTAATATCGGTGATAGATCCTATAGCCGGTGTTGCTCCCAGAGATTCAATATTCTGTTTTCTTGCATTACTGCTGCTTACTACTGTAATATCATGCCCTTGGGCAACTAATTGTTGTGCTAATGGTTTAGCTACATTTCCTAATGATCCTGTGATTACAATTTTCATAATAAATATTTTTTTATTTCCGGGAACAAAGTTATATTTGTACTTACTTTTATACAAGTACTTACCCTAAAGTATGTAGATATGACAGCCATCAAAGAAAGCTCAACCATTCAGGAAAATAAGAAAACAGTGCAGGATTGTCCTGTAATGTATGTTATGGAAAGAATTGGCGGATTCTGGAAACCTATTATTCTGTTTAATCTTTCCACAGGAGAAAAAAGGTACAGCGAGTTGAAGAAAGCAATTCCTGCAGTAACAGAAAAAATGCTCATCCAGCATTTGAAGCAACTGGAATCAGATGGATTGATTATCAGAACAGCAAAGCCTGTTGTACCGCCTCATGTGACTTATAAACTGAGTGAAGCAGGTAATGAATTGGCTCCTGTGATTGATGCAATGGCAGCATGGGCTTTTCAGGATATGGAAAGGAATGATAACAAATATGCCAATGGAAACAGATATATGCTGAATCAGGATCAAGATACTTTTAGCCAAAACCTGAAAAAATAAAAACAGGCTCTTCAATCCGAAGAACCTGTTTCTGTTAATATTCTATAGAAGAATTACAAAGACTGCATATCAATTACAAAACGATATTTTACATCACTTTTCAGCATTCTTTCATACGCGCTGTTGATATCCTGCATTTTAATCAGTTCAATATCAGAAACAATATTATGTTTTCCACAGAAATCTAACAATTCCTGTGTTTCTGCAATACCTCCGATTAAAGATCCTGCTACAGAACGGCGTTGGAAGATCATCGGTCTTGTGCTTACTTCGGTTTCCTGAAACTCACCTACGAATCCTACAAGAACTAAAGTTCCGTTCAAAGAAAGAGTTTGCATATAAGGGTTGATGTCATGCTCATAAGGTACAGTATCAATGATAAGATCAAATTTACCCTTTACAGCGTCCATCTGTGAATCATCCGTAGAGATCACTACATGATCTGCTCCAAGTTGTTTGGCATCATCAGTCTTTCCAGGAGTTCTTGAGAATAAAGTAACTTCAGCTCCCAGTCCTTTTGCCAGTTTAATAGCCATGTGGCCTAATCCACCTAATCCTACAACTGCCACTTTTGAACCCGGCCCGGCATTCCAGTGTCTTAATGGTGACCAAGTGGTAATTCCTGCACATAGAAGGGGCGCTACTGCTGCCAGATCTAAATTTTCAGGAACACTTAGAACAAAATGCTCATCAACGACTACTTTTTGAGAATATCCTCCGAAAGTGTGGCCTCCAAGGTGCTTATCTTTTCCGTTATAAGTTCCTGTAAATCCATTTTGACAATATTGCTCCAAATCGTGTTTGCAGCTGTCGCAATGTCCGCAAGAATCTACCATACATCCTACTGCTGCAAGATCTCCTGCTTTAAATTTGGAGACTTCGCTTCCTACCTTTGTAATTCTTCCTACAATTTCATGTCCCGGAACTACAGGATATAAAGATCCTCCCCAGTCGTTTCTTGCTGTATGAAGATCAGAGTGGCATACCCCGCAGTAGAGAATTTCAATTTCTACATCCTTTGCGGTTACTTCTCTTCTTTCAATATTCATTTCTTTCAGATCTGCTGTGGTAGACTCTGCACCATAAGCTTTTACTGTGATTGTACTCATTTTTTTATATTTAGTTTATTTAGGTTTTTAATGATTGTGTTTTTGATAATGGTTTCCAAAACATTACAAAAATCGATACTTTATTGTAAATCGTGCTTATACAGATTACCGAATTACTTACCAATTTTACAGACATCATTTCAGTTACAAATGAAAATGGTAATTTTGAATAGCAATAAAAATATACTTCATGGAAAATCAGGAGGTTGAAATCTATAACACGGTCTCGGAATATAATAAAATGGCGAATCATGAAACCCTGCACCCGCTGGTGAGTATTATTGATTTTTCCAAATCTGATCCTATTTGCCAGTATAGAAGGAAATTTGGGTTTTATACCGTTTTCCTGAAAGATGTGATGTGTGGAGACATGCAATACGGGAAACACAGCTACGATTATCAGGAAGGAACTTTGGTTTTTATTGCTCCCGGACAGACGTATGGAATTTATAATAAAGACAGATCTGTTCAGCCTGCAGGTTTTGCTCTGATTTTTCATCCGGATTTAATAAAAGGAACTAACCTGGGGAAGAATATGAAAGACTATTCTTTTTTCTCTTATGATGTACATGAAGCATTACATCTCTCGGAAAAAGAAAGGGAAGTGGTGCTGGACTGCTTTAAAAATATTAAACTCGAGCTGGAACAGGCTATAGATAAACACAGCAAGTCTTTAATTGTTAATAATATTGAACTGTTTTTGAATTACTGTATGCGTTTTTATGACCGTCAGTTTATTACAAGAGATCATATTAACCAGGGAGTCATCGGGAAATTTGAAAATCTGGTAGATGATTATCTGAAATCTGAAAATCCAAAAAATATAGGTTTTCCCATGGTCAATTATTTTGCAGAAAAGCTGAACCTGTCTGCCAATTATTTCGGAGACCTTATCAAAAAAGAACTGGGAATTTCTGCTCAGGAATTTATCCACAACAAGCTTATTGATATAGCCAAAGAACAGATTCTGGATCAGGGAAAGACAATCAGTGAAATTTCCTATGATTTAGGCTTTAAATATCCGCAGCATTTTACAAGACTGTTCAAAACCAAAGTAGGTGTTTCTCCGAGTGAGTATAAAGTACTGAACTAGTTTTTAAACACTAATAACACTAATTTTTTCACAAATGGCACAATGATGGTTCGTGGGTACTTGTGAGATCATGGGTGAGATTGGTGTTTAAAGGTTTAATAGTCAAAAATAGTTGGCAAAATTCTTTGTAACGCCTATTGTTACTGATGTTACATAAAGTTTATTGAATTTTGTTTCAATAAACTTTTTTTATGGCTGAAAATTCAAAAAAAATCGTTGTTGGGGTTGCAAAAGTTTGGATGTGATTTCC
>NZ_QICX01000019.1:0-1874 GCF_003201365.1 Chryseobacterium sp. CBTAP 102
GGTTAAGTCTTCTCCATTTTTAAAGGACTTATAGAAATCCTTGTTGTTTAATAAGTCTTCTTTGTCTATCATAACTATGTAATGGTTAAAAATAATAAAAAGTTATTTCCGTAAAATTTTTTGAGCTATGAGGGCTCAAAATTTTCCAGAATAACTTTTTAACTTACACAGTTAGTGAGACACTACCTAAAAGACAAAGATATCTTATGTTTTTTGTACTATCAATATAGGAGAACAAAACTTTTACAATAGATTTTTACATTCATAAAGAGCTGTTTATTTTATAAAAATAGAAAGAGCAACCGTTATAGTTACTCTTTCTTTGAATATTTTAATTGAGATTTCCTTTTATAATTTCCATGGATATTGCGTGCCAACATATCTGAAACATTGCCACACGTTTGGAACATTACCAACATATCTGCAGCATTACCTATTTTATATTAGTTTTACTCTTACTCTTTGTTTTCAATATGTTCCTTTTGTAACTCTCTTTGTTTAAAAACTCTTTCTCTACTAGTTTTACCTGTATAGATAAATAAAAAAAGTGTGACTAAGACTATAATAAAAAAATAATAATAATATTTTTTATCATAGTCACAGTATTCATTTAAAGCATAGAATCCTTCTCTATACAAATAATATGCTATAATAATAGCAATAATTGCAAAGACAAAAAAATACGATTTTCCAGGAAGAAATGTATAGCTGCTATCATATATTTGGCATATTAAAGTGTAGACACTTATAATCATAAAGAAAAATATAACTAAAAAAACTGAAAATGTAGAAAATTTAGTTATAGCTTTTCCTCCCTTCTCCGATTTATTATAGTATATATAAATATGATAAAATAATAATCTTAAAAATTTAATCATTTTAAAATGCGGGTTTGTTATCGTTATAATAATATTCATAAGCTGCAATTCCACCAAAATATACTAATGATGCGGCAGCTCCCCATGGCCCAAGAAAGCCTACAACTCCCATTATTCCATCAGCTATAGCTCTAGTATCAGAAATCTTTCCTTGAGACCATTGGTAGCCCGTATTTACTAAACCGGCAACACCAACTGCTTTTCCTAATACATTAAGACCTTTTGATGTAACTCCCAAAGTTTTAGCAGATAGGGGTAATCTAGTACTTATTGTTTCTGCGAAAATACGACTTTTGGATATACTTGAAGCAGCATTCCATTTTTTCAAGCCCCAAGAAACTAACTGAGAAGATCCTTCAACAGTGCCTGCGGTGGTAGTAAATGTTTTAGGGTTGTTTTGAATCCAATTAAGACCTTCCTCTACCAATTTCCCATAATCAATAGGACCATAATTAGCAATTCTTGCTTTATGAATTATCCCAAGTTTTATGTCTGAGAAGATGTCATCACCTATTCTATAGGCATCCTGGGTAGCAGTACCCGTATACCATGTTACTTCAGTATCACCGAAGCTAAGTCCAGACATTGTTCCTCCATTTTTAAAATAATTGAACATAGAAAACGCTTGTGTCCCTGTAAAATTATAACTATCGTTAAGATAACCACCAGCGCCGCCTTCTCCAGGATTTCGCCCCATAAACTGAGTCATCCTCATCTGAGACTGAGCCATATCTCTGAAAGGATTAGAGTTTCCGGAAGTGTCGATATGCCCATTGGCATCCATCCATCTGCCATCAGGATCACGCATTGAAACTGGGTTGTTGGCTACATAGGCAAAAGGACTGGTGGAAGCATATATTTCAGACAACTGATCCATACCGTTCCATCGTCCTAAATCAGGCATATACTGTCGCCAGCCGTAATCGAACATTCCGGTTTCCTGAAGCTCTTTGCCGTTGTATTTGTAGCTGTAAAAGCTCCCAAAGTTAGAAGTAC
>NZ_QICX01000019.1:1970-44912 GCF_003201365.1 Chryseobacterium sp. CBTAP 102
AGGCATATACTGTCGCCAGCCGTAATCGAACATTCCGGTTTCCTGAAGCTCTTTGCCGTTGTATTTGTAGCTGTAAAAGCTCCCAAAGTTAGAAGTACTGAACGAATTTGAAATATGGTTCTGCCCAAAAGGATAATAGTTATTGGTATCGATAATTTCAGGAGCGCCTTCGCTGTTTTTAGCAAAACTTACCCTGGCATTCCCAAGGTGGTCTTTTTACCAACATATCTGAAACACCTTGTATGATCTTCAATATTTTAAATAGCCTATTTTCTCTTTTATTCTGTTCTGGCTATCCGCAATATCATTTAAATTGAGATTTTAATTCTTATTTTTAAAATTAGAGTATTGATTTTCAATACTCTAATTTATTACCAACATGTTTGGAACAGTACCTTTTTATTTATTGATATCGCGCCATAATATTCCTAATATTTCAGTCTCTTTGTCATTGATAAATATGGTAAAATCCTTTTTGTTATAATCAAAGTTGCTAATAATTACTTTTTTACTATTAAATTGATTAAGATTATTTAATAACTCATCATAACCTTGAATTTTTAGACTTTCATTTACCGTATTATTGATTTCGTTTCTTACTGTATATATAGAATTTGCCTTATTTTTATCAATAAGAATATATTCAAGTTTATCTATGGATTTTAAATAATTATATATGGTTGCACATAAATAATTATCACTTTGCTTTTTAAATAAGTTTAGTATTCTTTGAAAATTGTCTGTTTCCATTTATTTTACGAGTATTGGTGTTCCTCCTATTACTATTCCAGGAATCAATATTTCCCGTTCATATTTGCTAGTATAAGCATTAAAGATAAATAAATCCATAATCCAAGTTTCTGATGCTTTATAATTTTCAGATTATAAAACCACTGCAAAAAACAGTGGTTTTAATATATTTATGGAACACGAGCGATACGCTCGCGCCAGTTTAGGGAATAATTCTCTATACTTTATAACTCTTCTTTTACATCTTCTATATAAATACCATTTTTGTTCTCTTGCAAGTATTTTTCTAAAAATATTTTTCCTTCTTTTTCAGAACCTAATATAGCAATATATCTCATGCAGGCTATAGCAATAAATGAAGACATATCTTCAGTTTTCAATGATAATATTGGATAAGTAGCTTCAAAAAAAGTCGTTAAAGTTTCTTTATTTTCAAAAAACAAAGGATCACAATAAAAAATGTCAATAAATGAATATATTACAAACCCATCCTCTTTTCTTATAAAATCAGATATATTATGCAAATAAAAAGAAACTATTTTTCTGCGTATAAAAAATGATAATTCATCCTGATTATATCCAAACAACTGATAAATCTTGATATAATCTAAAACTAATAATGGTAATTCCTTTTTTGTTGTATTAGCATAATTTTCATATTCAATTTTAAAAATTTCAAGATTGGAATTGTAATATTTTCTATATTGCTCACTGATACTAACCAAATCATCATCAGTCTTTTTTAATAATTCTTTTAACATATTTATTTTTATTATTTGTATCTTATTGGTATAGGAGGTCCCATTAATCTAATATTGAAAATATTAACATTAGATCCATAAAATCCATAATTTGTTCCTCCAAGTTCAACTTTCTTTATAGGTAAACCTAACTTTTCGGAATAGGCTCCAGTTACCCCTGGACCGTGTGGTAAAGAGATAGAGTTAAGAAGATTGGTTGTACCCGGTTGCATGGTGTATTGGACTATCAAATCATATTTATCTTTTTTGCTAAAACCGTTTAATGCTCTTTCTGCATACTCCAAGCGATCTGTAACAAATGGACCTTCTCCTCTATAATTTCCACTTTGGTCGCTTTTCTGTTGTAAAAAACCTCCAGTACTTAGATATTCTTTAGTAGACATTGCTCTATAAAAATATTCAAATTCTGGCTCTGATTCATCAGCCGTTGTTGTAACAGGAATATCAATAGCACCCGTAATCGGTTTAGAATTTGCAGAAAAACCACTGTCTCCATTAAGCATTAAAGGTAAACTCCATAAACCCAATCTTGCATAGCCAGCTATTTCAGCTACAGTTGAGCCAAATTCTACTGGCGGAGCGAGACCTTCAAATGTAGCAACTCCCACAGAAAGGACACCAACAGCTGCCTTTTTACTTTTACCAAACAGCCTTTCAAGGAAATTACCTATACGCTTAAAAATAGTAGGTTTATGTCCTTGCGCTTGTCCACCAGCTCCGCCTTCTCCAGGATTTCGCCCCATAAACTGAGTCATCCTCATGTGAGACTGAGCCATATCTCTGAAAGGATTTGCATTTCCTGAAGTGTCGATATGTCCATTATCATCCATCCATCTTCCGTCTACATCAAACTGTGAAACCGGGTTATTGGCTACATACGCATATGTACTTGTAGAAGTATAGGCTTCAGCGAGTTGGTCTATCCCGTTCCATCTTCCCAAATCCGGCATATACTGTCGCCAGCCGTAATCGAACATTCCGGTTTCCTGAAGCTCTTTGCCGTTGTATTTGTAGCTGTAAAAGCTCCCAAAGTTAGAAGTACTGAACGAATTTGAAATATGGTTCAGCCTAAAGGGATAATAGTTATTGGTATCTGTACTTTCAAGAGCGCCTGTGATGTTTTTAAAATTAGAGTATTGAAAATCAACACTCTAATTTATTACCAACACGTTTTGAACATTATCAAATACAATTAAAATTTTTCTTTAAACCAATTTTCTATTTCACTTTGTAAGGAAGCAGTTTTTTGGGTTTGTTCTGTTTGGGGATTTTTTTTTCTTTCCTCAAATATTTTTTCACGATTAATATTAGATAAAACAAAAAGTAAAATACCCAATAAAATTATATATACAATAATATAAAACCCTCCTTTTTTATCTTTTTGAAAATCATAATTTAAGAAATTTTTATCTCTAATAAAAAAAAAATAATTAATAAAACCAACGATTATCATAAATAAAATCATATAAAATTTATTTGAATACATTGGTAATATACCTAGATAATTTAATAATCCATGAAAGAAGAAGATAGTTAAACTAGCGATTAATGTACTAACAGTAATAACACTAAAAATTGCTTGTAATTCATTTTCATTCTGTTTATCTTTATAATATCTATAAATTCTGAATAAAAAATAATAGTATGCTTTCATTATCTAAATTTTAATTTTCTCCTGGTTTTGTAAATAGTGATCTGCCAGTTGAATATTCATATAAAAATTTTCCACTAAAATATGCGAGGCTAATAGGAGCTCCCCATCCTGTAAAACCAATAGCTCCCATTGCTAAGTCAACACTGGCTTCAGTTCCGGTTATTTGACCGTCAAAATACTGAAATACAGTTGCTCCCATTCCTACAGCTCCGACAACTTTTCCTGCTATTGAATAAGCCGAAGTAGCTTTTCCTGCAGCCATATATCCGTTTCTAAAACCTTGTACTCCTCTTACATATTTACCATTGGCTCCTTTTTCTAAAAGTTGAGTAGACTTAATAATACCTTTTGCATCTACCCAATGGTACTTACTGTAGATACTTTTTTCTAAGGCGAAATATGTAACCGCTCCTGCTGTCATTGTATTTCCTACATGTCCCCAATCAAAGCTTTTTGGAGGAGGTAAATAATAAGAAGGTGTTCTGATTTCAGCCCAGCTATTCTTAGCAATTCTTGCTTTATGAATTATCCCAAGTTTTATATCTGAGAAGATATCATCACCCATTCTATAGGCATCCTGGGTAGCGGTACCCGTATACCATGTTACCTCAGTATCACCGAAGCTAAGTCCAGACATAGATCCTCCATTTTTGAAATAATTGAACATAGAAAACGCTTGTGTCCCTGTAAAATTATAACTATCGTTAAGATAACCACCAGCGCCGCCTTCTCCAGGATTTCGCCCCATAAACTGAGTCATCCTCATCTGAGACTGAGCCATATCTCTGAAAGGATTAGAGTTTCCGGAAGTGTCGATATGCCCATTGGCATCCATCCATCTGCCATCAGGATCACGCATTGAAACTGGGTTGTTGGCTACATAGGCAAAAGGACTGGTGGAAGCATATATTTCAGACAACTGATCCATACCGTTCCATTTGCCTGTTTCCTTAAACTCTTCATCATTATATTTTAAAATTAGAGTATTGGAAACCAATACCCTAATTTATTACCAACTTGTTTGGAACATTATCTAATTAATATACTTTTGACAATGGAATAAAACTTAAGACAAAGAACGTGATAATTCCTACAATAATTCCTAAACTAATCCAAACATGTTTATATCTTATTTTTTTAGGCTCTCTATCAAATTCATCAAAGTATTTTAAATACTTATTATTCTTAAACAGTAATCTCTCGTTAATAATCCAAGGCATAACTAACAGCCCTATTACAAATATCCATTTATAGGGACTTCCTGGCTCCCAAAAGATTTGTATTAACGATTTCCCTAATATTGCCTGAAAAATATTAAATAATCCATATTCTATAAGAATTATTAAACCTCCCATTTGAATACCAGCCCAAATGCTATGCAATCCTGATACTTTATCATTAAAAACAACATCGTCAGTAAATTGGTTCATATCTTCAATTCCTCTTTTAGAATAAAAATTTTTTATTGCAGGAATTTTATAAAGGAATCTAAAAGGATCTATATAAGATAATAATCTATATATAATCTTGTAAAAATTAAAAATTGTATAGTGTACATAATTCCAAACTTTTTCCATAGGTTTTCTATTTTAATAATATTTGTACTACAGTTCTATATAATACGAAACTAAATAGTAATAATATTCAATTTCTTTTGCAAATTTTATTTGGCTTAATAACTAGGTTTATTTAATATACTACTTGCCCATTGTTCTGCATAATCACCTCCATATACACCTCCTACAATACCTCCTACAACACTTCCAATTATCCCACCAATAGCAGCTCCCGGAGCAGCCCCTACTCCTGCAAAAGCAGACCCAATAGCTCCTCCAATTGGAGTTAATAATTTTGCTCCAACCCATGCTCCTGCTGCAGCTCCTGCCATTCCTCCTGCTACGTTAGCTGTTGCTACCTGAGCTCTAATACCAAAATTTCCACCATCTTTATACATCCCGTATCCTATTTGTGCAGCACTGATTCCATATCCTACATAACCTGCTCTTTTGGAATATTTCCCAAGCATTGTAGTGGTTCGCACATAATCACTTCTAAGTCCTATCAACGATCCTCTGGCTCTTCCTGCATAGGCTGTACTTCTCATTTGTCCAAGATTATCTATCCAATATCCACTATTATACAGAGCTGTTCTTCGATCAGCAAGATATTTAAATCCTCCTCCAGCAGTACTTGCTCCCCAATCTGCCCAGTTTTTATAGGCATCTAATGGAATGTCCTTAAATTTAGCGTTATACCCTATGCCGAGATCTATATCTCCATGTATATCTGTTCCACTATAAGAGGTTAAAGTAGGTGTTCCCTTCCACCAAGTTAAATTACCATCTCCAATGCTAAGTTCGGAGAAGTTTCCTCTATTTACAAAATAATTGAATATGGAACCGGCATCTGTTCCAGTAAAAGTGTAACCACCACCTGCACCTTCTCCTGGATTTTGTCCCATGAATTGAGTCATCCTCATCTGAGACTGAGCCATATCTCTGAAAGGATTAGAGTTTCCGGAAGTATCAATATGCCCATTATCATCCATCCATCTGCCGTCTACATCAAACTGTGAAACCGGGTTATTGGCTACATACGCATATGTGCTTGTAGAAGTATAGGCTTCAGCGAGTTGGTCTATCCCGTTCCATTTGCCTGTTTCCGACATATACTGTCGCCAGCCGTAATCCAGCCAGCCGGTTTCTTTTTGTAATTCTTTTCCGTTATACTTATAATTGTAGGCAGGATTTCCCGCCAATACATTATACCCTTCATGCTTCATCCCAAAGGGATAATAATTGTTTTCTTCAAGAACTTCTGCTCCATTCCCATTGTTGAAGTAGCTTAAACGTACATTTCCTAAATGGTCTTTGTCATTGTAAATATACTTATTATCCTGAAAACTGTAATAGCCTTCTGCGGTAGGCACAAATTTCAGTGTATACGGCGTTACATTCTGCACTTCTTCATACTGGAACCCATCCAGATAATCCGTCGTTTTTTTTCTGTAGACAGAATTTTCACTGTATCTATGCTCCTTTCTATACTTTGTGCCGTCTGCTTTATAAAAATAATAGGTATTTTCATTCTGCCAAATCCCCCGGGTATAGTACATCTTATCAAACATCATATAATTCGGAAGGTTCAGGAAATTGTAATTAATCTGCAAAATACCTTTATCCTGATAGGCTGTCATATTCCCGTTATTATCATAGGTAATGGTTTTTCCTGAAGTATCGGGATAGCCTTTATAGTTATAGGAGGCATCCGCAACGGAAATAAGCCGGTTGCCGGTATAGGAATAGCTAAGATTATCTATCATTTCCGCCATTCCTGCCGTGCTTTTCCCATTTCTCTGCAATGCTGTGATATTCCCGTTCTGGTCATAGTTCAAAGCTTCATTAAAGAAATTGTTCTGTGGCACAGATGAACCGGGCTCCGAATAAATTCCTTTTTTCATCCGGTTGAGTGCGTCATATTGATAATCATACCTTCTCAGTACCTGATCATTGGATGTTTTCCAGTCTATTTCCGAAATCGCCCCATTGTATTTTGCCGGAGCCTGGACCGGATTTGCCGGGGTATTATACCTGATCTCATACCCAAAAAGCTTTCCGTTCAGATTGGCAGGATCATTGATTTTGGTAAGCCATCCCCTGATATTGTACATATAATCTATACTTTGAAGAGGAGTACTTCCATTTGTACCTCCTATTTTTTTGGTGATAATCTGAGAAAGCTCGTTATAGGTATTCTGAGACAGGATTTCTTCAGGGTTATTATCTACTTTATGTTTATGCACCAATAATCTGTTCTGATGATCATAGGAATAGGTTTGAGTAATTACTTTTTCTGCATCCGTATTCAGTCTTTTATGATATACTTTGGTGCGCTGGACAATTCCTGCAAAATCAAGCTCAGATTCTGTTTTGGTATACCCCCCAAGGTGGTTGATGCTGTAAGAGCCTGCTGTTCTTCCTTTCTGGTCATAGTAAATATAGTTTTTTGTCCAGTTATCATCTTCAATATTTTTCACAAAACCCATCACGGGAAGCCCTTTGCTGCTTTTACCATTAACAGGAGTATCTTTTAAAACGGCAGCCCCCTGGATCGTCTGGGGAAAAGCAGGATTAAAGCTGTAAGCAGGATAGGTGTCATAATAATTCACGGATAATAATACGACCCATTTGGAAGCATGAGGATAAGTAGCGGCAGGATCATAAAAAACATCCATTCCCTGCCTGTTGAAGACCACCGAACTGCTTATTTTCACATTATTGTTGGCAATTCCATCAGCCAGCCCCTGCTCCGTATTTCTTTCTCCCCCGGTAGCTATTCCGGTAAAGGCCACTCTTCCAAACTGATCATATTTTACATACATCCACTGGCCTTTTTCCTTAAGATTGGCATCCTGCGAAGCTACCAGCCTGTTCTGGTTATCATAGACCATGTATTCCCAGCCTTTTCCGGGAAGCTTTTTCTCTGCCAGCCTGTTTCTGCTGTCATACTTATACTGATAACATATATTATCTACTGCTGCGGAATTCAAAGCTGCGGCTGATGCCAATGGCGGGATAATATAGGCAAGCTGCCTGTAATCATTGTATACATAATAGGTATCTGCATTTTGGCCAGCGTCCACTATTTTCCTTGAAAGCACGGTCTGCCCGGAGCCGTCTTTAAATTCAACCACTTTATGACCATCTTCATCGGTAACGGTATTTTTTACGAGCTGACCGGCAGCATATTCTGCGACGGTATACTGTAATTCATTTCTGTAGAGTTTTCCCGCAGTATCCCAACCTGCTGTTACCTGGTAATTTTTTACATGATCAGCAGCTGTATTGAGATCATAACCCAAGAGTACAGCCTTTCCGTTCCAGTCGTTCCCCGTCATTTTCTGCTGTAAAACCCTCTGTAACTGAGAGTTTTCAAGAACAGTCTCAGTATAGATCTTTTCTCCGGAATAGATATTCGTTACATCAGCCACCGGATAAGGGGTCATCCCCTGAGTCTGGGAGTACATCCCTCCGTTAGATGTAGAGCTTTGGGGAACAGGGAGGTAACTTCTGGTCTTCCTTCCCTGGTCATCGTAGACAATGGGAGTTACGATATCCCTTCCTAAAGGGGTTGCTTTCACATTCACGATCTGTCTGGGTCTTCCCAGAAGGTCAAAATACTGTACTGTTTGTGTGTTTTTGCTACAGTCTTCATTCATACAGTCTGTAGCCGATATAAAGTTTTCTGTTGTCGTTGTCTGGGCGTTTGAGAAGCCTAAGGACAAGAAACCGAATATAAGTGTTAGCTTTTTCATCTTAATTAAGATATTAGATGTTAAAAATTGGATGTACAAATTCTTATAGTAAAGTTTTCATCCTTCATGATCAATGTCCGGTATTGTACTGGTATTTCTTCAGCAGCTTCCCGGTTTCATCTTCTATTTTTTCAAGCCTTCCCGCCGTATCATATTGATAGATCAGACGGATTCCCGCAGGAGGAGTCGTCATTTTCATCCTTGCCAGGGAATCATATACATAAGTGGTGATCTGATAATTTTTAAGATTGGCATTGTTTCTGAAAGCATCCAAAGCATTTTGAAGATCCTGTTCTGAGATAACAGCCGCATCAGATTTTGCTATAATATCTCCCAAATACGGAAGGACCTGATCATAAGCAGCTCCCTCTACTTTAGCAATAGGCTGTGTTTTATTATAGCCCCAGATCATTGAAACAGGAATTCCGTCCTTAGTGGTATACTGCTCCAGATTCCCCCTGATATCATATCTGTTGAAAGTAACTTCTGAAGATAAAAGATTCTGAGAATCATACGATCTGACTGAAGAGGGGTATTTATTTCCCGGATTTTCATACATGGTTTCTGTTCTTGCCATTACTTTTCCGGGATCAGCAGCGTTTTTCTTCAGTACGGAAGTTGTTTCTAAAGGCTGGCCAACCATATTGGAGCTTAGCAGCTTCTGATTATTTTTCTCCAGCGCATATTGATAGGCGGTCTCCTGGATACTGCCATCAAAAGAAGTAGTGCGCTCAAGATTAGGTTTATTGTTATGGGTATTTCTGAAGATCTCATTCTTCATCTCTATTGTTCCAGAATCAAAATAACTTTTAGAGGTCACTTTATTGTTCTTGATCCATGATGTTTTTACCTGTAATGAAAGTAAATTATAGAGCGGCCCGTCAAATTCTTCTATTGTATAATCATATGCATCCTCAGATATTTTTTGATTCGAGGCATTATAAACTTCTTTTTTATCAAGGAGACCTTCGCGGGTAAGATTGTAATGAGGCCAGAAATCCCCCTGCTGAGGATAAGCATCCGGTGCTTTAAAATAATATTTGGTATACCCCATATTATTGCCCCTGGAAACTTTTACATTTTTATAAATTCTGGTATCTCCCACCGGAAATCCACTGGAAACCCCGGGATCATCAAACTTATTATATTCGTATTCTTCTATTTTCGCAGGTGCAGGAGGATTGGCAGCATCTATAGCAGAAGCATTATAATATTTGATGTTTTTAATCCTTGCAGGTCCTACTATATAACGTTCTTTAATAATGACCTGAACAGCCGGACCGTCCCCCTCACGCCATATCTGAACAACAGCGGGATCACTTAATGTAGTAGTAGGGCATGACATATCATTACAATATAAATCAAGATAATACTCCCCAGGTTCAAATGTTCTGCTTTGCACATATTCAAAACCAGGGACAGGTTCTATCGGTTCCCCTAAACCATGCGAAATCACATAGGAGCTTCCCTGTTTTTTCCAGAATTGTATAGCCCATGGAAAAGCCGCTACCTTCCCAATCCCTGAAGCATCTATATCAAGAGTTTTGGTGTCTGTTAAGGTAAACGCATATTTTCTTTGCCCATTGGCTCTTGTAAATGAAATATCTGTGAGAAGTACTTTAGGAATGGGAAGCGTTTCTGTTCTTTCAGTATCCATCGTCGGAAAACCAAAATTATATTCAATCATTCCGCGTGTTGGTAACTGAATTCTTTTCAGTTCAGAAATACCACTATTCACCGGCTGGTTATTTTGATCAGTATAGAATATATTCTCATAAGTAAATGCATATTTTTCAATGGCAGCTCCGTTCTGATCTACCTGGCTGAAGGAATTCAAATACCGGCGGAGTGCCGGAGACCCACTTGCAGGCTTATAAGAATAATCGAACGTATATTTCTTTACAAAAATATTATTTGCAGTCTTTAATACAATATTGGTAATGGCAAATATATCATTGTATTCAGCGTATTCTTCATTTCTGTCATAATTAATTTCTATAATTCCCCGCCCTTTTACTTCTATACGGCTTAGTTTATTGGATTCTGTATCAATAATCTGATTTCCTGAACCGGGAGCATATTTCAGATCCCGTAAATAAGTATACTTTACCAGTTCCTGACCATTTTCGTCAAGAACAGAGGAAAGATAAAAAGCACTTCTGTATTTCTGATCAGCATATTGAGCCCCGAAAGGACGCTCGAATTTCCATACCGTCATCTGGTTAATATCATAATCCCTGAAAACATACTGAGTTCCCGTTTCACTTGTTATCGTAAAGGAGTTTAAAATAAGAGTTGCCTGATTGGCAGTGCGTTGATATTCTACTTTAGAAGTATAGGGGGTAAGCTTTACAACACTAAACGTATTATTGGCAATATCCCTGACGATCTTAAATTTTCCCGATTCTTCAGGAGTACTGAAATTATAAATATCATTAAATTCATTTTTGATATAATGACTATAACTGCTATCATCAAATGATTCGTCAAAGTCTCCCACGATCTCCCGGGAAACAACACCGCCTCCTAAAAACGACCATCCTCTTCCTACCTCACTCACCCATTCATCATTCAGGGTATTCCCTGCATGATAACTAATTCCTAAGTTGATGCTAACCGGCTTATTACCCGTTCCAAGGCTAAATAACGGATAAGAAATATCCGGTATTCCGGTCTGTATCGAAACAGGCATTGTAGTGTAAGTAGACAGCCCTGCAGCAGAGGGTGTTGGACGTGTAATTTCAATATTTGCACTTTGTCCGGTATATAAAGTAAAATATAAAGTACATACCAGTAATAGCAATGTTTTTTTCATGATTCTGTGTTTTTATTTCTTAATCAGTTTCGCATTCGCCGTTTTATTGGCATCCGTTTTTATCGTCACCAGATACGCTCCCTGAACCAAAGCCTGGGTATTGATCTTGGTTACTCTGTTCTTGGTTTTCAGATTCTGAAGCTGTCTTCCACTCATGTCATACAAAAGAATATCCGCATCTTTGAAATCAAAGCCAATTTCTACATAAGAATAATCGGAGACAGGGTTTGGATAGATTTTGATATCATATTTTTCAATGAGCTGATCTACTTGTTTGTCTCCCAGCTTTACAATTTTCCAGTTTTCTTTACCCAGTTCTTCTGCACTGGTTCCGGCCAGAATGATTGAACCGTCTCTGTTGAGCTTTAAATCGGAAAGCCTTTCCTCTTTTTGTCTGGATTCTCCTTTTACGTGTTTTCTCCACTGCTCATTTCCATTCTGATCTAAATACAGCATCCAGAAAGTTTCATCATTGGTTTCTATTCTTCCCTCGGCCTGAGTGTAGCCCCCTAAAAGAATTCCTTTTGAAGATTGATCGTCTGCTGAATGAATAACGTTCATTCCCATCAGCACATCACGGTTTCCGAAACTGTAAGACTTTTGAAATTCCTCATCTCCATTTTCCTTTAAAAAGACAAGCCAAAGGTCTGTTCCTTCTTCTATTCCTACCGTTTTGTTTCCTGATCTTTCTGATCTGGATTCTCCTCCAATGATGTATCCGGCAGAAGTTAAAGCCAATGTTCTCAAGTGATCATCCCCTTTGCCTCCAAAATTCTTTTCCCAGTCGATTTTTCCGTCTTTTGAGAGCTTTACAATCCAATAGTCGCCTTCACCAAAGTTGTCGCTTTGTTTTTGTACCGTTGTCAGATGTCGGGTGTCGGATGTATTTTGAGGACTTTGTACATTATACATTTTACTTTGTACAGCTGAACTTCTTGAATAAATCCCCAGTAAGGCTCCTCCGTCTTTTGTTGGAATCATCTTTTCCACTTCGTCTAATCCTTTTCCGCCTAAAATGAATTGGGAAAGTTCTTTTCCGTCTTTGTCTAATCTGGTAATTAAAACATCTTTGGAACCGTAACCTTTTGATGAGTTTTGGACATTTCCTGCAACAAAAAATCCTAAATCGGTAGTTTGAATCACCGCTCTTGCTTCTTCATCGGCCGGCGAGCCAATGGTTTTTTGCCAGATTTGGTCTCCAAATTCATTAATACGGATCAACCAAATGTCTGATGATCCTTTAGAATCGTCTTTTTTATCCAATCCTTTTCCTGAATAAGAAGTTCCTGCTAAAAGAAATCCGCCATCCTGTGTGGTAACGGTTGATGATAAATAGTCGTGATTGTTTCCTGAAAAGTATTTTTCCCAGATTTGGTTTCCCTCTTGGTCAAGCTTAATCAAATGGAAATCGTAACCCGTGTTCTGCTTACTTCCAGCCTCCAGCTTCCCGCTTCCTGACTGTATAGAACTACCTGTGATCAAATACTGCTGATCAATGGTTGTAGTAACCTGACTTAAAAAGTCCTGCGTGCCGGACCTGAAATCTTTTTGCCAGAGAGTTTCCTGAGCAGATACACCCAGGAACGTGCATATTGTAAATGCACTGAGATAGATTTTTTTCATATTCGGTTTTTTAACGTGTGAATTTAAAATTATTTTTTAATTCCTGATAGGGGGAAAACCCCATATTTTCATCTGTGTCTTTACGGTAATTCTCTTTACCCCGATAGATAATGTGTTTTCGTACTATTCAATTTGTACTACATTTTGTTAATCTGTTTATTCTAAAGCAAAGCTAGCTCAGCATAGTGACAGAACGTGTCGTATTTTAAATGCATTTTCACCACCGCAAAAAAGTATCAATACATTGAAAATATCATTGTTTTTGGGATGAATTAACAGGTCGCTCCTCCGGAGCTTTATGGGTGACGGGGACATCATTTTTTTATTAACAGCAGATCTCGATGAGACCAGATTAATCTCCACTGGAAGCTAACAGTTAACAGGACGTATTTGTTTTAAAATTATAGTTTGGAAGTAGCGACCTGCTAATTATGCGTTACATTGAGATGCTGAAAAAGGAAATCCAGCAAAAAGATGCAGCCATAGAAGCTCTGAGAAAGAGAATTGAAGAATTGGAAAAATAGTAAATCCTTCGACATGCTCAGGATGACATCGCTAATACTAAATGTTTCTGGATGTAAGAAATTGAGATTTTAATTAACTAATTATCCAATAAGCTCTTTGGCCTGTGCTAACGCGGCTTCCGTAATTTTGCTTCCGGAAAGCAGCTGGGCAATTTCGTTCAGTTTTTCTTCGCTGCTTAAAGGAATAATAGTAGATTGTGTTCTGCCGGAAATATCCTGCTTCACCACTTTGTAATTATCATTTCCTTTGGCTGCGACCTGTGCAAGATGGGAAATAACAATCAGCTGCATGTCTTCAGACATTTCTCTCATCAGATTTCCGATTTCTTCAGCTACTTTTCCTGAAACTCCAGTGTCTATTTCGTCAAGAATCAAGGTTGGCAGTTCATCACTTTCTGCAATAATCTTCTTCACTGCAAGCATTACTCTTGATCTTTCTCCTCCGGAAATGGCCGTTTGAATCGGTTTTAAAGGGAAACCGGAATTGGCCTGGAACAAAAGCTGGATATTTTCTTTTCCAAACGGATTGAAATCATCTGCGTCCTGTAATTCTATATCCACTTTTGCCTTTTCGAGACCTAGCTTTTTAAGAAGTCCTTCTGCTTTTTTAATGAAAACAGGAACATTCTTATGCCTGTTTTTTGAAAGTTTTGAAGCAAGACTCTGAAGTGTTTTTTTCTTTTGAGAAATATTTTTCTCAGTTTCTTCAATCTGCTCTTCTAATTCTGAAGCCCCTTTCTGGTCTCCGGCAAGCTGGTTTCTGATCTCAATGAGTTCACTAAGATCTGAAACATTATGTTTAAGGAATAAAGCGTTGATTTTATTATTAAGATCGGTAAGGTAGATCAGGTTTTGAGGATTGATTTCCACTCTTTCCGCTTCATGTTCCAGTTCGGAAATGATGTCTTTAAGTTCTACAAAAGAGGTTTCCAGCCTTTCATCAAGTTCAGCAAAGCTCGTAGAAACTTCGGAAATTTTAGAAAGTTTGCTGGTCGCTTCGTTAAAGAATGATAGAATTCCTATTTCCTCCTGATGAAACCTTGATAGAATCTGACCCACATTTTCGGAGATCATTCCCGCATTTTCCTGAATGGAAAGCTGGTTCTGAACATCTTCAAAATCAACATCATCAAGCTTCAGTTCTTCCAGTTCGTTGAGTAAAAATTCTTTATAATCGCTTTCTTTATTGGATTCCGAAAGCTGGATTTTTAATTTTTTCAACAACAATTTCAGCGTTTGAAACTCAGAAAATTCCTGCTGATACTCTTCAATAATCTTTTTATTTTCAGAAAGTCCGTCGATAATTTTAAACTGATATTCTGAGGTAAAAAGATTGGATGTTTCAAATTGTGAATGGATATCGATCAGTTGTGATGAAAGCTCTCTAAGAATATCCAGCGTTACCGGTACATCGTTGATAAATGCCCGGGATTTCCCTGAAGGAAGTATTTCTCTTCGGATAATCGTCTGAAGTTCGTAGTCCAGATCATTTTCGATAAAGAATTTTTTAAACTGATTGTTAAGAGAAAACTCGGTTTCCACCACACTTTTTTCTTCAGTTTTGGCAATGGATTTTACATCTGCCCTTTCACCTAAAATAAGCCGGAGAGCACCTAGAATAATAGATTTACCTGCCCCCGTTTCTCCGGTAATGACCTGTAAACCATTTTTCAATGATACTTCAAGGGTATCAATCAGGGCAAAGTTTTTAATGTAAATTCTCGAAAGCATTGATAATCCGGGTTATGATCCAATTTGAATTTGAACTGTAAAAATAAGTTTTTTTAATGAGTTAAGAAATCGTTTTTTGACTGTTCACTCATCCATAATGCTAACTGTTTTTAAACTTGCTCAGAAATCCTAGACTTTCCATTTATTCCACTTATTATCTATATTCTTCGGTGAAAGGATGATCATTGTTTGTTTAAGATCATTAAGAATCAGTCCTCCATTATTCCCGGAATTGAAAATATTGAAAATTTCATCGCTCTTGGTATCCATGAACAGATTAAAGAAGAACGCCTGCTGGAAGTTATTCTCATACATTTTTAATTGCATCAGTGCATCAAAAATGACTTTTTTCCCGGCAGTCTGATCCTGATTGAAAAGGTTATCCAGCCCTGCTCTGTGGTACGTATAAATAGTGGAACGTAACTGATTCCAGTTAGGGTTCATAATTTCGTTGATCAAAATAGAACGGCTTCTCGGTTCATTGATGGTATTCCAGCCCTCATAGTTCCTGTTTTGGGAATTCTGTGCAATCTGCTGCGCTTTCGCATACCATTGTGATCCTCCCATAGACTGAAAACTATCAGCATCCATACCCAGAATAACATAAATATAGAAACTGATCACGTCCGTAAGATTTTTGCCGGAGAATTGTCTTTCATTAAAAATAAGACTCTCATTTTCAATATATTCAAAAGCAAATCTCTGATCCTGAAGATTAATCAAGGGAGACTCGTAGGTGGTATTATAAACAGGTCTTACTGCCTGAATAACAATAGTTCCTTTGAATTTATTCACGTCTCTTTCAGAAATAACAATAGAAAAAGCACATTTTATTTTTTCAAAATTCTGAAGCTTTTTGCCTGTCCAGCTTGTATTATTGATAAAGTCCCGGAGGCTTTTTTCCAACGCTTTATAGGCCTGCTGATTACTTCCTCCCAACTGATTGGAGTTCACCTGTACCGTGGACAGCAGCTCCTGAGAAAAACTTTGGGTGTATAGAAATAACAGAAAAAATAAACTTATAATTTTTTTCATTGTCTATTAAAAATTGAGAACGGAAATTTATTAAAATTATTTTAAAAGTTGAGTCTCAACAAAATTGAGAATATCTTTCGCTACATCATCCTTGGATTTCAAATTAAATTCCTTCTTCTCTGTTTTGGTAAATATTTTAATTTTATTGGTGTCATTCTTAAAACCGGCTCCTTCATCACGCAAGGAATTGAGAACGATCATATCCAGATTTTTCTTTTCCAGTTTTCCTTTGGCATTTTCCTCTTCGTTTTGGGTTTCCAGAGCAAATCCTACCAAAAACTGATGGG
Organism: Chryseobacterium sp. CBTAP 102; assembly: GCF_003201365.1. NCBI lineage: Bacteria > Pseudomonadati > Bacteroidota > Flavobacteriia > Flavobacteriales > Weeksellaceae > Chryseobacterium > Chryseobacterium sp. CBTAP 102. The sequence continues at coordinate 18,465 of NZ_QICX01000019.1, forward strand.
TCTTCCTTTCTCCCATTGTTTTAAGAATATCCGGATTTTTTACCAGTTCTATCGTCAGATTTTCATCATTTTTCTTAATCTTTTCCTGAGCCACTTCTTTAGGTGCATAATCCGCTACTGCCGCACTGGCAATTCCGATGTCTATTGTATCGTAAAATTCAAATACTTTGGCCAGCATTTCTTTGGCTGAAGTCACTTTATGAAGTTCAACATCCGGGTTGTTGAGGGTTTGAACACTCGGTCCTGAAATCAGGATTACTTTTGCTCCACGTTTTGAAGCTTCTTCTGCCAGAGAAAACCCCATTTTACCGGACGAATGGTTTCCAATAAATCGTACAGGATCTATCGCCTCATAGGTTGGTCCTGCAGTGATTAAAACTGTTTTTCCTTCAAGGCTTCGGGATTGGATATCAGAATTAAAATAATGCTCAACAGCATTAAAAATTGTTGCCGGCTCTGCCATTCTTCCCTGCCCGATAAGACCGCTGGCCAGCTCTCCGCTTTCCGCAGGAATAATACTATGCCCAAAGCTTTCTGCCAGCTCCAGATTATTTTTTGTAGACGGATGTGCGTACATATCAAGGTCCATTGCTGGTGCAATGAATACCGGACATTTCGCGGACATATACGTTGCAATAACGAGATTATCACACATCCCGTGAACCATTTTAGACAGTGTATTGGCTGTGCATGGAGCTACAATCATAACATCCGCCCACAGAGCCATTTCCACATGGCTGTTCCATGTTCCGTTATCACTGTAAAAGTCTGAATACACCGGTTTTCTGGATAATGTAGACAGGCTTAGCTTTGTTACAAAATTTTCTGCATCAGGAGTCATAATAACCTGTACTTCGGAACCTTTCTTCACAAAATCCCTGATGAGAAAGTGGATTTTATAAGCCGCAATTCCTCCGGAGACAGCGATAAGTATTTTTTTACCGGAAACACTCATTGAGTTCTAATTTTTTGAAACACTAAAGTACTTATTTTTTCCCACACAATCAGGTTTTAAAACAACAAAAGGTCATAAAAGAAGTGAATTCCTTTATGACCTTAATTTATTAAAATACAGAAGATTACTTTCTTTCTTCTGTTTTTCTGAAATAGACATCATCATTTAACCATTCTTCAATAGCAATTGAAGTTGGCTTAGGAAGCTTTTCGTAATGTTTAGAGATCTCAATTTGTTCTCTGTTTTCGAAAACTTCTTCTAATGTAGAATTGTGAACAGCAAACTCATCCAATTTGTTGTGAAGTTCCGTACGGATCTCCGCATTGATCTGCTCTGCTCTCTTTCCCATGATAACAATAGCTTCATAGATTGAACCTACTTTATCTTCAATCTTATCTTTATCGTAAGTAATTGTATTTACTTCTGCTTTTGTATCTTTTACACTCATTTTGAGAAAATTATTTTTATTTTAAGATGGCAAATTTACGAATTATCTTTGAATTTTGAAAGTCGCTGCAGGAGGAGGGGTCTTAAGTGCTGCACTGTCCCTCTGTAACTGCATTGCTTTCTTTTCATTGCTGATCTGATCTTTGATCTGCTGGTCAGCTTTATTCTTATCTGCCAGTTTTTCAGCTTCTTTTTTCTGTCTTGCAGTTAAAGCTGCCATTCTTGCTTCAGTTTGTTTTTTAACAACTGCGAAGTTTTGTTTTTCTTTTTCCAGCTTTTCTCTAAGATCTGCTGCAGTTTTAGAATATTCTGTGTTAGGAAGCTCTTTCTCTACCAGCTTTGTGTAAGTAAGTGCACTCTCAATACGTTCATCTTTTAGATTATATACAGATTTCATCGCCAGTTCATAACGTGATTTCATGATATAGTCATAAATTTTTGAACGAAGTTTTGTACTTGGAAAATCTTCCAAAACATTATCAAAAGCTACATTTGCTGCTTTATACTCACCCATTTTGTAGTATTGTCTTCCGTTTTCATAAGCTTTAAATTCAAGCTTATAAGACAATTCATCAATTAACTGGCTGATATTTTTAGATCTTTCGGAATTAGGATAATTGTTCAGGAATTCCTGAAGCTCATTGATCGCTAATTCTGTACTTGACTGATCCAGGTTATAATCCATAGAACCTTCATAGTAGCATAGGGCAGACATATATGCTGCTTCTTCTGCTCTGGGGTCTTTTGGAAAACTTACTGCGAAATTTTTAAATTGGTGGCCTGCCAGTTTATAACTTTTGTCATAATAGTTGGCATAAGCTGTGTTGAAACCTACATTAGGAAAATCATCTGTTCCTGCCACAAGATTGGCAAGTCTGTCGTAAAGTGCCAATGCATTTTTCCACTTTTTCTTAGCAAAATTTTCATTAGCAGCCTTTAAGATAAATTCTTTATCAGCACTTCTCATTGCTCTTTCCTGCTGGCTTACGCAAGATGTAACCACCGCTACAGCAAAAAGACCTAAAATATATTTTTTCATATATAAAATTCAACAGTTTTCGGATTATACAGCCGATTTACTAATTTGCAAAAATATAACTTTTTTGCCAATAGATTTTTTTTTATGAATATTTAACGTAATTTTAGTCTGCAGCGTATCCCAAAATCGCAAAAACACTTAATAAAAGATTCATTCTCACCTTTTTCTCCGCCTCTTTGGTGTAGGTTTCCTCATTTTTACTCGGAACATACAGCTCATAAAAGTTTTTATTCCTGATCACAAATAAAGTGGATCCGATAATCATGGTAAGAATGTCTTCGGGTTTGGGTGTAAAAGTAAAAACACCTGATGCGACCCCTTTCTTAATGACTTCATCAAGTTTTTTTACAAATAACTGATAAAAATCCAGCAGTTCATCTTTCAGGTTCTCTGTATGACGGAGCTCCTGGGTCACAAAACCATGGAAATAATTATACTTGAAAAGCTGAGAAACGATATATTTAATCATTTCCCGCAATTGCATTTCCGGCTTGCCTTCTTTGATGGTATCTGCAAATTCTGAAAAGTTCTCTCTGGTCTTCAGCACCCTGTACTGATAGAGGTAAGACATCATCTTCTCCTTGGAACCGAAGTAATAAGAGATCATGGCAACGTTGATATTTGCTTTAGAGCAAATATCTCTCACAGAGGTTCCTTCGTATCCTTTTTTTGCGATAAGTTCTTCCGCAATGTCCAGTATGTGAATCTGTTTTTCTGTAAATTTTTTTTTCATGAAGTGCACTTTGAGTAAAGTTAAGAAATTTTTAACACATTTATAAACGATTGTTTAATGATTTTAGATTAAATCTTAAAAATACTTACTTTTGAATATGGAATTTTTTGATTTTCACCATCATAAAAAATATATCAGAAACGGAATTTACAATCTGAACATTGAGCAAATTCCGCCTGATTCTCCTTATTCTATTGGAATTCATCCCCAGGATATTGATGTTAACAATCTCGAACAGCAGTTCTCATGGATGAGAAACATGGTGTTTGAAAACTGTTTTGCCATTGGTGAATGTGGTATGGATTCTTTGGTTTCTATTGATCAGAAAATTCAGGAAGAAGTTTTTTTAAGGCAGATCAACATAGCCAATGAAGTCAAAAAACCTATGATTATTCATTGTGTAAGAAAATTTTATGAGGTTATTTCATTTAAAAAGAAAGCGGAACAGCCCATGATCATTCATGGTTTTAACAAGAAACAGAAAATTGCTGAAGATCTTCTTACCAATAATTTTTATCTGAGTTTTGGAAAAGCTGTTTTGTATAATTTATCTTTGCAGGACATTTTGAAAAACACTCCTTTAGACAAAATATTTTTAGAAACTGACAATGAAGACTTTAATATCGAAGAATTGTATGGTAAAGTTTCGGAAATAAAAAAAGTTTCTCTGGAACAACTTAATGAACAAATTTTAGAAAATTTACACGGAATAAAAAATGGATAAATACTGGCTGGAAAGAACTGAACTTTTGATAAAAGAGGATGGATTGGAAAAACTGATCAGAGCCAATGTGCTTGTGGTAGGCTTAGGCGGAGTAGGTTCTTTTGCCGCAGAATTTCTTGCCAGAGCCGGCGTAGGAAATATGACCATTGTGGATGGTGACACGGTAGATATTACGAATATCAACAGACAGCTTCCTGCTTTGCATTCTACTGTTGGAAAGCACAAGGTAGACGTTGTTGCTGAAAGGCTTCTTGATATCAATCCACAACTTAATTTAACCAGGATCAATGAGTTTCTGAACCCTGAAAGAATGGACGAAGTACTTGATTCTGAAAAGTTTAATTACATCCTTGACTGTATAGACAGTGTGACCCCGAAAATCTGTTTGATGAAAGCTGCCAGAAGAAGAAAAATCAAGATTGTAAGTTCTATGGGAGCAGGAGGAAAAGTAGACCCAAGCATGGTGATGGTAAGGGATATCAGTAAAACCCACAACTGTTTCCTTGCCAGACAGGTGAGAAAAAGATTAAAAAAAGAAAAGATCAACAAAGGCATACGATGTGTTTTCTCTAATGAAATTCAAAAGGAAGAAAGCCTGAAAATGACGGACGGAAGCAATTATAAGAGATCATTCTACGGTACCATCAGCTTTATTCCTGCAATTTTCGGATTGTATGCAGCCGCTGAAGTGATTAATCATTTAGTAAAAAAGACGAAAGATTAATGCAGAACTTCAAATATCCAGGAGTGGAAAAGCTCAAAAAAAATACGGAGATCAGTTTGCTTTTTGAAAAAGGCAAATGGAGAACGAACGGAAATCTGAGGATCATTGTTCTGAAAGATAAACCTAATCTTCCGGTAGAAGCTGCAAGATTCGGAGTTTCTGTTTCTAAAAGATACTTTAAAAGAGCTGTGCACAGGAATCGTATCAAAAGGTTACTGAGAGAGTGTTATCGTCTGAATAAAGATCTTTTCAGGCAAGCCTTTGGAGAAAAAACTATGGCGATGCTGTTTTGGGTTTCTTCTGAAATGCCTCCGAAATTTCAGGATGTGGAGGCTCAGTTTATCAAGCTTTGTGAAGCACAGAAAAAGTAATCATCTATTCCGATGAAATAATATAGAACTGTGAGGCATTTTCTTACAGATCTTTTTATTTCCCACAGATCGCACAGATTGTCACAGATAAGTATGAATAAAATATTTTTAACTCTACCCTAAATCACGAACTGTAAAGCTCGAGACTCTTATCACATATCACTCATCCCAAACTCAGACATTAACATTACTTCAAATATCATATAGTTTTTGTATTTTTAGGGAAAACAGTAAATCTGAAAATTAATATGTTAGACAATGTTCCCTATTTTTCTTATATAATCAGTGCATTTATAGGTATTGGATTGGCGGCAGCTACAGGCTTCCGGGTATTTCTTCCCATGTTTGTTGTAAGCCTTGCTTCTTATTTTGATTGGATTCCTATGAATGAGCATTTTGATTGGCTTGCAGGCCTTCCTACACTTATTACAACAGGAATAGCCACTATTATTGAGATCCTGGCTTACTATATCCCTTTTGTTGATCATTTGCTGGATACCGTTTCTATTCCTATGGCAACAGTGGCTGGCTCAATATTATTTGCCAGTCAGTTTGCTGAACTTGGCACGTTTCCACAATGGGCACTGGCATTAATTGCCGGTGGAGGTACAGCAGCCACTATCAGCTCCGGATTTGCAGGAATAAGAGCTGCTTCTACTGCGACTACCGGAGGTTTAGGAAATTCCATAGTAGGAACAACCGAGACAGCAGGTGCAGGTATCATGTCTATTCTTGCAATGGCTGCACCGGTAATGGCCGCAATATTTGCCATCATCACGTTAATTGTTGTAATTATATTTGGACGAAAGGCCTGGAAAAAATTAAGAAGTAGTAAAGATAATTCTCAGAGATTATAAAATAAAAAAGGTACTGTTTTCACCAGTACCTTTTTCTTTAATTTTTACTTCTGAAATCCTTGATATCCTGTATTTTGGATTCAAAATATTCTTTCTTTTCAGGACTCTTTCTGATCAATATTTCAAATGCTTTTATTGCCTTTGTATAGAGTTTCTGTTCAAAATAAAGATTGGCCAATGTCTCTGTCATCAGATGCGAGATATCGTCATTCTTTTCTTTTACAACATAGGTACTTTCTTCTTTTAACTGACTGATTCTGGGATTGTTCTCAATAAAGGTTTCAATAGCCTTTTCTTTGATTTCGGTTTTTTCCTTTACGATTTCTTCTGTTCTGCCAATCTTAAGCCAACTCTGCCATGTATTGATAAAGCCCGGAACATTACTGTCTATTGATGATTGAGTAGTATTTTTCATAGTAACCTCCTGTACTTTTTCTACAGGTTCCTGTTTCTTTTCTTCAACCTTAAGGGTAGAAATATCGGTTCCAAAGAAAGAAACATTCATCACGGGAACATCTTCTTTTGGCTTTTCTGTTTCCGTTTTTTCTTCCTGAGCTGATTCAACCGGGGCAGAATGATCTTCTTCAGCTTCAGAAATTTCTTTCTCTACCGGCTTAATTTCTTCCTGGGCAGCTTCTGCAACAATTTCATTTGTTTCCCCTGATTTTGGTTCTTCAATGGCCACTTCCGGTTCTGCAACAGCCGCTTCTTCTATTTCCTGAGTTTTAATTTCGGGGGTAGATGCTTTTTCTGCTTTAATGATGAGTGAATCTGGCAAATTGGATTCCACGCTCATTGGCTTCCATGCAGTCTGCACTTCCGGTATTTTCTGTATTTTTTCTTCTGCAGTCTCGGGTTCAGTTTCCTCAGTTACAGGCGGTTGATCTTCAACAACATCTTCCTTTACAGACTCTTCTTTTATTTCTTCAGGCTTATCCTCACTTGTTGACCAGAAATGGAAGCTTTGGGTATCTGCGAAGCTAATCTCATGATCTTCAGAAGCTTCAGGCTCTGTCTTTTCTTCCTGAACAACAGGCTTGGCTTCCTTCATTTTCTTTTCAACTTCCTCAATCAGACGTCTCATTTCCTCCTCATGCTTATTTACATTCGGTTGGGAAATTTCAGCGGTCTCCGCTATTTCTTCGTTGTTGGCCTGGATTTTAACGTCCGGCATAAATGATTCTGTTCCATGGAAACTTACTTCCGCATCAGATACTTCTTCAACAGCATGCTCTTCTTCTGAAACAGGCATAGTTTCATGATCAGTTGCTTCTGTATGTATAGGTTCTTCTACTATTTCTGTTTCAATGCTTTCCGCAGGTTGTAATAGGTCAACCTCATGAAAGCTGGTATTTTCTTCTTCTTCAATCTTCTCTTCCTCTTTTTCTGAAGAAATCTGCTCTTCGTGGATGATGGTTTCCGGTGTAAAGCCTTCTCCGGCATTCTCCTCAGTTTCAATCTGTATTGATACGGTTTCCTGCTGAACCGGCTCTTCCATTACAGATTCAGCCTTTTGCGTTACCAGTGTTCCCGATTCCAGAGTAGATTCAAGATCTATTATTTCAGCATTTTCACCATCCAGAAAGTTTTCTTCTCCTTCAAATAAAATTCTGTTTCGTTCACCATTTACGTAGATTTGCTTAACTTCTTGTGCTGTAGGTAACACACAAATATTTGTCTCCTCCTCTGATGGTTTTTCCAAAGATATTTCCTCTTCTCTCCTGATAGGGAAGGATTGGGTCTTTGGTATCACTTGAGCAGGTTTTTCAATTGTTTTAGAAAGTCTTTTCTCTTCAGCAATCTCAGATTTAACCTCCTGTCTGATCTTTCCATTGATCAGTTGATACAAAATCTTTTTATCAGTAGTATATGCTGCCGTGATAGAAAGCTCTTTCTGATAGTTTTCTTTTTCGTACAGATGTACCCCATAAAGGTGAAGTGCCCTGATATTCTGAATATAAGGAAAAGTGTGAATCTCTTCTTTCAAAAGACCGAGGTCTTCTAACTGAATATTTTTCGGATTTTTTATTAATTCTAAAACTCTTGGATTCATCTTACCAGTTCGCTACAATGTCGTTAAATATCTTATTAATAATTCTATCTGTTACCAGTTTTACCTGCTGGTCTTCGATCTGACTTAGGGATACATCACTGTTGAAAGCCGCTTCATCAGAATATGTTCTGTCAAAACTTGCATCCGGATGAATTTTATTTTCATAATGCACCTTTACTGTAATCGTAAGTTTATTCTGTGCCTGCTGAATCACCCCACCCGAAGGATTTGTCTGGGTATTGGAGCTAATTGTGGTAGGCGTAATGGAATAGTCAGTAATTTCTCCCTCTATGAGAATATCAGGATTTTCTTTGGTTCCTTTCAAAGTGGTTCTCTGAAGGAATCTGTTTTGTATTGCTGTAGAAAACTGTTGTGATAATGCAGGGTTTACAAGCGGTGCATTATTGGGAAATTCATTGATCTGAACTGTTTTCTCGTCTGTAAGAGACGATCCTGTAAAGCTGTAACATGAGTTTAAAACTCCCAGCAATGCAAAAAGCATCACTGTTAAAAATGACTGTTTCAGGCTGATACTGTTAATTTTAAAATTCATTTTTAGATCCGATTTCAATAATTTCATCATATTCAATTTGTTGAATAGCATCTTCATAAGCACAATAATTTGCTGTGTATAAGAATGGTAAGGTAAGAAAAATTCCTATCCCGCAAGCAATAATACCAATCTGGGACAAAATACCCACTACCAATGAGAAAAGAAAAATTGACAATAGATTTCCTTTGCTCATTATTTTTGAAATAGTCCAGGCTTCTTTTACTTCTCTTATTCCTTTGAGACTGATGAGTGGTATGATATAAAAGCCCTTCAATACAAAGTAATATATAGCCGCAATTAATAAAAACATATAAGGAAATACAAAAAGCATTACCATTGGATTGGGTTCATCACTACCGGAAATTGCACCCGATATCCCCAGCACAGCAAATAAAGGAATGTAAAGCAGTAAAACACCACCGAAAACAATTAACTGCAACATGAAATAAGGCATGAAGTCTTTAAAATCAAAGATATCTCCGGGACTAGCCGGCTGGTTTCTGTTCAGCCTTTGAAGATATTTGTATAAATTGCCCATCGCCAATAAGCCGCAGAACGGAATAATAGACATGATAAAGCACGCTAAAAATGCAACAAAAATATTCCCGAAATCTTTCTTTAAAAGTTCGACCCCTTTGTTAATATATTCTCCGAGCTTAAAATTGACCGGTTTAGGTTTTAAATTGACTTTCATTATTTATGTTGTGTTAATCTTCCAGGTTATATTGTTTTATTTTTCTGTATAAAGTTCTTTGTGAGATTCCCAGCTCGTCTGCTGCTCTGTTTCTACGCCCCTTATGCTTTTCCAAAGCTTTGATAATTAAATCCTTTTCATTATTCTGAAGAGAAAGGGATTCCGGTCTGTTTTCTTCGATTTCGATATCTTCAATATCTTCATAACTGTCATCAGGGTTCGAAATAATTGTAGGAGTCTGAACGGCAGGCGTATCATTATTATTTTCAAAATATAACACTGATCCGGAATTCACCTGCGGCTGACTATCAGAAGTATAAATTCTGTTGATCAGATTTTTCTCATGGTTGCTCAGATCTGCTGTTCCTCTGTTCTTGATAAGTTCCGAAGTTAAGGATTTTAAATCATTAATATCATTCCTCATATCAAACAGAATTTTATACATGATTTCCCTTTCGCTTCCGAAATCACTCTGTTTAGGTGTGCTTTGCGTATTTACTACCATTGGAAGATGGGTTTCCATCGGAATATACTCGGCAAGTTTCTCAGCGGTGATATTTCTGTTTCTTTCCACAACGGTCATCTGCTCTACTAAATTTCTTAGCTGGCGGACGTTTCCGGGGAAAGAATAACTTTCTATGTAATGAACAGCACTCTGCTCCAGTTCCAGTTCCGGCATTCTGTACTTTTCAGCGAAATCTATAGCAAACTTCCTGAATAACAAATGGATATCTCCTTTTCTTTCTCTCAAAGGCGGCATATCAATCTGAACAGTATTCAAACGGTAAAATAAATCCTCACGGAATCTTCCGTCATGGATGGCTTTCATCATATTAACGTTGGTAGCTGCCACAATTCTCACATTGGTTTTCTGCACCTGTGAAGAACCTACTTTCATAAATTCACCGCTTTCCAGCACTCTTAAAAGACGTACCTGAGTCTGCAGAGGAAGTTCTCCTACCTCATCCAAAAAGATGGTTCCGCCGTCTGCCACTTCAAAATACCCTTTTCTTGTAGCGGTAGCTCCGGTAAAGGCTCCTTTTTCGTGCCCGAATAATTCAGAGTCTATGGTTCCTTCCGGAATTGCTCCGCAGTTTACTACGATATAAGGCTGATGTTTTCTTCTGGATTCTGAATGAATGATTTTAGGAATAAATTCTTTTCCCACCCCACTTTCTCCAATTACAAGTACAGAGATATCTGTGGGTGCAACCTGGATAGATTTTTCCAGGGCACGGTTGAGTGCAGGAAAGTTTCCGATAATTCCGAAACGGTTTTTTATGTTTTGTAGCTCGTTCATTTTTTAGATTTTTAAATTTAACTTTTTACAGCTCTTCAATCTGAGCTCTGTAAACTTTATTGAAATGATGAGTATAGCCATCTTTCATGGTTTTACCCTCGTCATAGCTTTTTAAAGCTAACTTTTTTAAATCTAAATAATCCTTATTCCTGATTTTTGAAACTTTACTTTTATAATATATATTTTCAGCAAAATCGTTTTGCCTGCTTTGCTTTTCGAAATTCTCTAGTGCTTTGTCGTATTTTCCTAGCTCAAAATAAGTAACTCCAAGCTGATAATAATCAAAAAATCCAATGTTGTGGTCTTTTGCAGAAATTTGCTGCTCAATAATTCTTATGGCTTTTTCCTTCTGCCCCAAGGCAGAATAGCAAATTGCTTTTGCAATGTGAAGTTCATAATCACCGTTAGCAGAATATCCTAAATATCCTGTAGGATAGATTTTTTCCAACGCTTCGATGTCTGCAATAGCTCCTTTGTAATCCCGAAGAAACTGATATTTGCACCAACCTCTGTACCCTAAATGTTTTTGGGGCTCTAGTTCTACAGCTTTGTCGATAAGTTGTTTCCAGGTTTCGAAATCTCCTCTTTTCAAATACGGAACAGCCTTTTCCATATACGCATTTGAAAAGGTAGGACAAAGCTCAATTGCTTGGTCTAATTTTTCCTGAGATTCTCTGAATCCCTGAAATTCTCCCCAATAATTAAATATTTCACAGGCTTTTTTACAGTTTTCCCCTTCTACAGCAGTACAATTGACCTGAGCAGAAAGATGGCTGCTGTAAAGTATTACCAATAAAACACTAAGGTAGTATTTCTGAAACTTTTCCATCTACTATTTTATAGTTAATATATTGATAATAATCTATTTTTTTTCCTTCTATTTCTTTAGGAATCCATGCGTCCAAAGACTTTGTAAAACTAAGAAGTTTATCTTTCAACTGATTGTCCTGATTTACTTCATGATATTCAGAATCAATTTGTTTTACTCTAAACAAACCCGTCTTTCCTTCACAATTTACTAAAAATCTTACAACTATATATCCATTGAATTTTCCATCTGCTGTCAGATCAGTTTTAGCAAGTTTTTCAATAATCGCAAGCTTTTCACCCTTATACTGAAATCCTTTAGAATCATTATAATATTGATAAGCATATTTATTTTCAGGAATACATCTTTTAAAATCCGGATCATCAGTTCTTTTGTCAAAAAGGATATCTCCCACCTGAGCAGGATACTTTGAAACAGACGCTTTTTCTGTTTGGCAGTTACTCAGGAGAGGCAATAAAAATAAAAGAAACAAAAGATTTTTCATCCGATTTTTTTTACTTCACTGTTCTCCCTAAAAGTGTGCCTTGCGTATTGTCGTATACAAAAACGTTCACAATGTCACCTATTTTCTGTCCTTCCAGTTGATCGAAGACACATACGGCATTCTGAGAGTTTCTTCCTTTCCACTGGTTTTTGTTCTTCTTGGAAATTCCTTCAATCAGAATCTGGTGCTCTCTTCCTACGTAAGATTTCATTCTTTGTTTTGAAAGCTCTCCCTGAAGGGCAATAACCTCAGCAAGACGTCTCTGCTTCACATCAGCCGGAATATTGTCTTCCATTTTCTTGTGAGCCGGAGTTCCCGGTCTTTCCGAGTAGGCAAACATATAACCGTAGTCATATTCTACTTCTCTCATCAGGCTTAAGGTATCCTGATGGTCTTCTTCTGTTTCATTACAGAATCCTACAATCATATCCTGAGAGAATGCTACTTCCGGAACAATTTCCTTCGCTTTTCTGATCAGATCAAGATATTCTTCGCGGGTATGCTGCCTGTTCATTGCTTCAAGCATATTATTGCTTCCGCTTTGTACAGGAAGGTGTACATATTTACAGATGTTGTCATGTTTTGCCATCATTCTGAATACATCCAGGCTCATATCCTGAGGGTTAGAAGTAGAGAATCTGATTCTCAGTTCCGGAACGGCTTTAGCCACCATATCAAGTAATTGAGCAAAGTTTACAGCTGTTGCTTTCTGCATTTCAGAAGCTTTGGCAAAATCTTTCTTTGGACCGCCTCCATACCAAAGGTAAGAGTCTACGTTTTGTCCTAAAAGGGTAATTTCTTTATATCCGTTATTGGCAAGATCTCTACATTCTTCAATAATAGAGTGTGGATCACGGCTTCTTTCTCTTCCTCTTGTAAAAGGGACCACACAGAATGTACACATGTTATCACAACCTCTGGTAATGGTAACAAATGCGGTAACCCCGTTTCCTCCTAAACGAACAGGATTGATATCTGCATAAGTCTCTTCTTTGGAAAGAATTACGTTGATAGCATCTCTTCCGTCATCAGTTTCTTTTAAAAGATTTGGCAAGTCTCTATAGGCATCCGGACCTACAACAAGGTCTACCAATTGCTCTTCTTCTAAGAATTTGGTTTTCAATCTTTCCGCCATACATCCCAGAACGCCTACCGTCATATTCGGTTTTTCTTTTTTCAGATTTTTGAATTGAGAAAGACGCATTCTTACCGTCTGTTCGGCTTTTTCACGGATGGAACATGTATTTAAAAGAATCAGGTCAGCTTCTTCAACTTTCATCGTTGTATTATAGCCCTGTTCATTGAGAATGGATGCAACAATTTCAGAGTCAGAGAAGTTCATCTGACAGCCATAGCTTTCTAAAAACAGTTTTTTAGAGTTCTCCGGTCTTTCTGCAATAGCAAAAGCTTCGCCCTGTTTTGTTTCGTCTATATATTTTTCCTGCACGATAATCGATTTAAGGTCCGCAATATTAAATTACGAACGAATAAGTTTGCAAAGATACAAAATATTGTGACAGAATGTCAGCGCTATTATTTTAACAAAATCATAAATTGAAAAAGTGTTGGAATTCTCTCATTGAACCTCCCTTTACTTTAATTTTGAAAAAGAAAACTAATAAATCCTAATCGATATCCACAGCCATTGAAGAGAAGTTAATTTTAACTTTAATCTGTGAGGCTACTGGCTTCCCGTTACAAGACGCCGGAGTCCAGTTTTTCTTTATTCTTCTTACGACATACTGCATATCATCAAAAAACACTTCGCTGTTGGTCACCTTAGGCATTCCTTTCACATCAACTACTTTTCCTTTTTCATCAAGCACTAAGGTAAATGCAAAATCTCCCGTCAAAGCATAGAAATCAGAATTCAGATAGGCATACATATATTTATTCAGTATACCTTTATAGGCTGCAACACCTCCTTCATAGGCTGCGGGTTTAAAATCATTACATTTTACAGCCACCTGCATAAAAGGTTCTTTGATATCTATTTTCAGAACATTTTTATTGCTCTCCCTGATAAAAGAATCATCACGCTCTTCCTGATCCTGTGCAAAGGAAAAATTCACCACACACAAAGCCAAAAATAAAAGTACCGTTCTCATAATTTTGTTTCCTATATAATAAGCAAAGGTAAATATTTAGCTTCTTTATAAAAAAGAAAAACTTCAGACAAAGTATGAAGTTTTAAAGTTTATATATTGTGAATGAGTGGCCAATTTTGAAATCATTGCTCTTTACATCTTACAGCAGACCTTTAATATGTTTATAATTGCTTTTTACCGTTTCAAAAACCTCATCCATTTTACCACCAAGCATCAATTGAGCCATAGATTTGGACATTCCCATGATCTGATCAAATTCAATCTTAGGAGGAAGAGCCAGTGCATTGGGATTGGTAAAAATATTCAGCAGATAAGGTCCATCGTGATCCAGACATTCTTTGATAGCATTTTCCACTTCTTCGGGAAGGTGAACATTTTTCCCGGGATAGCCCATTGCATGTGCTACCATGGCAAAATCAGGATTAATCATATCTGTTTCATTGTCTGGCATTCCGCCAACTTCCATTTCCAGCTTTACCATTCCAAGGGTTCTGTTGTTGAATACAATCAGTTTCACAGGAAGTTTATACTGAAAGATAGTAGCCATATCTCCTAACAGCATAGATAATCCTCCGTCTCCACATAGAGCAATCACCTGTTTTTCAGGATGAGCCAAAGCAGCTCCGATAGCCATTGGCATTGCATTCGCCATAGATCCGTGGTTAAATGATCCCAGCATTTTTCTTTCGCCTGTTCCTGTAATAAATCTAGCTCCCCAAACACAGCACATTCCTGTATCTACGGTAAAGATAGCGTCATTTTCAGCAAGTTTATCTAAAGTGTGGGCTACATATTCAGGCTGAATAGCGTTCTCTTTTCCAAAATCCTTTACATATTCCAGCTGGTTTTCTTTTACTTTATCATAAAACGCCAGCTGTTCATTCAGAAAATGAGCATCCGTTTTTTCTTCTAGTAAAGGAAGCAGCGCTTTAATGGTTTCTTTGATGTCTCCGGAAAGCCCCAGCTCCAGCTTTGCTCTTCTTCCTAATCTTTCAGGACTTTCATCAATCTGTACTATTTTATTCTTTACAGGCATGAATTTCTGATAAGGAAAGTCTGTCCCTAAAAGAATGACAAGATCGGCTTCATGCATGGCGTGATAGGCAGAAGGAAATCCCAGTAATCCTGTAAGTCCTACCTCATTGGGATTATTGGGCTGAATAGCCATTTTCCCACGGAATGAATATCCTACAGGTGCCTTTAAGAGCTTTGACAAAGCGACCACCTCATCACGGGCTTCAGCAGCGCCTATCCCGCAGTATAGGGTTACTTTTTTGCTTTTATTCACCAGTTCCGACAAGCTTTTCAGTTCATCATCGGATGGTCTTATAACAGGATTCGTTTTAAAGATTTGGGTGGAAGTAGAGCCTTCTTCAGCATCCAGCTCAGAAACATCTCCCGGCAGACCTATTACCGCAACTCCTTTTTTGGA
Source organism: Chryseobacterium sp. CBTAP 102 (assembly GCF_003201365.1). Taxonomy (NCBI): domain Bacteria; kingdom Pseudomonadati; phylum Bacteroidota; class Flavobacteriia; order Flavobacteriales; family Weeksellaceae; genus Chryseobacterium; species Chryseobacterium sp. CBTAP 102. The sequence goes on from NZ_QICX01000019.1 coordinate 33,768, forward strand.
TATAGCATGCTGAATAGCGGTTTGCACGGTTCTCTGTACCTGCTCAGGTCTTGTAATCATTTGATTATAATAGCTGCAGTCATCAAACAGCTTTATCGTATTGGTTTCCTGAAAGTAATCCATTCCCATTTCATCACTTGGGATTGTAGAAGCAATCACCAGCATAGGAACATGAGAGCGATGAGCTTCATATACCCCATTGATCAAATGAACGTGTCCGGGGCCGCAGCTTCCCGCACAAACTGCCAAACCATCAAGCTCAGCTTCTGCAGCGGCGGCATAAGCTCCTACTTCTTCGTGTCTTACATGAATCCATTGGATACTGCTTTTTTTGACGGCAATATTCAGATGATTAAGACTGTCGCCGGTTACTGCATAAATTCTTTTCACATTGGCATTTTCGAGCATTTCAACAATTTGCTCTGCTATGTTTTTAGCCATAATTAGTCTGTTTTGGTGTTGTTTTTTATGAAAAATGAGAATTGTAATGAATGTAAATCCCTACTTCTATCAAATTTAGCTAATAAAGTTGAGACTCCATCCCTAATTCAATGTTAAATACTTTTAAATTAATTTTATTTTTTTTCTATTGAAACCTCAAAGGTTTTGAAAACCCGTGAGGTTTCGTTCTCCTGTAAAACAAAAAAAAAGCCGCCCAAAAAGGCAGCTGTTTATATAATATGCTTCGGATTTTACATCACTATTTCAATCTGATTTCTCAAAAGGTCTTCAAACTCGTCTCTTTTACGGATCAAATGAGCTTTTCCGTCTAAGAATAATACTTCAGCAGGCTTTAATCTTGAATTGAAGTTGGAACTCATCTCGAAACCGTAAGCTCCTGCGTTATGGAAGGCAAGAATATCTCCTTCTCTTACTTCATTCAGTTTTCTGTCCCATGCAAATGTATCTGTTTCGCAGATGTTTCCTACTACCGTATAAATCCTTTCTGCTCCTTTTGGATTGGACAGGTTTTCAATCATATGGTAAGAATCGTAGAACATAGGGCGGATCAGGTGATTAAATCCGGAATTCACTCCAACAAAAACAGTTGCTGTCGTCTGCTTGATCACATTGGCTTTCACTAGTAAATATCCGCTTTTTCCCACTAGGAATTTTCCAGGCTCAAACCATAATTCGAATTTTTTTCCTGTAGATTTTGAAAATTCAGAAATTACTTTTTCCACTTTTTTTCCTAATGTTTTCACATCAGTTTCTTCTTCACTATCCTGGTAAGGGATTTTGAATCCGCTTCCCATATCCAGATATTTCAGATTTGGGAAATGCTCAGAAAGTTCCAGCATGATCTCCAAAGCCTGAAGGAATACATCAGGATCTTTTATTTCGCTACCAGTATGCATGTGAAGCCCTTCAACATTAAGGTTGGTACTTTTCATCACTCTTTCAATGTGACGAACCTGGTGAATGGAAATCCCGAATTTACTATCGATATGTCCTGTTGAAATCTTATAGTTACCGCCGGCAAAAATATGCGGGTTGATTCTTACTAAAATCGGATAAGTGTTTCCGTACTTATTCCCGAATTGCTCAAGAATAGAAATGTTATCAATGTTAATATGAACTCCGAAAGTCATTGCTTCTTCTATTTCGGCAAGGTCAACACAGTTGGGGGTAAATAATATCTTTTCTTTCGAAAAACCTGCCTTTAAGCCCAGCTTAACTTCGTTAATAGATACACAATCCAAAGAGGCACCCAGATTCTTTACATACTTAAGAATATTGATATTCGTTAAAGCCTTCGCTGCGTAGAAGAACTTAGTATGTTTTAAAAATGAAGAAGTCAGTTTTTCGTATTGAATTTTGATGGATTCAGCATCATAAACATACACTGGTGTACCAAACTCATTGGCAATCTTTAATAATTCTTTTGAATTCATAATTTCATTTTAACATAAAAAAAGGCAGATTCTTATAAAAAAGAGCCTGCCACATTGATTATTTTTTATGCAAGACAACTCTTTTAAATATTCCAAACCTTAGAGAACTTCACAGCTCCCTTTTTTCCAGTTTTATTTTGTTTAAAATTTTGCATTGCTTCTATTTATTTTTTGCAAAAATACTATTTATTTTCTATTTCAAGAAACTTGATTTGAATGCATCCTATTCAGAATACAATCTGTAAAGTGTAGACACTCTATTACTTCGGTAGTGGCAATGTTTCAAAATCCCCACGAAGCAGAGCCAGCTGCAATTCGTTATTCAAATCTGTGGAAGATAGCGAAAGATCAATTTTCAACTTAGCCAGTTTACTCAGCGTCTGAATCTGCGTAAACAGTTCATAGAAACCAAAGGAAATCACTTTCCCGTTTTCTATGATTAAAAATAACTTTTCTCCTAATTTCCTTCCTGGTCCCAGCCAAAGCTCATTTCTTTTTCTGAATTCAATTTTCTGTTTCAATACAGAAAAATCTTTAAATTCTTCCTGAGAACCTATGAACTGAACAGCTTTTGTTCCCTGAGTAAATGATCTGAATTTCAAGACCGGCTTCTCAGTTTTATTGAGTGTATTTTTCTCAACCAGATATTTTTTGTTTCGGAAATACAGCCCAAAAGGCAAAACCTCTTTCTTTTTAATATTCTTGGAATTCAGAATCAGCTTGGCAATAATGTCTGTTCCGGTAAGTTCAAAATTAATCTGCTCAACATCTTTCTGAATCTGTTCCCATTTTTTTGATTTGGAATTGAAAACCTTTTTGGAAAACTTATTGATATCCTGAACATAATCAGAGAACATGATACGCCCGGCTTCATCCTGAAAGTACACAAATCCTTTATCATTAGGAAGGTCCTGGGTAAGTTCTTTGATCTTATTGATATACGTTTTTGCATTAGACTCATCGTGCTGTTTCTGAATGATCTCATTTTCGGTATCTTTTGAAATCAGAAGTTTGAAAAGTTCTAATGTAGCTCTCGCATCACCCTCTGCCCTGTGATGGTTAGTCAAAGGAATACCCAATGATTTCACCAGTTTTCCCAACGAATAACTTACCTCATCAGGAATCAGCTTTTTTGCTAATGGAATTGTATCTAAAGTATTGATTTTAAAATCATAACCAAGCCTTTTGAATGACTGGCGAAGCATCCTGTAATCAAAATCAATATTATGGCCTACCAAGGTCGTATTTTGAGTAATTTCGATCACTCTTTTGGCAATTTCATGAAATTTCGGAGCAGTTTTGACCATTTTTGGGGTAATACTGGTCAGCTTTTGTACAAAAGGGGTAATATCACCTTCAGGGTTTACCAGAGATATAAACTGGTCTGTGATTTTCTGACCGTCATATCTGTAGATGGCGATATCTATAATGCATTCATTTCTATAACCTGCACCATTACTTTCTATATCTATAATTGAATACATTGAATGTGTGTTAACTGCTGTTTTGTCATTTATATGTAAAACCGATCTTATTCCCCAATAAAATCCGGTTCTATTTTTACTGTTATGTAAAGATAACCTGCTAAAATAACAAAAAATATGTCAAAATACAGCAAGTTAGCTTTCAAAATTATCTTCTTCTGCCTCCCAGACCGAACATGCCGAGAATGGCTTTTGCTCCTTCTCTCATTAATGTGGAGGTAAAAGTACGGCCTGCTTTACTCTGTAATACCTGCTCAAACATACCAGGTTCTTCCTTCACCGGCCTTGTCTTTTGTGTAGGTGCCGGGTTTTGCGCAGCCTGTTCCATTCTGCTGGTAAGCATTTCGTATGCAGATTCTCTATCTAATGCCTGCTCATATTTTGCTACAAGTGCTGATTTTGAAGTCAGATCAGAGATTTCCGTTTCGCTCAGAACATCCATTCTCGATTCCGGAGAGATCAGGTAAGTATGTACTAATGGTGTTGGTATGCCTTTCTCATCCAAAGCCGTCACAAATGCTTCTCCAATTCCCAGATTCTGGATCAGGCTGGAAGCATCGTAATATTCTGTGGTAGGATAATTTTCAACCGCTTTGGTAATCTCTTTTTTATCTTTTGCCGTAAAGCCTCTCAGCGCATGCTGTATCTTCAGTCCTAACTGAGAAAGTACATTTTCAGGAACATCCCCAGGAATCTGAGTAATAAAATAAATTCCTACTCCTTTGGAACGGATTAATTTTACCATTGTTTCGATCTGTGAAAGAAGGGCTTTGGAAGCTTCATTGAAAATCAGATGAGCCTCGTCTATAAACAGGACTAGTTTTGGTTTCCCACTGTCTCCTTCTTCCGGAAAAGTCATATAAATTTCAGCAAAAAGTGAAAGCATAAACGTCGAAAAAAGCTGTGGCTTATTCTGAATATCTGCTACTCTAAGAATATTCACTACTCCTTTTCCATCCCTTGTTTCTAATAAATCATGAACATCAAAGCTTAATTCTCCGAAAAACCCTGCCGCTCCCTGCTGCTCCAGAGCAACAATAGATCTTAAAATAGCACCGAGAGATGCTGATGCAATGGATCCGTAATTGGCTGCCAGTTCTGCTTTTCCCTGTGCATTATCCGTTACATATTGCAGCACTTTTTTCAGATCGTTAAGATCGATCAAGGGAAGTCCTTTATCATCACAGTATTTGAAGACAATAGACATTATGCTTTGCTGCGTATCATTCAATTCAAGGATTTTGCTTAATAAAACTGGTCCGAATTCTGTAACGGTAGCTCTTAATTTCACTCCTTTTCCTCCGGAAATGCTCATTAATTCTACAGGAAAGCCTTGAGGATTATAAGGAAGCTGGGTCTTGCTATATCTTTCCTCAATGATAGGATTTATTTGCCCAGCTTCTGCAATTCCGGAGAAGTCTCCTTTAATATCCAGAACCAACGATGGAATTCCTGCATGAGAAAGCTGTTCTGCAAAGACCTGTAATGTTTTTGTCTTACCGGTTCCGGTAGCTCCGGCGATAAGACCGTGGCGGTTAATTGTTTTCAGTGGAATGGTTACATTTACTTCTGTGACCACTTCACCATCCAACATTCCTTTTCCTAATATTATATGTTCTCCTTTCGGAGTGTATCTAGCGTTGAGTTCTTCAACAAATTGTGTTTTGTCTGCCATTTGATCGCTTTTTTAACTTATAAATATAAAATTTTTTGTAAAATATGTAAAGATATTTTCTGAAGAACTTCTTTCTATTCCTTTTGATAATAAATTTGTCCTTAGATCATCAAATTTTAAACCACGATTACTGTTTTTTAATATCAGGAAGATCATAAGAACTTAACATGATATAAAACAGCATTTGCCATTATCTGTATGTAAGGCATTCTTTTTGCTCAAAAAAAACAAAACACACTAAACATGCGTTTAACAAAGTATTGAAAGAAACTATCAATGGGATTTAACATTTCATTTAGAATCTATCTAATACTTCGTATCTTTAACTCATTAAAAAAAGACTCCAATGAAAATTGAACAAATATATACGGGCTGTCTGGCTCAGGGTGCCTATTATATTGTATCAGAGAATGAAGCAATAATCATTGATCCTTTAAGAGAAGTAAAACCTTACCTGGATCGTATCGAAAAAGACAATGTCACTTTAAAATATATTTTTGAAACTCACTTCCATGCGGATTTCGTATCAGGACATTTGGACTTAAGCAAGAAGACAGGTGCTCCCATTGTATACGGACCTACTGCTGCTCCGGAATTTGATGCCATTATCGCTGAAGACAATCAGATTTTTGAGATCGGGAAAGTGAAGATAAAGGTAATGCACACTCCGGGACACACCATGGAAAGCAGCACTTACCTTTTAATAGACGAAAATGGTGTTGAAACTGCTATTTTTACAGGTGACACACTGTTTCTTGGAGATGTGGGAAGACCGGATCTTGCACAGAAGGCAACCAACCTTACCCAGGAAGATCTTGCGGGGATTCTGTATGACAGTCTTCAGAGTAAAATCATGCCATTGGATGACAGCATTACTGTTTATCCGGCTCACGGAGCTGGATCTGCGTGTGGAAAAAACATGCAGAAGGAAACCGTTGATATTCTGGGAAACCAGAAGAAGACCAATTACGCTCTTAATCAACCGGATAAAGAATCTTTCATCAGAGAAGTTCTTGATGGTTTAACAGCTCCACCAAAATATTTCGGAATGAATGTTGCGTTAAACAAAGGCGGCTATGAAAGCCTTGATGTTGTAATGAACAAAGGCTTACAGCCCATTGCACCGGAAGACTTTGAAGCACTGGCAGAAGAATCAGGGGCATTAATTTTAGATACAAGAGGACCAGCGGACTTCCACAAAGGATTTGTTCCCAACTCTATCAATATAGGATTGAAAGGAGATTTCGCACCATGGGTAGGAACTCTTATCGTAGATGTAAAGCACCCTTTATTATTAGTTACTGATGAGGGCACCGAAGAGGAAGTTATCACCCGGCTAAGCAGAGTAGGCTTTGACAATGTGATTGGATACCTGAAGGGAAGTTTTGAGGCATGGAAAAACGCTGGAAAGGAGACGGATGAGATCAAAAGAATAACTCCGGCTGAATTTGCGGAGCAATTTACAGAAGAAGCTACCATAATTGATGTAAGAAAACTGACTGAATATTCTGCAGAGCATATTGACAATGCTTATAACAAGCCACTGGACACTATCAGTGACTGGGCACATACCATTGATGATTCTGATCATTTCTTCCTTCACTGTGCCGGCGGATACAGAAGCATGATTGCAGCAAGCATCCTTAACTCACACGGAATCAGAAATTTCACTGAAATAGAAGGTGGTTTTAACGGAATCAAAAAAACGGAAAAGCTCCCAACTACAGATTTTGTATGCCAATCTAAGACCCTGTAAGATCATGAAAATTCAGTTTTCCGGATTACTTTTAGCATTAGCTTTTATGCTAAGCAGCTGTAAGACATCACCTGCGACAGCAATCCCTGCAACCAGCATTAAAGAATTAGTCAACAGTTCTGATGTAACACTGGTAGATGTCAGGATTCCGGAGCAGTACGCAGCAGGAACAGCGAAAAATGCCATTAACATTCCATTGGCAGAGATTCAAAACAACATAGAAACTCTAAAAGGTAAAAAAGTTGTTGTGTTTTGCAATAAAGGAATTCAGGCAGATCAGGTGATGGAAATTCTGAAGAAAAATGGTGTGGAAGCTTATGATGGTACAACCTGGAAAAATGTAAAGGCAATCCAGGACGAAACAAACAAAAAAGCAAACTAATAAACCCCAAATTATGTCACAAAAATTTCAGGAAATCATTGATTCCGAAAGACCTGTTCTGATAGATTTTTTCGCAACATGGTGCCAGCCTTGTAAAGTACAGTCTTCGGTATTAAATACGGTAAAGGAAAATATAGGCGAAGGAGCCAGGATTATAAAGGTAGATGTAGATCAATATCCCGCACTGGCAGCTCAATATGGAGTGCGTGGAGTACCTACACTGGCAATTTTCAAAAAAGGAGAAATGCTATGGAAGGAAAGTGGTGTTCATGATGTGAATACCCTTACACAACTTTTACAACAATATGCTTAAAACTGTGATTTTTCACAGTTTTTTTGTTTTTAAAAGTCCCACAAATCGCACGGATTTTCAGAGATGTTTATACTTATTTTCTTTATATAGAAATTAAAAATCTGTGAAGATCTGCGAAATCTGTGGGAAAATCCTAAAATTTAATAGAAAAAGAATCTCTATCATTCAGAAACTGGAAATGGTTTCTGAAATCTTTCAGTTCCTCCATATTCAATTCTGCGGTTACGAGATTACCTTGCTTTTGAGAAATTTCTTTTCCGTCAGCAAAGAAACAGTGAGAACTTTCCTGATAAAAAAGATTATTTCCATCTGTCCCGATTCTGTTTAAGCCAAATACAAAAGATAAATTTTCAATAGCTCTGGCTTTCAACAGATGCTCCCATGCTCCCACCCTTTTCTCAGGCCAGTTGGCAACATATAAAACAGCATCATAGTCATCATTATTTCTTGCAAAAACAGGAAAACGCAGATCATAGCAGATCTGAAGCAGGAATCTTATCCCTTGATATTCAACTATCACCCTTTCTTTCCCAGGTGTATACACTTTATCTTCTCCTGAAAAGGAAAACAAGTGTCTTTTATCGTAGAAAGCTGTTTCACCATCCGGCCTTATAAAGAACATTCTGTTGTAGAACTTACCGTTTTGTTCTACCGGCGCACTCCCGCAGAATGCTGCATTTTTCTCTTTTGAGATCTTTTTCAAAAATTCCAGTGATTCATTATTCCTGTCCGATACTTCGGAAGCATCCATACAGAAACCTGTTGAAAACATTTCAGGGAGAAGAAACAGATCTGCCTCTACATTTTGCAGTTCGTTTTCTATGAGTTTAAAATTCTCAGTTTTATTTTTCCAGATGATATCTAAATTTAGCCCTACAACTTTCATCTTTTTTCTTTTTTAAATTATTCCAAATGTGATGATAAAAATACAGCTTTTATCTTTACAAAAGGAGAATTAAATAGCTCAAAGGCTAGTTTCTCCCCCGAAAAAAGAGCCATATTTCTTAATAATTTATTAAAGTCTCCCATTTTTATAATACAGATATTCTTTCGGTTTCATTTTTGATAGAGATATTTTTTATAATTATCCTTAAAATTAGAAATTTATGAAGAAATTGTTTTTTATGGTGACGATCTTCTTTTTTGGTGTCATGGCTAATGCTCAGGCCTGGACAGGAAAAGGGGATCAGAAAATACAACTGGGGCTGAGTGCGTGGGGATACGGAACCGGAATAACGGGAACTTATGACTATGGACTTAATCAACTTATTTCAGTAGGGGCCGGAATTAACGGTTACTTTGATAATTACAAAAATAACGATAAGGATAATCGTGTTTTTGTTTTCGGAAGACTGAATTTTCACTTACAGGATGCTTTAAATCTGCCCGCTAAATGGGATATTTATCCAGGAGTAGACCTTGGAGTGCTTGGGAAAGACTTTGGAGTAGGAGCTCACATAGGAGCCCGTTATTTCTTTACGGAGAAAATAGGAGTATTTGCAGAGGTAGGTAATAATGGCAGCCTTGGGGTTTCTTTCAATTTATAATCAAATCGTCTTTAAATATGACAAAGCTTCTCGTTTCGGGGAGCTTTTTTATTTGGCATAGTTTTGATAATTGTTACCTTTGCAAATTAAAATCTAAAATTTATTAATGGAAATAGCAATCAAACTTTTTCAGTTCATTCTGAGCATCTCTATACTTGTGCTTCTTCATGAGCTTGGGCATTTTTTACCGGCAATATGGTTCAAGACCAGAGCAGAGAAATTTTTCCTGTTTTTTGATCCTTACTTCTCCATATTCTCTATGAAGAAAATCAACGGAAAATGGCAGTATAAATTTCTTTCCAAGAACCTGCCGGATTCTGAAGTAATAGAGGTGAACGGAAAGAAGGAAGAAGTTCCTATCGATATATCAAAACTTCCGGACAACGACTGGAGAAAGCATCCTGAACAAACCAAATATGGTATCGGATGGCTTCCTTTCGGAGGATATGTGAAGATTGCAGGAATGGTAGATGAAAGTATGGATACTGCCCAAATGAAAAAACCGGCAGAATCATGGGAATTTAGATCCAAACCTGCCTGGCAGAGACTTATCATTATGTTGGGAGGAGTTACGGTTAACTTTTTCCTGGCGTGGCTCATCTACAGCTGTTTATCTTTTTTCAACGGAGAAACATATACGGATATCACAAAATTCAACAACGGTATTGAAGCTACTTCTGCAGGAAAGAAAATGGGATTCCAGAATGGTGACAAAATCATCAGTGTAGACGGAAAACCAGCGGAAAGACTTGAAAACACTTCTATCAATATTCTTTTAGGAGATCATGTTACCGTAAACAGAAACGGACAGGAAGTTACTTTCCCGGTGAATGCAGACGGTGTTGCGGATGTTCTTAAGCAGAGAGAAGCAAAACTATATATCACTCCAAGAGTTTCTATGGTTATTGATTCATTAGCAACTCCTTCTTCTCAGGCTTCAGGTCTTGCGAAAGGAGATAAAATTGTAGGAATCAATGGTAAAAAAGCAGCATTCTTTGATGAAGTAAGTACTCTTTTAAGCGAAAATAAAGGAAAAACAGTTTCTGTTGACGTCGAAAGAAACGGAACTTTACAGACATTACCGGCAGTTTCTGTTGATAAAAACGGAAAACTAGGGATCGCAATTGATACAAAAAGCATTGCGAAAGATATTGTAACGAATAAAAAATATTCTTTCGGGGAAGCTATCCCTAGAGGATTTACAAGAACGATTGAAGCATTAACCACTCAGGTTAAACAGTTCAAAATCATGTTCAACTCTAAAGTTCAGGGGTATAAGAACGTTGGAGGTCCTATTGCCATTGTAAAGAATATGCCTGTAGATAAAGATGCTGACGGAAGCTTTAAAATCAACTGGGTTGCTTTCTGGAGCTTTACAGCAATGTTTTCCGTATGGCTGGCATTCCTGAACCTGATCCCTATTCCTGGGCTTGATGGTGGACACGTTTTGTTTACTTTATATGAAATTATTGTAGGAAAACCAGTTCCACAGAAAGTGTTGGAAAACGCACAGATGATTGGAGTTATCTTCCTGTTAGGATTGATGTTACTGATCTTCGGAAGCGACATCTTCAAGGTATTTACAGGGAAATTATAATTTTTTTGAAAATTTTCTTAAAAATATTTGTAGGGTATAAATATTCGTCCTATATTTGCACCACTTAAAACAAAGGACATTCCTCCTTAGCTCAGTTGGTTAGAGCATCTGACTGTTAATCAGAGGGTCGCTGGTTCGAGCCCAGCAGGAGGAGCAAAAAGACTTACAAAAATGTAAGTCTTTTTTTGTGTCTTACTATGAACTATTTCATGGCAAGGACTCCAAATCTGAGAAATAACACACTTGTAATTTAAATATAACGCAAAGGATTAGTAGCTAATACTTTATTTTTAGGATCAAGCGCAAAATTTGGGGGCTAGGCAAAAAGTTTAGCTAATCTGAATAAGAAGAATGCTTTGTCTTTTACACCTCTGAGCTGCATTCTGAAGTTTTTTATTTTCGCATTGAAGGATTCAGCAGCAGCATTGGTGCTTCTTTGATGAAAATAGTTTAAAATATCCCTGTAATGATTCATTATTGTTTTTCTTAAGGTAGA
>NZ_QICX01000020.1:0-43873 GCF_003201365.1 Chryseobacterium sp. CBTAP 102
GGTTAAGTCTTCTCCATTTTTAAAGGACTTATAGAAATCCTTGTTGTTTAATAATTCTTCTTTGTCGATCATAACTATATAGGTTAAAAATAATAAAAAGTTATTTCCGTAAAATTTTTTGAGCTATGAGGGCTCAAAATTTTCCAGAATAACTTTTTAACTTACACAGTTAGTGAAACACTACCATATTATTTTCTGAAGGACATTGTTAAAGGAACAGAAACATTGGAAGAGACTGGTTTCCCTTTGTCTTCAGCGGGTTTCCATTTGCCTTTATCTTTAATGCGGTAAAAAGCGGCTTCAATGAAAGCGTTTACATCTTCATTATTTCCTTTTACATTGGGATTAAGAGCGTTCCCTTTAGAATCTACCACAAAACTTATTGTTGCTTTGTAGGTTTCCGAAGAAAAGTTCAGAAAGTCAAGATCTACAGCTTCATATAAAAGTTTTTGAAAAGCGGCTTTACCTTTATCATATTCTGCTTCTTTACTCACTTTTGTTTTCGTAGGAGGATCTGCAGTGATCATTTTCTGATCTTCAAGAGAAGCTTTATCCAAAGCGGTCTTGTAGGCAGTTATTTTATCCTCTGTCAAAAGCCATTCTTTCTTGGTTCTTAAATCATTAGGCTTAGGATATTTATTATACAGAGCCGTTTTCTTTCTTTCATAGCGTGAATCTGCCCTTTGAAATTCAGAAATCTGGGCACTGCTGAAAATAAAAGAGAAAATGAATACTGATGCTAAGACCTTTTTCATGATTTATTACGCTTTAACAATATTAATAATAACTTCAGTTGCTTTTTCCATACTTTCCAAAGCTACATACTCGTATGGTCCGTGGAAGTTGATTCCTCCTGCAAAAATATTCGGGCAGGGAAGTCCCATATAAGAAAGCTGAGCGCCATCTGTACCTCCTCTGATTGCTTTGATCTTAGGCTCTATACCTGCTTCAGTCATTGCTTTTGCAGCAAGATCTACAATGTGCATTTTACCTTCAAACTGCTGCTTCATATTTCTGTATTGCTCTTTGATCTCTACTTCAGCAGTTCCTTCACCGTGTTTTTGATTAAACTCGGCTACTTTTTCCTCCATGAATTTCTTTCTGGCTTCAAATTTATCTGCATCATGATCTCTGATGATATATTGAAGTTTAGCCTCAGAAATATCAGCTGTAATATCCATTAAGTGGTAGAATCCGTCGAAACCTTTTGTTGTTGAAGGAGTTTCGTTAGCAGGAAGCATTTGAGCAAATTCAGCAGCTAAAAGAGCAGCATTGATCATTTTTCCATAAGCATAACCAGGGTGAACACTTAATCCGTGGATTTTTACAACCGCTCCTGCAGCGTTAAAGTTCTCATATTCAAGTTCCCCCACTTCTCCGCCGTCCATAGTATAAGCCCATTCTGCACCAAATTTAGCCACATCAAATTTATGGGCACCTCTTCCGATTTCTTCATCTGGTGTAAATCCTATAGCAATTCTTCCATGTTTGATCTCAGGATGCGCAATAAGATATTCTGCGGCTGTTACAATTTCAGCACATCCCGCTTTGTCATCAGCTCCGAGAAGAGTTGTTCCGTCAGTGGTAATTAATGTCTGACCAATATATTTTTTTAAGCTTTCAAATCTTGAAGGAGATAATGTGAATCCTGTTGTCTGGTTCAAAAGAAGATCATTTCCATCATAATTTTCCCAAACCTGAGGTTTTACATTTTCTCCGCTAAAATCCGGTGAAGTATCATAATGTGAAATAAACCCGATAGTAGGCCTGTCATCATTTTCAAGATTAGAAGGAACATAGCCCATGATATAGCCGTTGCTGTCTATAGAAACATCTTCCAGGCCGATGGTCTTCAGTTCTTCAGTAATATAGTTGGCAATATCCCACTGACGTTCAGTAGAAGGTGTTGTTTCACTTTCTGCATCACTGGTTGAATATATTTTTACATAGCTAAGAAAACGGTTCAGTAATTTTTCTTTCCACAAAGGGTTGAATTCTATTGTACTCATCAGATATCATAAATTTTAACAAAGTTAGCAAATTTGATGCTGAGAATACGTTATTTGCGATTTAATATAAGGTATTGAAATTATAAATCAGATATAAATCTTTGAAAATCAAAATAGTGTTAGCTTTGTATGTACAGTATACTAAGTAGTTTAGTTTTATTATATTTGAGAAAATCAAAAAGTAAAAATGTTTCTTACCGAATGTCCTAGAGATGCAATGCAGGGATGGGGAGAATTTATCCCTACCAATAAAAAAATAGATTATATCAACTCCTTAATGGATGTTGGCTTTGATGTATTGGATTGTCTGAGTTTTGTTTCCCCGAAAGCGATTCCGCAGATGGCTGACTCTGATGAGGTGGCAAAAAATATCGACAAATCACGCTCCAAGACCAAAGTTTCTGCAATTATTGGTAATTACAGAGGTGCGGAAAAAGCATTGAAACATGAGTCTGTAGATATTCTGGGCTTCCCGTTTTCTATTTCTGAAACTTTTCAGCACAGAAATACCAATAAAAGTCAGGAAGAAGCTTTTGATGAAATCATTAAAATGCTTGAACTGGTAAAAAGTGAAGGAAAACAGCTTAATATCTATTTTTCTATGGCTTTTGGAAATCCATATGGTGAGGTGTGGAAGTGGGAAGATGTTGACCAATGGGCACAAAAATTCTCAGATATCGGTGTAAAAGATATCTTATTATCAGATACAACCGGTGTGGCCACTCCTGAAACCATTGCCCTTTTGTTTGAAAAAATACCTTCAAAATATCCGGATATCAACTTCGGAGGACACTTTCATAATCGTTATGAAGATTCCTATTCAAAATTAAAAGCCGCTTACGATCAAGGCTGCCGAAGATTTGACAGTGCTATCAAAGGAATCGGAGGATGCCCTATGGCTAAAGATGATCTTGTAGGAAACATGCCTACAGAGCAGGTTATCAACTTTATGAGCGTTGAAAAAGCAGAACATAAACTGAACCTGCTCAACTTTGAAAGTTCTTATAACAAGGCGAAGGATATTTTTCATTTTTAAATAGGAGTGAAGAATAAAATAATCAATAGGAGCGGGCTTTAGCCCGCTTTACTATATTGAAATATATATGGCTTTAGCCAAAACATAATTAAATTAACCCCAAAATCAACAAAATGTCTCCAATCATCTCACCAACCGAACTCAAAAAGATTCCAACCGAAAATCTTGTTATTCTTGATGCAAGAACAGGAAAAGACGTAAAACAAATTTACCTTGATAAGCACATTAAAGGAGCAAGATTCATTGATCTGGATAAAGATCTGGCTGAAATAGGAGAGAATGCAGCTTTTGGAGGGAGACATCCGCTTCCTTCCGTGAGAAAGTTTGCTGAAACACTTTCAGATCTTGGAATTTCAGAGGGTAATCATATTGTTGTATATGATGATAAAAATGCTTCGAATGCAGCAGCACGTGCCTGGTGGATGTTAAGATCTTTCGGATTGGAAAAAGTTCAGGTTCTTGATGGCGGAATGCAGGCTGCAGAAAAAGGAGGGTTAGAATTTTCTTCAGGAGAAGAGATCTTTGAGAAAACTTCTTTGATTGAAAAAGATCATTGGAGTCTGCCGGTTTCGAGCCTGGAAGTTGTTGAAAGTGAATTGAAAAACAATTCTTCTACGGTGATTGATGTAAGAGACGCTTACCGCTATAAAGGTGAATCTGAACCGATTGATCTGGTAGCGGGGCATATTCCGGGAGCGGTTAATATTCCTTTTTCTGAAAACCTGGATGAAAGCGGGAACTTTCTGAGTCCTGAAATCTTAAAAGAAAAATACAGCAAATTATTACAAAATAAGCCTGATCATCTGATCATTCATTGCGGATCGGGAGTTACTGCCTGTCATACTATTTTAGCTCTGGATTACGCAGGGTTTCCCATTCCGGATTTGTATGTAGGCTCATGGAGTGAATGGAGCAGGAGAGACGGAAAGGAAATCGCAAAAGATATTTAAAATAAAAACCCCAAAAATAATTTTTCGGGGTTTTATATTATTAAGGGTAATTTTAAAGCATTCCCAGCTCAAACTTCGCCTCTTCGCTCATCATATCCTTATTCCAGCTTGGTTCGAAAGTAAGCTCTAAATCTACACTTTTTACGTTTTCTACTTCAGCCACTTTATCTTTTACTTCCTGAGGAAGTGTTTCTGCAACAGGGCAGTTGGGAGTAGTAAGGGTCATTATAATTTTTACGTCAGCATCATCGGAGATCTGGACATCGTAAATCAGCCCTAATTCGTAAATATCTACCGGAATTTCAGGGTCATATACGGTTTTTAGCACACTAATGATTTCCTCACCAATGTCAGCAATTTGATCGTCTGTAAATTTCATTTTTTAATCTAGATTGATATTCCTTTTCAACAAATCTTCCTGACGCATACGCCGGAAAATATTTGCCAAAGTTAAGACATCTTTTTCACAATAGTCAACAATTCTCTGCAAGTCTTTCTCTATGTAGTAAATTGATGAAACCATTGAGCCGTCAATATCATCCTTCGGAGTAGGAATACCAAAGACATGAGCCAGTAATTCCAGGGATACAAAACTTTTATAATCACCGAACTTCCAGAGTTCCATTGTATCGATATGCGGAATTTCCCAGGGCTTTTTCCCAAACATCTGAAACGGTGCAGGAGGCTGCATTCCATTGATAAGATAACGTCTGGCAATCCATGGAAAATCGAATTCTTTTCCGTTATGAGCACAGAGAATCACGTTATAAAGCCTTGGGCTGTTGAAGATTTCTCCAAACTCCTGCAGCATTTTCTTTTCGTCATGCCCGGAAAAACTCTTTATTTTTAACGTTTCATTCTTTTCAACCATTCCGATGGTGATGCAGATGATTTTTCCAAACTCGGCCATGATGCCGGCTCTGTCATAAAACTCTTCTGCAGTCACTTCTTCCTTTCTCTGGAATTTTGTCTTTTTATCCCACAGGTATTGTTCTGTTTCGGATAACTCGTCCCATGATCCAGCCTGCGGAACGGTCTCAATATCAAGGAATAAAACTCTTTCTAAAGGGATGTTTTGTATCATATTGTGTTTTGTTGTCTATCCTACCTGCATTCCATTTTTTGTAGGCAATGAGGGGGTCAAAAGTGTAACATCTTTTTTGTCTTCTCCATACAGTCCTAGCACAAGACATTCGCTGAAGAAATTGGCAATCTGCTTTTTAGGGAAATTCACTACTGCTAAAATCTGTTTACCAATAAGTTCTTCTTTTTCATATAGAGAAGTAATTTGGGCGGATGATTTTCTGATTCCCAAATCACCAAAATCTATTTCCAGCTGGTAAGAAGGGTTTTTTGCTTTTTCAAAATCATTCACTGAGATTATCGTTCCGCATCTGATGTCTATTTTTTCAAAATCTGCCCAGGTGATATCTGGTTTTACTGTCATGGTAATTCGTTAATTAAATGTTCTACTTCTGTTTTCTGTTCTGCATATTTTTGTTGTAATACTGAGCCTTCGCCCATTCTTTTGTAATATTCCAGGGCTTTACCGCCAAAGAATTTTTTATGAAAATCCGAAACTTCAGGAATCTGCGGAAAAACTTTGTGAAAAAGCATTTCATAATACGCCTGAAATTCTCTTTCATTTTTGTCTTCGATAACTTGTCCCGGAGCTTTTTGTCTGACATGAAGCATTTCGTGGGCAACCATATTCAGAACAAGGTTCAGGTCAAAATCAAACAAATTTTTGGGGATCATTACAGTCTGTGGCCCTCCCATCTCCCCTTCTGCTGTAAGAAGCATTGAAGTAGGAGAAAGTTCTTCTCTAAAGCCGAACCCTGCAAAATTTTCATGTTCCAGGTCAAAAGAATGGATCAGGTATTTGGCTGCATCCAGAATCTGGTTGTGTTCTTTGTAAGCTTCAAGGTGTAAGTTGATCTGTTCAAAATTCATCTGAAATATGTTTTAAACAAATGTATTAAAATATTGAGAATACTAAAATGGTTTGTACCAAAGCCTTAGAATAGAAATGTGAAATTCTTTTTTATACGTCAAGTTCTGTCGCTTCCGCGATGGATATTTGCTTCAAGAAAAAACACAGCGTATGAAACTAGACTTCAAAATTCCAGGTGGACATCTTTTGCCGGAAACCACCTAAAAAAATAAGGCTAAAACCTGAAGACATTCTACTAAAAAGACCTTCAAAATCTTAACCTTTATAAATCAATACAAAATTACACAAAATGAACGATATGGAAAATAGTACTACAGATGTTCCTGTAGAAAATACACCATCACAAACACTTTTCAGATTTGTAAGCCTGAGAAGCCCTGAACTATCTGATGATACGAAGAAAGATAAAAGATTCATTGTTATTCCTCAGGATCTGAAAAATGATAACGCTTTTTATGTCCCGGTTGTTAATGGAACCGGAGCAAAACAAAAACTACTGAAAACATGTGCCGCTAATTATGCAAATAATTCGGAACGTATTTCAACGGACCCAAACAGCCCGAATAGTTTGGAGGGTTTCAAAAGAACCTATAAGGCTTACTATGTTTTTGGAACCTGGTTAGCAAAAAATAAAACGACATGTACTTATGAACAGGTAATTGCTAAAAGAGCCGTTTTGACAGATCCCCTGGCTACTCCTGCAACTCCTCCTCTGATCAGTTTATGGAATAATCTGATTTATCAGGTGGTAACTCAGAAAGATTTTTACGTTAAGGAAGTGGTCATGCAGGTGCTTCTGGCTCATCACATTCTTTCTGTTTCTGGCGAAGAGGAAATGAAGACAGCACTTGGGGCAAGAGTTGTTTTGCCTAAAGAACTGATGATGGATGATAAGACTCTTTCTCCCTTGCAAACTTCTTCAAGAATGGCTTCTGAAGGCCCTAAAGAAACTTTCCCAACACAGGAAATGCAACAGCAACAGCTTATCTCTACAGCAAAGATTAAACTGGGAAGATATGAAGCTTTAAAGAAAAACCTTTCCAGTATCGAAAGATTATATAAAGCAGAATATCAGAAAGAATATGCGGCAGCAGAAGAAATTCACCAGAAAGCAATAGCACCTCTAATTGAGCAGTATAATAAAGACCTAATCGCAAATAAGGATAGATACTGCCAGGTACGAAATCCGGATATTAAATATGATCCGGCAGATCCTTGCCAGCGAATTCCGGAAATCCCTAAACCGCAATTACCTAAACTTAATTTTCAGTTTAGACAGGAAATAGAGGCAGATTCTCTATTAAGAGCCATAAAGCCGGAAAATTTAGATACATTATTGGATGTACTGGGGTATGATTTTCAGAAAGATGCAGGAGAAGAACGCTCAGCTTCATTAAACTCTGCAGACCTTAATATTTTGCTAGAGGGTAGAAATACCTTTTCCGAGATTGATATCTTAGTAAAAGAAGCGGTTGAAAAATCCAACAATATTATTGTGGAAAATACTAATACGGAGCATGAAAGATATACCAGTATAGGAGGAGTTCTTATTCCGGTAGCAAGAACAGTGGCAGTTCCTTTTACCTATCAGATTTGTCCCAAATATGTTCATAAAGGATTTACTTTTGACATCGCACTTACCGTTCCGGATTCATCCTGGGAGGTTAGCAATATCTCTTACAATCTTACTCCAGGCAACGGTTCAGCAAACATCAATAGTGATTATTATGTAAAGTCCAGATCAGGAAATATTATTTTTCTCAATGATCTTTGTATGCCGGGATTAGACTTTAATACAATTCAGGATGCTTCTATAAGTGTTAAAATTATGTTCACGAATGGAAAGCTTGCCAATATGTATGCCAGTAAACTGCAGGCCAGAGCTTGTCTTTCTGATAACTTCTTACTTGAAGTAGATGAGGAAGAACCTGTAGATACTGAGGATGAAAATACCTTTATTCCGTCAGGATTCGGATTTAAACAAATTGGTATTGCAGACTATTTGAAAGTGGAGCAGACCACCCATGCCTATGTTGAAGGCGAAGTAGCCCATATTGAAAATATTATGGCCAGAGAGTACCGAGAAAAATCAACCAGAAGACTTAGGAGAAGTGAAAATACTACAACTACCTCCTCAGATACGGAAAGAGAAAAACTTACGGATACAACTACTGCAACCAGATTTGAAATGCAGAGTGAGATTGCCAAAATGATGCAGGAATCCAGAGACACTAATGTACAGGCACATTTCGATGCCAAATGGGACATGACAGGAGGAGGATCTATCAGTACAGGGATTGCAGGAGGATATGCCACTCATTCATCTAAAGAAGAAAGTACAAGACAGGCGCTTACCCAGGCTCAGGATGTTACTGCAAGAGCGTTAGACAGAGTCGTCACAAAAGTTCATGAGGAAAGGATTGAAAAGATCATTGAAGAGTTTGAAGAAAACAATAAGCATGGTTTTGACAACACAAAAGGAGATAAGCATGTAGTGGGTGTTTACCGATGGGTAGATAAACTGATGAAGAATCAGATCTATGATTATGGAAAACGGATGATGTTTGAGTTTATGATTCCTCAGCCTGCAAAACTGCATACACTGGGAATGACATTGAATGATTCTGCAACAAAAACAGATCTTGTAAAACCAGAAGACCCAAGAAATGCAAAGAATTTGCCCCTGGAAAATTATATTTCTTTAAATAATGAAGTTACGTTAAACTACTGGGTAAGTAAATATAATATTGAAATTGATGAGAGACCGGCAGAATCTTTTGCTATAAGCAAATCATTCAGTGCTCGTGATGGTAACTTTAATGGCAATGATGGTGGAAATATTCAGATTGTAAATGGAAATGGAGAAGTAGAAATTCCGGAAGGGTATTTATTAAAAGAAGTTGATTATGTTTTCCAAACCTATCCACACGGCTTTTATGGGCAACATCAGGCTTTCGTGACCATCGGAGGAGTGTCTGCTGAGTGGATTGACACCACATACAGTACACAGAAAGGAGGAAAAATTAAAGACCTGGATATCAAAAATAAGCTAGAGTTTAGTTTTGGTACAGGAGAAAGTCCAATCATACAGGGATCTCTGAAATTGAATTTGAAACTTACTCCTGAAGCAAGAAATGCATGGCTTCAAAAAACATTCAATGCTATTATTGAGGGATATGAAAAAGCATTAGCTATTTACGAACAGAAAATAGCAGACGAAAAAGCTGCCGGTATCCAGATTAAAGGATCCAATCCAGGGTTTTATCGTCAGATCGAGAATACAGTACTTCGTAAAAACTGTATCTCTTATATGATCAACAGAACTGCCAACTCTACCCATGGCTATGGAATGGCGGGGCTAACTACAGGAAGCACTTTTATGGATTATGAAACAGACCTTTCATCAGATCTGGATAAATACACAGCCTTCCTTAAGTTTATGGAACAAGCCTTTGAGTGGGAAAATATATCCTATTATCTGTATCCATATTATTGGGCTAATAAAACAGAGTGGTCTAATCTCTACCAGGCCGAAGATGTAGATCCGTTATTCAGAGCATTTTTACAAAGTGGTATGGCCAGGGTGGTTGTTACGGTACGTCCTGGTTTTGAGGATGCGGTACAATTTTACCTTGCGACCGGGAAGATCTGGAAAGGCGGAGAAGTTCCTGTCATCGGAGATGATCTTTATCTATCAATTGTGGATGAATTGAAGCAGCCAAAAGGTAAAAAACATGGAAAACCATGGATCACAAGACTTCCTACTCCTTTGAACATCCTTCAGGCAAAAAGTATAGGATTAAAGGTTGCTCATGCCCTGCCATTTACGGAAGAAAATCCAGATGAATTTGAAGTTCCTTCCGAAGTAATTACTGAGGATAGATTCAATTTTGAACCCAATGACAACCTTCTTGGAGTAGAATCACTTGAAGGTCAGAAAGTCATTTCAGGAGACTGGAAATAACATAATTATTAATCTAAAAAAATAAAAAAATGCCAATTATAGGAAAAATTATAAGAGTAAGCGAATTACCTCCCATTGGAGAAAGGGAAAAGAATGCTATTTATCAGGTAGCAGCTCCGGGTTCTCCATCTTACACAGATTATGCTGTTGATGAAAACGGTGATTTAAAGACCCATGCAGTTGTTGATGGAACTATTCCTCTGGAATTATCTGATAATCATGTCAGTATTTCAAATGCAGATCTTGTAGCAGAAGGAATGGCAAGCCAGGCTCAATACAATGTTAAAACAAAGGAGAAATTAGCTAAAAAATTAGAGATTCCTTTAACAGACGGAAATGCTCAGGATTATCCTAAAATCATAGGATTGAATGATAATGGAAATGTTGCCAAACTTCCTGCAGGTGATCTGGGGAAGAATATGATGAATGCAAATCTGTCCAACAGTGCAGTAAGAAGCCATACTCTTAACGCCTCATTTTCGATAAATACCTTAGGAAACCCTTATGTATTATCCGGGCTGCCCAATAAGAATTCTGACACCACTAATTTTCAAAAAGTTGTAGTTCAGAATACCGATGGCTTAAACGCTATTGTAGACAGTAAAAATCTACTGTTGGAAATGCCCAATCAAATGACAGAAGCTGAGAGAGCAGCATGGAAAACTAAAATGAACGGAGGATGGAGCACAGGAACAATGAGTGTTGCAGTCATATCTCCTCCGATTGTGGATAAAACAGACCGTCCGTTTTGGATTAATCTGAAAGGTGCCAACTTAAATCTTCCTTCCACAGGTTTTAAAGTGGAGCTATGTACTCAGGATAGTATTTCTGCGGATACTGCTACTGTTGTTGCCGTCATCCCTGGTTCACAGGTTCAGTTGTATACTAATGGAATTGATCTGACCTTCTATTACAATTTCAAAAATATTCCGGCAGGAGAATATAAAATAAGATTGTGGAATGGGGTAGCATGGTACTTAACAAGTTTTACCATCCGTGTGGCAAGCCAGATCCAGCGTGTTCCTCTCAATAATATTGTTTGGGAACAGAAAATATACAATAATGCTGTATCATCCGCCATTACGCAGGCAGGAGCCGCTGTAAGTTACAGTTCTGACAGTAATGTAAAGACTCCTGCCGATGATTCAAGTTTCATCGCAGCCAGAAAGACAAATCAATTGATTGGTGCAGATGAAGATTTTTACATGAATGTTGAAATTACAGGTAAAACAGCAACGATAAGTGGACCAAACGGCTTTGGTACGATGACCCATTTTGTAGGATTAGTAAATGCCGCCAATGGAGTAGATCTCTTAAATCAAACGGTTGCGAATATCAGGTTGGTTCAGTCCTACTGGTATCCTATGTGTAAAATATTCCCTGACAATTCAGCAGAGACAGTAACTACTGCGGAGCCTACCTATGCTCTTAGTGCAACATTTATAAGACGTGGAGGAAGCTGGACCGTCATTGTCAACTTCAATAACAAAACGGTTACCTATAACAAAACAGGGTATACAGGCCCGGTTGCCTTCGGAATGTATAACATGAATACAGGCGGAAATACAGGCGTAAGTGCCAATATCGTTGAACTGTACAAATTGTAACAAGTATCAAACTTTAAGATAAGATCAATAAAAGGCAGAGCCTGAAAATTCTGCCTTTTCATCAAGCAGTGTCTACGAATTGATAGATACTGATATTTAACCAACAAAATTTTAAAACAATGAAAGAAAAATTATTACTACCTGAACAGGTACAGCAGCTTTTAAACGAAATCAATACAACAGATCTTAACCTGGGTGAAATCCAGATCTCTGAACATCCTATGCTTCCATCATTTAACCGATTTATCCGAATCAATAAAATGGTAGTAGATACAGAGCTTCCAAGAACCTACCTTTTCTATCAGCAGGTTTTAAGGAACAAAGAAACCAATGAAATTGAACCTTCCAACCTTCCGACTCCGGAATGGATGATCGGGGAAGAAGAATGGTCAAGTCTGAGAGACGAAAGCTTTAACAGAATACTTGTTCCTGTAGTAGATGAAGAAACGCAGAACCCTGTTCCGGATGAGGAAGGAAATCCTAAAACATCTATTGTCAAAGTGAATACTCACCATTACATGCTTTGGCTTGTTAAGAATAATAAAATCGGTTTTCTGGATCTTCTGAAAAGCTATTTACAGGAATTTGTGGAGTTGAAAAGTAATGAACTCAATAAGCTGTCTTAGATACCAACAGGTTATTTAAATGACTTCAATAACTATTTTACTGGCAGGGCCTTAAAGCCCTGCCTTTATAAAAAAGGAAAATTATGGAAACACTTGAACTTAAAGAAACCAGCAGTAAAGAATGGCGTAAAGAGAATATGATCCGATTAAAAACATATCTCAATAAGAATATTGAGATTGTTGATCTGGTACAGTACAAACTTAAAAATACAAGGCTTCTGTTGAATGAAAAATATTATTTGGAGCTTTTGATATTGGGCGAAAGCCAAACCAAAAAAATTCACCGAGAATATGACCATCAAAGAACTTTTTCCTTTGAATGAATTGGAATGTTTAACAACTAAAAACAAAGAAAATGGAAAATTTTGATGACGAATTCGGAGATTTATCCGGATATAAAATACTCTCCTTTGATGAAGTAACCCAAGGGTTTGAAGGCAACAAAAATCCGTTGCAGGGAATAAAGAATCTTTCAAAAAATGAAATTGAGTATAAAGAAGACCCATATATTAATCTAAATCACCTTCTGGATGATATTAAGATTAGTAACAATGCCGGAAATGGTTCTCCAATGCAGTATACTTTTAATAAATATTTTCAGAATACTGCGCAATCATACATTATGGCAGGAGAAAAGCACATTGATGTTTCTGCAAAAATAGGATTGAAGAATGGAAGCATAACAACCTCTCAGAAATTATCAAGGGATAGGCCTTATATGGAAGTGTATTTTGATGAGGAGGACAGACTGACCTATTCTTTAACATTTCTGTACACAGATACCCGTCAGACGGGGATTGAGCTAAAAACTCACACTTTTACAGACTATAAAAATCTTCTTTTATATCTTGGCTACGGTAATGTAGAAACAGAAAGAGATGCCTCTGCGTTTTTCATCAGAGAATTTACAAATTTTCTGAAAGACTCTGAAAATGCGAAAGATCTTTATAAAGTATATTGGGATCTCCCTGAAAGTTTTATTAAGCATATTTTCCTTTCTACGGATACCGTAGCAAAACATTTGAGAATTCTTACTAAGGAAGATAATACCGGCTGGTTTAGCTGGACAAAAGACACCAGTTCACTTTTGGTGAAAATTTTAGCGATGTTCAGAAACTTTAAGGAAACCGGAGATTATTTCTGGAAAAACCCGAAGTTTATCACAGAAATTTATGATGATCTGGACGGTACTTCCGAAATACTGGGGATGCGGTTTCTGAACAGGCGTATTTTTGCCTCAATGCTTAATCATTATGCAAAAAGTGCTTCCAATGCGAAAGCAATAGTAACCAAAAATGCACTTTTCCGGGGAAAACAATATTTTGTAGAAACCAATATCACAGAACTGAATGACACACTGAACACCATTAAAGGAATCTTAAGTTTTGATTGGGACTTCGATTATAAAAACAGCATTTTCCTCCAACAGAAAAGAATCGTTACAAAAACGATTGAACAGCAGGAAACCGATGAATTCGGAAAAGGCGGGGTAACGACGGAACAGACCAAAACTGAAACCGAAGACATAGATCCCGGCTATCTTTACCACCCGATGCATCTTGTACATTATATGGACAGGGATATAGAAGGAGGAAAGGCACAAATGGTAACCGCACTTTTTATAAAAGCCATTGCAGATGAGAAGGAATGGGAAGAAGTGATGCACAACATCCGCGTAGGGGCAGATATTATAGCTATTATTGCAGGAATTCTGACCATGGGACTTACAGGGGAAGTCTCTGCAATAGCAATAGCGGATTTAACTCTGGCAAGCATTGATCTGTCTTTGATGGATGAGGACGTTAAAAAATGGCTCTCTCAATCTCCGGAGGGTAAATGGTTTGTTGAAAACTGGGATGTTATCTATGGCCTGATAGGAGCCGGAATCTTAAGTGCCGTGCTTATAGAAGGCATCCTTACATACGGGCCCGCTCTTTTGGAAAAGCTGAAAAACCTGAAAAACCTTAAAGGAAATTATCTTATTTTTACGAAACAGCTAGAAAAATTAATCACTGAGCTGGATGCCTACCAGGCTAGAAATGCTGCCAATGTTATAGAAGAAGTAACTTTAGTAGGAGAAAAGAATGGGCTTTTGAAGAAACTTCTGAGGTTAGTATCTTCTCCTGAAGAAAATTTACAGTTTATTGTAGAGGATATTGCCAAAAAAGGGCTTTCTGTAAGAAAAGTAGCAGAGAATGAGTATGAAATTCTTTATAAGGGTCAGGTTCTAAAGACAGGAAAAGATTATGAAGCAGGAGCTTTTCTGAGGAAGTATTTTTGGAAAAGTGCAAAAAGTACAGAGGAATTGCTTAACCAAGAACTTTTAAATGTTCTTAGGAAATTAGAAACATTTACTATAAGTCGCAATTTTAAAGGTATTATTTATGAAATGACAAAGAAAGGAAATACAATTATTTGGAGGTTTGCAGACGATTTGTCTACATTTCCTAATAGAGCAGATCTTTCAGAGGATGGGTTTATTAGCTTTAATTTCAGGATACCAGACAGACTTTTAAAAAAGCCTTACGGTGGATTTGGACAAAAATTTTTAGACGAAAGTTTTGAGATTTTTGATGATTCTATTAATGGAGCTGAAGCATATTGGGTAGAATCTCCACAATATCCAGGAGGGTCATCATTAGGCTATAAACAGTTTTATGAAACTTTTAATAAGACAAAAGATGAGATTAAATCTTTGAAATCTACTAAATTTTATGAGATAATGAATAAAAAAGGAATTTCTAAAATCACGAAAGAAAGTGTAGATATAGGTGAATATGATGACGTTTCAATAATAATATATAAGAAAAACTTTAAATAATAAAAAATGGCCAGAATAATAATTTTAAAAAATGGGAAAAGAAAGATTGATGCTGGAACAGAATGGGACTATGAGAGATTTAAAGCAATACATGGTTATTATTCAATAATCAATTTAATGTTGAAGCTTTTAGAAAACGAGCATAAATTATTTCGAAAAATAAGGAAAGAAGAAAATTTCATTTTGAATGAGGAAGAGAAAGGTATTCTTGCAAAAAAATTGGAAGAATACATAGAAAAAGACATTAGAAATTTTAAAGAAGCTCAAGATAATGATATCTATATAAGTATTCCATATAAAAATAGAATGTATAAAGCGCCTGTTAAACAGAACAATTCAACATTAGAAAAGAAACTGACAAAAGCAATATCTCTATACAATCAATTTAATGACCCAGAAAATTCTAATATTGTAGAGTTTAGATTTAATGAAGGAAAATAATTGCAACCGCTCTTTTTAAGGGCGGTTTTTGCTTTTAAATTTCCCGTTTTCCCCGTTCGCAGAGATTAGCAGAACCATCGTTTCTAAAATAGGAAATAGAGAGTTACGACAATCATCAAATAATTTGGATGAATTGTATAACGCCGCAAGAATTGCAAATAAAGAGCTGGAACAAACCACTAAGAAATTTGCCAGGGAAACAGGAGGAAAACCTGGATTAAGGCCGAAAGAGATAAATAATGGATTGAAGGGAAAAGAGAGAGCTTTAGAAAAAATTAATAGTGATTATATTAATCCTGAAACAAAGCTACCTGAGGCTGATAGATTGGTGGATATTGCAGGGAGTAAAATCGTATATACTAAAGTAAAGGATTTGTATGCTGCATTGGAGAAATTTAGTGGTGAATATAAAATCTTGAAAATAAAAGACAGAATACAAAAACCCTTAAACGGCTATCGGGATATTTTGATGAACATTGAAATGAAAAACGGACATATTGTAGAGTTCCGATTACACTTGAAAGAAATAGATGACGTTGCTGGTGGTATTGGACATAAGTTGTATGAGGAAGTTAGAACTATTGAAGCTAAAGTAAATATTGAAAAGAGAGATTTAACTTTTAATGAATTGAATAGAAAAATAAACTTAGAGTTAAGGATTAAAGAACTTTATGAAACTTCTTGGAAAAAAATAATTAATAAATAACATTAGTATGGAATATAAAACAAAATTTTGCATTGTTGGTTCAAGACCTGTGAAAGGTGTCAGAAATTCAGAAGGTGGATTAGGTATATATGCGTTTAATTGGGAAACAGGTGAGTTTGAGATCAATTATGATTATATGCAAAGAATATATATTGGAGATATTGATAATGGAGAAACTGTAGAAGTTACTGAAGAAGAATTCAATGCCTATGTAGAAAAACTGAGAAAAGGAAAAGAAAAAGGACTTGATTAAACCTTAAAACCCCATTCTTGAAGATCAGTAGAGAATGGGGTTTATTGTAGAGGATATTGCCAAAAAAGGGCTTTCTGTAAGAAAAGTAGCAGAGAATGAGTATGAAATTCTTTATAAGGGTCAGGTTCTAAAGACAGGAAAAGATTATGAAGCAGGAGCTTTTCTGAGGAAGTATTTTTGGAAAAGTGCAAAAAGTACAGAGGAATTGCTTAACCAAGAACTTTTAAATGTTCTTAGGAAATTAGAAACATTTACTATAAGTCGCAATTTTAAAGGTATTATCTATGAAATGACAAAGAAAGGAAATACAATTATTTGGAGGTTTGCAGATGATTTGTCTACATTTCCTAATAGAGCAGATCTTTCAGAGTATGGATTTATAGAATATAATTTTAAAATTCCAGATAAACTTTTAAAGAAACCTTTTGGAGGGTTTGGGCAGCAATTTTTAGATGAGAGTTTTGATATTTTTGGAGACTCTATTAACGGTGCAAAAGCAAGCTGGAATGAAAATCCAAATTATCCAGGTGGATCTTCTTTAGGATATAAACAGTTTTGGGAAGTTTATAATAAAACACAAAATGAAAGTGAAGCTCTCAAAGCAACTACTTTTTATAAAACAATGGCTAAAAAAGATATTTCAAAAATTGAAGAAGGATGTATTTCTATAGATCCTGAAGATAATAGTATATATGTAAGAATTTATCACAAAAATTTTAAATAAAATGGCAAAAATAACAATTTATAAAAATGGAAAATTGGCACTTTTATCTGGATTTTCCAAAGATTATGAAAAATCAAAAAAAGATACGGGAGCATATTCAATAATAGACTTAATGATTAAACTTTTAGAAGACAAGCCTAATTTACAAAATAAAGTTTTACAAGAACAAGATTTCGTTTTAAACAAAGAAGAAAAGGATATTATTGCAAAAAAGATGGAAGAATATATAGATAAAGACCTCCACAATTTTAAAGAGGCAGATGAGACAGAGGTTTACAAAAATATAATCTATAAAAATAAAACCTACAAAGCGCCTTTCAAGAGAAGTTATCTATCTTTAGAAAGAAAACTTATGCTAGCAATATCTTTATATAATAAATTTAATGACCCGGAAAATTCTAATGTTATAGAATTTAGGTTTAATGAAGGAAAATAATTGCAACCGCTCTTTTTAAGGGCGGTTTTTGTTTTCTAAATTCCCAGTTTTCGCGGAGATTAGCAGAACCATTGTTTCTAAAATAGGAAATAGAGAGTTACGACAATCATCAAATAATTTGGATGAATTGTATAACGCCGCAAGAATTGCAAATAAAGAGCTGGAACAAACCACTAAGAAATTTGCCAGGAAAACAGGAGGAAAACCTGGATTAAGGGCGAAAGAGATAAATAATAGATTGAAGGGAAAAGAGAGAGCTTTAGAAAAAATTAATAGTGATTATATTAATCCTGAAACAAAGCTACCTGAGGCTGATAGATTGGTGGATATTGCAGGGAGTAAAATCGTATATACTAAAGTAAAGGATTTGTATGCTGCATTGGAGAAATTTAGTGGTGAATATAAAATCTTGAAAATAAAAGATAGAATACAAAAGCCCCTAAACGGCTATCGGGATATTTTGATGAATATTGAAATGAAAAACGGACATATTGTAGAGTTCCGATTACACTTAAAAGAAATGGATGATGTTGCTGGTGGTGCGGGACATAAGTTATATGAGGAGTATAGAACTTTAGAAGCTGTATCAAAAACAAGAAGTTTAACAGATGATGAAGTAGCCAGAATGATATTTCTTGACAAGAAACAATTTGACTTATATGAAGCTGCTTGGAAACAGACTATTAACAAATAAAATTAAATAAAAATGAATAAAAAAGAATTTTATAAATATGGAACAAGACCTATATATTCTGAAGAAAATCCAAAAGGAATTATTAGATATTATGCATTCCAATGGGAAACTGGAGAATTTAAGGAAGATATGACCTATATGAGAAAAGTTAGATTTGATTTTTCAGGAGACAGGGAGGATTTGACTGAATAAGAATTCAATGCCTATGTAGAAAAACTGAGAAAAGAAAAGGGGAATTAACTAAATTACAAACCACTTCCGAAGTAAAGTAAGAAGTGTTTTTTTTAATAAAGTTCTCCAAAAGTTCTTCCACAAATATAAAAGATTAGCTAAAAAACAACTAAGATTATTATCTTCTCTTGAAGAAAATTTGCAGTTTATTGTAGAGGATATTGTCAAAAAAGGGCTTTCTGTAAGAAAATTTGCAGAGAATGAGTATGAAATTCTTTATAAGGGTCAGGTTATAAAAACATAAAAGATGAGCAGAAACTACAAATTTCATAACCCTGAAGGACTATACTTTATAAGCATCGCTGTAGTAGGCTGGTTAGATGTTTTTATTAGAAATGAATATAAAGAAATTCTTTTAGAAAGCTTAATGTTTTGCCAAAAGAATAAAGGATTAGAAATACACGCATGGTGTATTATGTCAAGCCATGTACATTTAGTTTTTCGAAGCACACAAGGGCAAAAACCAGAACTTCTTATTGGTGATTTAAAAAGATTTACAAGCAAGGCCGTTGTAAAAGTTATCAAAGAAAATCCTCAGGAAAGCAGAAAAAAATTTCTGCTGAATTTTTTTCTTCAGGAAGGAGCAAAAACATCCAATGTAAATCAATATCAGTTTTGGAGACATGACAATAAACCAATTGAACTTTGGAGCAATCATATAATCAGGCAAAAAATAAATTATGTACATCAAAACCCTGTTGAAGCAGGTTTGGTTTTCCGTGCATAAGATTACAGATATAGTAGTGCTGTAAATTATTCTGATGAAAAAGGACTTTGGGATAATATTGTTGTTTTTAGAATGTTTGGCTTGTGAGAAGACCACACGAAAGGATTTGTGCGTAAGCGAGGTGTTTTACATAAATTGGTTTTTCTAACATAATAACGATTCTTTTTTTTATCGTTATTTCAGGACGTGATAAGCTTTACAAAAAAGCAAAATAAATTAATACAGCTTGAAGAAGACCAGGATGGCTTCTTTGACCCCAGTAAATTTATAGTTTTATGAGGCTGTCCAAATTTTTTGGAAAGCTTCTTTATTGTTATGACGATATTTATCCTTTTGAGTTCCGTTAATTGCAATAATTAGATGCTGATTTACAGTGATTTATATTTTTTACAGTTTAATTTTATCGGTTCTTATAGAAAGTTGTTGAATTTTCAATTCAAATAAAAATTTAAGCAATTATGAATCAACGAATTAAAGAAGGCTCAGATTATAAATCCAAGCCTTAACTTTTTAACTTACACACTTTTCGGAATAGTGTCAAATTTAAACAGATTGAAAATTAATTTTTTGTTAATCTTAAAAAAAGCTTGTTTTTCCCGCCGCTGATGCCAATTTCGGAACTTACAACAATGTCAGCTTCTGTAGTGAAAGATCTTAGATTGCCTGTCGTTTTATCTACAAGTACAGTTGTAATTACAGCTCCTTCAGTATTATTAGTGCCACCAAAATCATACATTACGCTCCATGTATCTTGTAATAGGTTTGTATTTTTGATAGAGTATGTTCCACTGTTGCCGCTTCCTGAACCTACTCCCCAATATGAATAAGATATCATGACTTGATTGGCACCATATTTTTGTTTAACTTCAAGTTTTTGACTTGCCGTGGTTCCGTTGTATCTTACGCAGAAATTTCCCCCATCAAAACAGGTTACAGAAGCAGTAGGAGTTGTTCCGTCAATATTATATCCTGCAGAGGTTGTGCTTCCAGAAGGTGTAACTGTTCCAGCGCCAATATTAGACGTAGTACATGGTAGTCCTGTGTAAAATGGGATTAAAGTGGAATTAATTTCGATGTTACTTTCTGAGGGTGAACTTACCGTCGGAGTTCCTGTCACCGAAAAATAAAGATAACCATTACCTATGGCCAATGTTCCTGGATTTAGTTTAAAAAGCAAACCGTTCATCGTAGTGGTTGTTCCTCCTGCGTAATTTCCACCGTTTCCATCAGAATATGGAATGGCCAGAGTTCCTGTATATGGCACACCTGAAGTATAAGTTGGAGGATTAAGAGATGCTGATCCACAGTTAATTTGTGATAATAAAGGGGAAACAAGGGTAGAGTTTTGGAAAGATCTCCACTCAGAGCCATTCCAAAATACATATCCAATGTAAGAAAGTCCGGCTGCGCCCGTATTGTATACCAAAAGCCCATTAGCGGGTGATGCTATTGTTGTTGTATCTGTAGCACTTGTTAAAGCAACTCTTGGCAATAGTACTCCTTTATCTGGTGCAGTAATGTCCAAAACTGATGAGGCCGAAGGCTGAACAGTTCCTATTCCAACGACTCCTTCAGAGGTCACTATAAAATCATTTGACTGTTGTGTAGGTATAGGGAGTCCTGAAGAAGGATTGTCTTTTGCTCCATCTACGTGAAAAGTTCCTTGAGGATTTGTTGTATTAATTCCCACTTGTCCTAGCAAGCTGCTATAGACTGAAAGTATTGTTGCTATCGATAATATTTTTTTCATAGTATTTTAATTATCCTTTTTCATAAAGCTTTGATTTATCACATAAAAAACAGGAAAGAATTTTTATTCAAATTATATACACTCATTCACTTGGAAATAAGTTATTCCATTATCATATATTATTAATACTTTGGCTGGATTGGGTATCCTTATTAATTTGAGTATTTGTTATTGGATTTAACAGAAATAGGATTTATTGTTCTTGCATATGAGCAGGAAACACTATAAGGATACTGGAAGAATCAAGTGACGCTAAAACAATACCCACCTGATTATACGTATAAAGAGTACAAAAAGCTCTCCTAAGTAAAATCATTATTTTTATCATTTGTGTATTATAATTGTTCTTTATTTTAAAGATTATTATGGAAACAAAATTAGAATTTCGGGTAAACAAAACAAATAGTAGATTTACATCATTTTTATTTGTTACTTAAAGCCATATAGATAATGAAAAATAAATGTAACTTTTTTCAGGAGCAATCAATCCATTGAACGTCTGCAATATTCCTTTGTCCATTATTGTCAATATTTATCTCATGAAAAATTATACTGATGAGCATTATGTACAGAAAATTTCTTCAGTGATAAATAATAACCCCGGCCGCCTTCAAAGGCGGCCGGGGTTATTGAGGCTAAAAAACTGGATTAAGGATGTTCATTTCTCGCTCTGATGACCAGATTGACTAAATCTGAGCCGCCACTTGCAAAATTATCGCTTGGATTATGCGCGCTTTGCGTGGCCACAGCATATGGAGAGCCGTCCCAATATCCCCAGAAAGGGCCTCCGCTTTGTCCGGGCCATATATCTGCCTTATGGCTCATGCTTTCGTTGTCATCGGCACTCCAGAAATCTCCATCCAGGGCAATACCAGTCTGGTAAGTTGGTCGTTGCGTTCCTGTAAGGTCTCCCGGATAGCCTGCGTGGGTCCAGTAAGCGCCTCCATCCCATGAATCGGAGTAAGATTTTGAGCCTAACCATCCTGTGCTGTTTCCGATAGGTCTGTCCAATACAATCACTACATAATCATATTGTATTTCTGTAGAGTCAATAGAAGGTCCGGCAACTTTATATTTGTAGTACGTTAAGGTACCCCAGGCAGTTCCGTAAGGAGCACTTCCGTTGTAATACATCGGAGTGAATTTCAGCCATCCAGTCGTATTATTAGGCTGCCAGTCTACAATGTGAGAGCAGGTAAGAAGGTGTCTTGGGCCAATCATCACGCCGCTTCCTGAACCGAGAGAGCTTTCTACTCTGCCAACACATCTCCATGGATAAGCAGTAGAATTATATACTTTTCTTTGATCTGCTCCGAAAATAGTTCTTGCATTCTCTGGAGTAAGGAAAGAATCCCTTTCAATGAATTTGGGTTTACGGTCTCTTTTCGGTTCAAGCTTTGGATTGTACTCAAAATCAGCATGGTTAGGGTAGAAGTGATCCGTTTCCAGTGCTCGGTTTTCTGCTGTTTTTTCGTCCATAGGCATTCCTATTGTTTTCATCCCTTTAGGAAAAGTTCTTCCGTTAATGGTTTCCATAGCGGGAGCCAGCTTAAATAGTTTTTCAACTGTTTCAGGTTTTTCTGCCGATTTTGCTTTAACATTTCGGAGTCTTGACACTTCTTCAGCGGTCATTGGGTTGTTGTTTTCAATTTTTGACATGATTATTATTTTTAATCTGGTATATTCCTACTCTTTTGATGGCTTTTCGGATTCCGCCGGTAATGGTTATTGGTTAAGTGAATATTTTTTGTGAAAATTCTGCAGTGATGCTTTCTGTCTGGTTGATCTGGGCTGCTCCCATAGCAGCCAGTGCCATAGCAACTTGTTTATCAAGCGTTTTTCGGACGATGTTTCCATTGGTAGCACGCAATATTTTACAGAAATGATAGGTGAAATACCCTCGTATTTGTCCGCTCATATTGCCTTCCATTGATACCTGGTTGTCTTTCGCTGCAGCCCATAATGTATGATTCATTCCGGCAACAGGAACGAGAGCCTTAGTAAGCACAGTTGATTTTTTTGAACTTTTAGAAACCTCCATTTCACTGGCGTAAGTCATATAAAATTCATCCTCAAGCATAGGAGGAATGTAACGTGCGGTTTCGTTGAGAAAATCTGCTTCCAGCCCCAGATCCATTTTTCGGGTTCCTGTTCCGGAGTAACAGCAATCAAAGATAACCTCCATATTCACCCCTGCTTTTAGCTTGCTGAGAACTGCTTTAAAATCATCATCACGAATAACTCCACTACTGGCATAATCGTGCGGACAGACCGCTTCGTCCAGACCATCCAGTTCAAGATCAGATCCGATATTGGCCACTCTGGTTCCGTGTCCTGAATAATAAAAAACCAGAGAATCTCCTTTTACACTTGTGCTGATCATGGATTTCAGATAGTTCAATATATTCGCTCTTGTTGCATTTTGATTGGTCAGGATTTTAATCTTCGCGGGACTAAAACCACAGATCACCAACGTATTTGCCATATCTCGCGCATCATTTACACAGCCATTAAGGTCCGGACCTCCGTATCCTATGGGTGCATAATCATTAATTCCTACAATAAGTGCTTTTTTCATTGTATTAGTTTTAAAAATATTCCCTACTCTGTTCCGGCTTTTCGGGTGCTGCCTTTCTGTGTTTTTTTCTATGACAAAATTCTGTCATTCTGAAGGACAAAAACAGAGGGAAAAACTGTATTTTGAAAAAGGAAAAACACCTTTTTTGTTTGCATATGAGTGAGCTATGTAATGAAAATCCGGCAGCTTGAAAAGCTGCCGGATAGGTAAATAGAATGTAAAGATGTTTATTTTTCTGGTAATAAATAAGATTAAAAATTAAGTTAGCACAGATCATGTTTCAAAGCAAAAAGTACCAGACCTGCTCTGTTTTTTATATCCAGCTTTACAAAAACCGAGTCTCTGTAGCCGTCAATTGTTTTTGGGCTGAGGCACATTTTATCAGCTATTTCTTTGTAAGTGAGTTCACTGCAGGCCCATTTGATAAATTCTTTCTCCCTGTCTTTCAGCTCTGAAAGTAAAGAGGCGTTTTTAGCTTCTTCTGTTTTTACTTTCAATAACTTTTGAGCCACAAAATCAGTATAAAAGCTGCCTTTTTCAAATACCGTATCAATAGCCTGGAAAAGAATGGAGGGCTGCATGTCTTTCAGCAGATAGCCTTTAGCGCCTGCCTTTAACATTTTAATCAGTATTCTTTCATCATCATCCATTGTCAGGGCAATGACTTTAATATCAGGGTAATGTTCTGTAAGCCATTCTGTAGTTTCTATACCATTTTTATAAGGCATATTAACATCCATCAGTACCACAGCTGGTAATTCAGAAGCCTTTTCCACATCTGCAATAAATTCTTCTCCATTGGGGTGATTCATAATGACCCGATATTGAGTATTTTCTGTGATCATATTCTCCAGTGCTTTGGAGATTAAAGTATGATCATCAACGATCGCTATGGGAATAGTTTTCATAATAAATTTTTATGATAGGTTATCAAGGTTTGTGTTCCTTTATTCAGTTCTGATTGTATAGACAGTTCAGCATGAATCAGTTTGGCTCTCAGCTCCATGTTTTTTAATCCTGAGCCATCCTGAATGCTGTTGGTATCAAAGCCTCTTCCGTTGTCGGAGATACTGATGTGTAATTTTTCACAGTCATCCTCCATTTGTATGGAAACATTTTTAGCTCTGGAATGTTTCAGCACATTGTTGATGCTTTCCTGGATAATCCTGAAGAGGATCAGGCCATGTTTTGGAGAAATATCAATATCCTGTTTTTGAGTGATGAATTCTATTTGTAATAAATTCAGTTTTTTAATCCTTTGAACCTCTCTTTCAATGGATTCTGCCAGTCCGAAATGAATGATCTGTTCAGTGATTAATGTTTTAGACAGGTTTCTTATGTCCTGTATACATTCTCCCAATAATTCATTCAGCTCGATGAGGTCTTCTTTTTCTGAATTCCGGAGCTTGGTAATCAGCTGGTTTTGGCGCAAACGAACTACGGAAAGCTTCTGACCCAGATCATCATGCAATTCCTGGCCGATATAATTAAGAGTCTGTTCTTTCATTTCTACCTGTGAAGTGGCCAGTTCCTTTTCAAACCGTAGGTCTTTTTCTTTTTGTTCAATCAGCAGCGTTGTTTTTTTCTTGATAAAGACCGCATAAATGAAGATCATTGTTAAAACGATGATAAATAAAGTAACCGTAAAGATGATGACCAGATTATTCTCTTCCATTTGAAAAGGATTTATCTTATTCTTTCCTGTTTGTTCCAGATTAAACCTAATATGAGTATCCCATTACTGATCAGATTCAGCATAAATAAAATAAAGAAATAAATAGTCTCCGAAACAGTAGTTCTGAAAAAAAATATCGGAATACTTCCAATGAAAAATAGTAGTAAAGCTACTGATATCCAGAATGGTAAATAGTTTTTAATTTCTAGTATTTTATCGGAGTTAAAAGTTTGGTACAGAAACAAAATAATTGAAAATAGTAACAGAAGAATATCTACATACAGCATAGTAAAAGAAAAATGATGAAGCAGATCATCTTCTGTGTAAAACATAACCACAATATTGAGAAAAAAAAGAAACAGAATGATGGTCTGTATCTTTTTGAGTATCGGAACATACAGTAATTGGTAATAATAAAATAAGTATAGAAAGAATACGATCATTAAAAAGCCAATTACATAAAATATATCCGTAGGCAGATTGGTCAGCCTGAAATAGAAATAACAGGAAACATCAATCAGGGAAAACAACATATATCCTATGATAAAAAATAAATTCTCCTTTCCGGTTTTTCTATATTTTATAATCATTAGAATCATCACGACAATGGATATGACGATCGATATCTGTTTCCCTGTTTCAATATTCCAGTTCATAATTTTGTATTTTTATGGCATTGTTCCTGACAATGTTTTTGGCGGCGGCGCCAGATTGGTCATGTTCATAGATTCTATAGAAGATACATCTGTATTTTCTTCGGTGGCAGCTGACCTGGACATCGCTTTCTCCCTTTCTCTTTTTTGGGTCGTAGGAACTAAAAATATAGTCTGATAGCCTGCATATTCGGGTTTTGCCATTCTGTTTTTAGGATGATTCATCGGGTATTTCCCCATATAAATTCTGATTCCCGGATTTTTTAATTTTTGTTTTCTGGCATTTTCTTTTACGTATTTAATATATCCTTCCATATCTTCCAGCGAGAACCAGTACCATCGTGAATCGGGTTCGCCGTTTCTGTGTTTCATGAGAATTTCATGATTGGTTCTGGTATATTCATCAAAAAGAACCCGGCCTTCACGATAGCTGATCAGTTTCTTTTTATAACTATTGCTAACGGGTTCTTTAGGAGGTTCGGAGCAACCGGTACAGCTTAGCAGGCAAAAAGCCAGAATAAGCGCTGCACACAAGGGAGTTAAAATCTTAGTAAAAAAGTAAGTTTTCATTTTTATGGTGTTTAATTTATTGAACAAAATTAGCTAACGGCACAACTATAAAAAAGAGGGAAAACACTGTTTTTTATCCTTTACTAAATTTACGACTTTTTGATATTCAGGGGGATAGTATGTGCTGGTTTATTTTTATAAAATATTCCCATTGTATCGGTCATCATAAATAAGTCTTATTATATTTTGCTTAAAAAAAGACCGGAAAGTTAATTTCCGGTCCTGCTAAACAAGATTAAGTGTAAAATTTAGCCTTTAAAGGCAAAAGGATAATTCAAATGTGAACAGATTTTTATTGATTCTTAATCTATGTTTAAGGGAATTGATAGTAATGGTATTTTATTCTTATAGGCCATGATGGCTGTTTTGCTTCTATGGAAAAGAGATTCTACAAAATTGTATTGATAAGGAATCATGGTTAAAAGGTCTGGGCTGCTCAGTCTTATTTCCTCTTCAATCGCCTTAATCACTTCGATAGACTGAATCATTTTAAAGCTGTACTTAATATCATCCAGATCATACCCGGAATTCAGGTCGATATCATGAATAACTTCCGTAAAATCTTCTAAACTTTCACTTACATTGAAAACCTCAATCTCAGCATTAAAATCATTAATGAAATAATAAATGTCATTCATAGAAGACCAGGTCATACTTTTGTGCGTATCATATGCAAAAAGAATCTTTCGGATACCTGTATATTCTATGTGGGCAGGAATAATCAGTATTGGTTTTTTAATTCTGTGAATTGCCTTCGTTACACGGTTTCCTAAAAGCTTTTGTTCCAAAGTTTTCTCCGCCATTCCCATCACGACAAAATCACACCCGCATAGCTGTATACATTTTTCAAGCTCTTCAATAAAATTACCGGAAGCCAGATGATATTGGGTTTCAACGGCATATAATCTTTTAAGCTCTGCGGCCTTATCCTCTATTTTTTTCTGATTTTTAAGCGTTTGAGCGTAGAAAAAATCAGCTGAAACCTGTGCGTTCAGAGCATGGATGGAAACAGTTTGAAGATTGAAAAGCACAATCCTGTATGTATTTTCTTTAGCCATAGAAGAAGCATAATGAGTGGCGTTTTCAGCTTCCTGGGAAAAATCTGTGCAGACAATTATTGTTTTCATTGTACCGGATTTAATACCACAAAACTATGATAGACCGTTATTACCTTACTATAAAAATAGGGTGATGTTGCATAAAATGATGATGAAATGTCTTTTTCAGGTGATGAACCGTCACATTCATTTTAACGCTGCTATTTTACGTTTCAGGTATCGTTTTGGCGGTCTCGTCTAAAATAGAAGATACTCATAGAAAATCTATTTCTATATTTACATTCATAAAGTCCCGGATATGAATAGGATTTCTACCATCAGAAAAAATATAGTACGGAATAAGAAGATTCTTTCCACCATGAAAAGAAGGCTGGTGATCTGGGCGGTTGCGGTGGTTACCTTCTGTGTTTTCTCTTACCTTATCGATCCCTTTGATCCCGTTTGGAAAGGCTATCTGGATGCTCCGCTAAAGATGATTCTGGAAGATGCTACATGGATTATCTTTTTTTCGATCATTATTTCGGAGGTAAGTATATTTATAGACAGCACACTCAATAAGTGGCTTCCCTGGAGAAACAGGACCATAAAGCGATTGTTCATCCAATGTTTGCTTCAGATCGTGGGAAGTGTTTTGATTGTGATTATTATTAATGCAATCGTATACGGTACTTCAGTCACATTACCTGAGATGGATACCCGCAAAGAATATACACTTCTGGGACAATGGATTGCAACTAATATTGTCATATCGTTGATTATCAGCGCGTTTAATACCGTGGATTATTTATTGGAAAACTGGAAAAAAACGGCAGTAGAAGCTGCCCAGCACAAACTGAGAGCTTCCAAACATAAACAGGCAGCCATGGCGGCAGAACTTCAGGCGCTTAAGCTTCAGATAGATCCCCATTTTATTTTCAATAACTTAAGTGTTCTGTCTGAGCTTATTCTGGAAGATCAACAGTTAGGTTACGATTATTCCGAGAAATTTGCGAGAGTATACCGATACCTGCTGGTTAATTCCAAAAAAGACATAATCGCAGTAGAAGAAGAATTGAAGTTTTTAGAATCCTACATCTTTCTGATTGAAAAAAGAATAGGTGAAGGCGTTATATTCAAAATAGATATTCAGGAAGAATACAGGTCCAGATTTACCCTTCCGCTGTCTTTACAATTGTTGGTTGAAAATGCCATTAAACATAACCAGACTTCAAAGGTAAATCCTTTGGAAATTCACGTTTATACAAACCAGGAAGGAGAACTGGTAGTTTCTAATACATTTCTGCCTTTAATCAATAAGCCGGATTCCTCAGGAGTAGGGCTTACCAATATCATTGCACGATACGAAATCTTAGGATATCCTAAACCTGTAATCGAAAAAACTGAAGATAAATTTATTGTAAAACTCCCATTGATATGAAGATTAATAAAGTTTTAATCGTTGAAGACGAAAGACCCAATGCAGACAGATTAAAAAGACTGTTGTTGAAATTAAGACCCCATATTGAAATCCTGTCCGTGGAAGATTCAATAACCTCAACAGTACACTGGCTGGAAAATAATGTCGTTCCGGACGTGATCATGATGGATGTACGCCTTGCCGATGGCCTCAGCTTTGAAATATTTAATAAGCATGAAGTTAAAAGTGCAGTCATATTCACCACAGCCTATGATGAATATGCAGTACAGGCATTCAAATACAACAGTGTAGATTACCTTCTGAAACCTATCGAGGAAGAAGAACTGGATGCTGCTTTAAAACGCTACGAGACCTTTATGGAAGCCGTTCCGGTAGTAGGAACAGCTATTGAGGGACTTCTTAATTATATCCAGCCTAAAGACTACAGAAAACGTTTTCTGATCGCCCATAGAGACGGATATAAAACCGTTTTGGCGGAAGACATCCTATACTTCTATACCGAATTGGGAATCAGCAAAGCCATGCTGAATACCGGAGTCGTTGAGAATGTTCCACAAACCCTGGAAGAACTTGAAAAACAGTTGGATCCTAAATTCTTTTTCCGCGCTAACAGACAATTTATTATTCATATCAATTCCGTAAAGCAGATTTTTAATCATTTTAATGGAAAATTAAAACTGGAACTGAGGAAACACCCTGAGATGGAAGTCATTGTAAGCAGAGAAAAAGCTTCCATTTTCAAATCCTGGATGGATTATTAATTTCATAAAAATACAGACAAGACTGTCTCAAAAGTCAAATAATTTGACCTATGTCATTCTGACGAAGGAAGAATCTCATTAATATCCAAATACATGAGATTCTTCACTACATTTATGAACTTCGTTCGCAGACTTTCAGTCTGTGTTCAGAATGACACTTTTGAGACACCCTCTTTTTCGTTTTACTTGTGAAATCCATTAGTTTATCCTTAATAATTTCACTCTTATTTCCACATGAAAATCTCTTTTTTATCATAATTATAAAGGAAAATAGCTTCTTTCCTTTCATTTTTCCTATCATACGTTTCACCTGCGATTAATGACACTTCACCCAACTTCTGAATGAATATCACCATAAGATGAAGTTATTTTGCTCCTGTAAAATTTAAAAACCAATGTTATGAATTACAGAAAAGGATATCTGGTACTTTCACTTACAGTTGCAGCGATATTGTATTCATGCGGCTCCGGGAACGGCCAGGAAAATGCTCAGCAGATGCAGCAGGCATTGCCTACAGATTTTATCCAGGTAAAATCCGGAGATGCAGAGGTGTCTACAGGATATCCGGGAAGCATAGAAGGGCAGGACAATGTAGATATCAAAGCACAGGTAACAGGATATCTGGAAGCCGTATATATCAAAGAAGGACAGTATGTAAGCAAAGGACAGACCCTTTTCAGAATAAGCCCATCCGTATACAATGAGCAGGTAAATACCAACGAAGCAGCCTTGAAATCAGCGTTGGCTGCACAGGAAACAGCAAAACTTGAAGTAGAAAAACTGAAACCTCTGGTAGAAGGAAAAGTAGTTTCCGATATGCAGCTGAAAACCGCACAGGCAAATTATAAAGCAGCTTCAGCACAGGTTGCACAGGCACAGTCATCATTGGGATCATCAAAAATCAACGCCAGTTTTACCTACATCAAAGCACCGGTGAGTGGGTACATAGGAAGGATTCCAAACAGAGTAGGAAACCTCATCAGTCCGTCTGATGCTTCTCCTTTGACAACACTTTCAAGCATAAACAGCGTGAATGTGTATTTCTCAATGAATGAAGCTGATTTTATTGCACACAGCAGAGCTGCAGGATCAGGAAATACTACAGAAAATGTAGAGCTTATTCTGGCAGACGGTTCCACCTATTCTCTTAAAGGAAAACTTGAACATGCCAGCGGAAACTTCGACAGAAATACCGGAAGTATTCAGATGAAAGCCGTTTTTCAAAATCCGGATAAATTATTGAGAGCCGGAGGAACAGCCAGAGTGATGATTCACAATGTCTTAAATGGTGTGGTTAAACTTCCGAAAACATCCGTGAAAGATATTCAGGACAGATTCTTTGTCTATAAACTGAATGGTAAGGATAAAGTAAAAATGACTCAGATTACCGTTTCAGGAAGTACATCGCAGGATTATTTTATCAAAGAAGGAGTGAATGCAGGAGATAAGATTGCCATTAACAGAATTGATGCTCTTACAGACGGAGCGCAGGTTGTGGCGACAACAGTTCCTTTGAAATAGTTGTATAACCATTCTTAGAAAATTCGAAAAATGTTAAAAAAGATCATAGACCGTCCTGTACTGGCGACGGTAATATCCCTTATTATTGTTATTTTAGGGATTATAGGATTAAACCAGCTGGCGGTAACCAGATTTCCGGACATTTCTCCGCCTACCATCACCGTTTCAGGATCGTATCCCGGAGGAAACAGTGAAACCGTGATCCGTTCCGTGGTAACTCCGCTGGAAGAGCAGATTAATGGAGTGGAAGACATGGAATACATGAAATCCACAGCAAGTAATGATGGTACATTTTCCATCTCCATTATATTCAAACAGGGAGTGAATGCCGATCAGGCAGCGGTAAACGTACAAAACAGAGTACAGCAGGCTACCCCGATACTTCCGCAGGAGGTAGTGAGAATGGGATTGACCACCTCCAAGCAGCAGAACAGTATGGTATTGATTTTCAATATTTATACCGAAGATAATAAACAATATGATGAAACCTTCCTTCAGAACTACGCGAATATCAACCTTATTCCACAGGTAAAAAGGGTAAAGGGAGTAGGACAGGCCATGGTATTCGGGATTAAAGATTATTCCATGAGAATATGGCTTAATCCTCAGAAAATGTCATCGTATGGGCTTGAACCGGCAGACGTTTCGAGAGCCATTGCAGATCACAGTTTGGAATCCGCTCCGGGTAAACTGGGAGAAGAATCTGATGCTGCTTTAGAATATGTGATCCGTTATAAAGGAAAAAAGAACAAGCCGGAACAATATGAAAATATTATTGTTAAAAATACCGGAAGCCAGGTCATCAGGTTAAAAGATGTTGCCCGTGTGGAATTCGGAGCCATTTCAAATACTGGAGATAACCTTTCCAATGGGAAAAATGCGGTTACTGTTGCGATCATGCAGACTACAGGATCCAATGCCAATCAGATTGAGATAGGCGTAAACAAAGCCCTTGACCAGTTATCAAAATCATTCCCTCCGGGTATTGAATACACAAAGGTAATGAGTACCAAAGAAAGATTGGATGAAGCTACAGGACAGGTGAAATCTACTTTGATAGAAGCATTTATTCTTGTATTTATTGTCGTATTTATCTTCTTACAGGATTTCAGATCTACCATTATTCCTGCAGTGGCAG
This sequence comes from Chryseobacterium sp. CBTAP 102, assembly GCF_003201365.1. Taxonomy (NCBI): domain Bacteria; kingdom Pseudomonadati; phylum Bacteroidota; class Flavobacteriia; order Flavobacteriales; family Weeksellaceae; genus Chryseobacterium; species Chryseobacterium sp. CBTAP 102. Next base: position 32,302 of record NZ_QICX01000020.1, read on the forward strand.
TTCCGGTGGCGATTATCGGTACTTTCTTCTTCCTTCTGGTCTTAGGATTCACCATTAATGTCTTGACGCTTTTTGCCCTTGTGCTGGCCATCGGTATTGTGGTGGATGATGCTATCGTAGTGGTAGAAGCTGTCCACAGTAATATGGAAGGGACAAACCTTTCAGGTAGAGAGGCTACTCACAAGGCGATGAGTGAGATTACAGGAGCGGTTATTTCAATCACATTGGTGATGTCGGCAGTATTTATTCCAATCGGATTTATGTCAGGTTCAGCTGGATTATTCTATAAGCAGTTTGCCTACACATTAGCCATAGCGATCATCATTTCAGCGGTGAATGCATTGACGTTAACGCCTGCTTTATGTGCTGTCTTTTTGAAAAATAATCATTCGGGAGAAGGTAAAAAGCCAAAAGGATTCGGGCAAAGATTTGCGGTAGCATTCAATGCAGGGTTTAATAATATGACTAACCGTTATGCAAAAGGAGTCCGTTTCTTAATAGGAAGAAAATGGATTGCAGGAGGATTAATTGTAGCCGTTATAGGTGTTGCTGGCTGGCTGATGTCAAGCACCCCTAAAAGTTTTGTACCAATGGAAGATGACGGATTCTTTATGTACACTTTAAGCATGCCTCCCGGGACAGCATTGACCAAAACGACAGAAGTTTCCAACAAGATCAATGAAATATTAAAAGGAGTAGATGCCGTTCAGGAAAATACTTCCATTACAGGATATAACCTTCTTAGCAACAGTGCTGGACCCGCGTATGCGATGGGATTTGTTAAGCTGAAACCTAAAAAAGAAAGAGGCGAAGTTCAGGATATTCAGGAAGTGGTAGATATGGCAACTGCAAAATTGGGCGTGATTAAAGAAGGAAGTGTAATGACTTTCAGAATGCCTCCTGTAGAAGGATACGGAATGACAAATGACGCAGAAATAGTGCTTCAGGACCGTATGGGAAGAGATCCTCAGGTTCTTAAAGCCAAAGCCGATGAACTGATTGGCCAGCTGATGCAGGTTCCGGAAGTGGCATTTGCCTACACCATGTTCAGGGCAGATTATCCTCAGATGGAGCTTGAAGTAAATGAAGATAAAGCAAAACAATTGGGAGTAAGTATTTCAAACCTGTTGGGAACCGTTCAGACCTATTTCTCAGGAGATCAGTCTCAGAATTTCTCAAGATTCGGGAAGTTTTACAGAGTGAATATTAAAGCGGACGGAGTTTTCAGAATGGATGAGCAGGCGTTCAACGATATTTTCGTAAAGAATGAAAAAGGAGATATGGTACCGGTAAATACATTAATCACTTTGAAAAAAGTCTACGGTCCGGAATCCGTTCAGCGTTATAACCTTTACAACTCATTAAATATCAATGTATCACCAAAACCCGGAGTAAGTAACGGAGAGTTGATGGGGAAACTGGAACAAACCTTAAGCAAATTGCCATCTGACTACAGTTATGAATGGACAGGCTTGAGTCTGGAAGAAAAATCAGCAGGAAATCAGACTATTGCCATCTTTGGACTGTGTTTGCTTTTTGTATATCTGTTGCTGGCAGCTCAATATGAAAGTTATATTCTTCCTTTGGCCGTAATGCTTTCCATCCCAACAGGAATTGTAGGAGCATTCTTAGGAATAAAAGCAATCGGGCTGGATAATAATATCTATGTACAGGTAGGATTGATCATGCTTATCGGGCTTTTGGCCAAAAACGCGATCCTGATTGTAGAATTTGCCATACAAAGGCGAAAAGCAGGGCTTTCCATTCTGGATTCTGCACTTGAAGGAGCAAAGGCGAGATTACGTCCCATTATCATGACTTCACTAGCTTTTATTGCCGGAATGATTCCGCTGATGATTTCTACAGGAGGAATGGCTTCAGGAAATAAATCCATCAGTACAAGTGCTGCCATGGGAATGTTGAGCGGAGTGGTTTTAGGTGTTTTTGTAATTCCTGTACTCTACATGTTCTTTCAGTATCTGGATGAGAAGTTCTCTGCCAAAAAGAAGTATAATACGATAGAAAATCAATTGACCAATGAGAATATTTAATATAAAGAATTTCCTTATTTCAGGCGCAATGGCATCACTGCTGATGTCTTGTGCCGTAGGAAAAAAATATACAAGAACAGATCTTCAGATTCCCGAAATCTACAAAGAATCTGTACAGGTAACAGGAGATACTGTAGTGCTTCCGTGGAAAACGTTCTTCAAAGATTCCAAACTGATTGGCTTAATAGATAAAGCCCTTTCAAGAAACAACGAAGTAAATGTCGCTTTGAAAAACATAGAACAGCTGGATCTGATCTATAAACAGGCTAAGCTGGGTCTGATGCCAACACTGGACTTCACTGCAGGAGCAAACAGAAGCTGGGCATCTGCCAATACGCTTAACGGATCTCTGAACGAACAGTTTGTGGGAACAAAATACATAGATGATTTCAGTGCTGCCCTGAGGCTTTCCTGGGAAGTAGACATTTGGGGAAAAGCTAAAATGCAGAAAGAATCCGCAGCAGCAGAATATTTTGGGCAAAGAGAAAATTTAAATGCCATCAAAAGCAGAATCGTAGTTCAGGTAGCTCAGGCTTATTATAATCTGATCAGTCTGGACGAACAACTGAAAATAGCAGAACAAAATATTGAGTTAAGCAATAACACGCTTACAATGATGAACCTTCAGTTTAAAGCAGGACAGATTAATTCATTGGCCGTTCAGCAATCGGAAGCACAGAAGAAAACAGCCGAGCTGCTGATCCCTTTGGCAAAACAGAATATTTCTATACAGGAAAATGCGTTGAGTATTCTTTGTGGAGAATATCCGGCAAAAGTAGAAAGAGAAGGAAACCTTAAAACAATGATTCCTGAAAACAGATTGTCTGAAGGATTACCGGCACAGCTGCTGAGCCGAAGACCAGATCTGAAAATGGCAGAGTTCAACGTGATCAGCTTAAACTCCAAAACCGGACTGGCAAAAGCAGCCATGTATCCAAGTATCAGTCTTAGCCCGCAAATAGGAGTCAATTCCAATAAGTTCAGCTCTTGGTTTGATATTCCCGGATCTATTACCAAAGCAATCGCAGCCAATCTGGCCGCACCGATTTTTCAGAAAAAAGAACTGAAAACAGCTTACGAGACAGCTTTGATTGAACAGGAAAAAGCAGCCATCAATTTTAAGCAATCTGTAATGACTGCCGTGGGAGAGGTTTCCGATGCTATGGCGAAATCTAAAGGTTCTTCAGAAAGACTGCAGCTTTTAGAACAGAGAACAGCCATTCTGAACAAAGGAATCAATGATGCACTGAAGCTGTATAAAAGTGGTATGGCAACCTATCTGGAAGTTATTACCGCCCAGAACAATAAACTTCAGAATGATCTGGAAACCATCAACGTTACCCTTGAAAAATTAAATGCTGAGGTAGATCTTTACAGGGCACTTGGCGGTGGAGTACAGTAAAATATACCTTAAAAATAATAAAGGAAACTATGTTATGTAGTTTCCTTTTTGCTGTTTTTGGCGTATCAATACAACTCAATTTTTACAACAGGTACAGAATTTGCAATGAAGTGATGAAATTTTACATTCACAAAATCAATCGGTTATAAAAATTTTCCTCTTTTTTATAAAAAAGTATGCAAGATTTTCAGAAAACAGGATTTATATAGATGAGTACTCGAAAATAATTAATGTTTAACGAAAATGTAATGCAATGAAAAAATTAACAGTACCCCGATTTTTTATGACAGTTTTAATGGTTTTGGCAGGATTGGCCTTATTCTCATGTAATGATAACGATGGACCGGACATTCCACCTGTAAAAATGGAAGAATTACCAGGGAACTATAAAGGAAAACTGATTATTGTACAGGGAAATACCAAAAGAGAAGGAATAAAAGAATTCAAAGTAAAGAAAGATACGATCTCTTTTGCCGAATTTCCAATAAGTGAAATTGTAAAAACAGTCGTAAAGGATCCTGCAAAAGCAGAAAATGCCATGAAATCAATGGGAAAGGTGAACTATGATATTAAATATGCAGCAGTGATCAATACCGCAAATAATGTGATAGAGCTTACCCTTACCCCAAAAACAATGGAGCTTCAGATTCCGGTAGACGGAGTGAATAAAAAGACAGTTGTGGAATTCGTTTCTAAGCAAAAAGGATATTATGTAGGGATGGATAGAACGCTCAGATATGCGCTCACAGCAGACAAAATTACAGTAGACGGAACAGTGGTTACTCCTTATGAAGTGATCGATTATAATTTTCCGTTCTGTATAAAAAATTAATGAATAGTTAGTATCATCAATGGATTGCGCTTTATTAAAAAGATGCAATCTGTTTTTGCTTGACGGTTTTATAACATCCCGGTGGATACGGAGGCAGTTGCATCATATGGAAGAAAGTAAAGAACAGATTTTGGTAAAGCACCTTCTGAAAAAGGAAGAGGCTGCCTGGAAAGAGCTTTTTGGGGCTTATTCCGGAAATCTGTCTTATGTGTGCTCCCGTTATGTGGCAGAAAAAGAAGATGTTCATGATGTGCTTCAAAACAGTTTTATCAAAATGTTCCGTTCGATAGAATCTTTTGAGTACAGAGGTAATGGTTCCTTAAAAGCCTGGATGACCCGTATTACAGTCAATGAATCCCTGAAGCATATTAAACAGAAAGGAGACTTTAAATCTGCTGTAGAAGTAGATGACCTTCCGGATATTCCTAATGAAGAAGAACCGGATTTTGAAGAAATCCCCCGTGATGATATTATGATGATGATCAGAGCTCTTCCTGATGGCTACAGAACTGTTTTTAACCTGTTCGTATTTGAGAAAAAAAGCCATAAAGAAATTGCCGTGCTGCTCGGAATTGCAGAAAATTCATCTGCATCACAGTTTCACAGAGCGAAAGGGCTGCTTGCCCGGAAAATAAAAGAATTTAAAATGTCAAAAAAAGCACAATATGAATAACGAATGGCTAAATAATCTGCGAAGCAGAATGGATGACCATGAAGAGGACGTTCCGGAAGGGTTGTGGGATGGCATTAAAGATGAATTATTTTCCGGAGAAGAAAACAACAGCATTCCCGGATTTATTCCTGAAGGTGGAACAAATAAAGAAAAGGGAACAAATGCGGGAAACAGATCCATATTTTATCGCGTTGGAGGAATTGCGGCGGCTATTGCATTATTGTTTTTGCTGATCAAAATACTGCCCCGGAATGATACTGGAAAAGCTCTGTCTCAGAAACCGGCAGATGTGAAAGGAGAAAAGGAAAAAGAATATTTAAAAACTACGGAAACTGAGAATATTTCAGGCAGTGAAGGCCAATCAAAAATAGATGTTTTTTTGGCTGAAAATAGATTGAATAACGCCGTTCCGGAGAAAATGTTGACACAAAGATATGCTCGTAATAGAGCAGAAAATCATGCTGGAAGCAATCATAAAAACCAGGATGTCTTCAAGTTTCCGACAGTAGCGGAGTCTTTTCAGCAGAAAAGTAAGATCACCCAGAAAACATCTCCTGTTGATGATACAGTGAAAGAACCGGTTGTAGAAAACAAAAATGATGAGGTGCTTTTTAAGCAGGAGAAAATAAAAGAAGTATACGCCGAACATACAGCGCATCATACCCAAAAATCCAGAGACAAAAAATCATGGATGCTGGGTATGCTTACAGGCAATATGGCTTCCAATTCTGCAGAACAGCAGTTTCCGGGATATGCTTCAATTACTGGAAAAGCAATGAATATTGAACAGGTATGGACTACTTCTGAATATCATGATGATCCTCTGAAAGCCATTTTACTGGCCAATCAAAGTCAGCACGTAGAAGCGAGAATAAGGCATAAAGTACCGGTAACGTTTGGGCTTTCCGTTTACTATAATTGGGGGAAAAGATGGGGAATAGGAACAGGACTGAATTATACCAAACTTTCTTCTGAACTGCATTCCGGAAGTGGTAATAATTATATAAAAGGAGATCAGACAGTTCATTATATAGGAATTCCTGTACAGATTAATTATAATATCATTCAAAAAGGAAAATTTACAGGATATATTACAGGTGGGGCTCTGGTGGAAAAACCAGTAGCAGGTAATATTACAACAACGTATGTTGTGAATGATGAGATAAAAGAATCCTCAAAGGAACGCCTGGAGCCAAAACCTTTCCAGTTTTCTGTGAATACGGCGGTAGGCCTTCAGCTGAAAATCATTGATAAGGTCGGAATTTATGCAGAACCGGGAATCGGATATCATTTTAAAGAAGAAAATGCTCCTAATACCATTTACAAAGAAAAACCTCTTCAATTTAATATGAAATTCGGAATACGAGTACTGCTGGATTAAGGCAGACCATTTTTGCAACACCAAACTTAATAATCTATATATGAAAACAAAACTAATTTTTTTAGTGGTTTTACTATTCGGTATTTTGAATATAAAAGCACAATGTACTCCTACAATTACCAGTGCTAGACTTGGGCAAAAATATCCCGGAACGATTTTATTCTGTAATACGGAAGATGAAATTCTTTCCACTACACAGACTTATGCAACTTATCAGTGGTACAAACAGGAATGGACCTGGCAGACACCCAATAACAACCCATGGGTCGCCATTCCGGGAGCTGCTTCACAGCAATTAATCATTAGTGGTAGTGATCAGCTGAATTATTTTAAAGTAGTCGTTTCTGAAGGTGACTGTACAGCAGAAAGTCCTGCAGCGTTTGCAGATGGCTTTGTATATGGGCTGCCGGCGATGATGACTACTTATACACCGGGTACGTATCAGGAAAATGGAGGAACAGTGAATGTCTGCAACGGAGCTTCTGTACAGTTTGATAATATTTTTCCTGTTGTATATGGTAAACATACCTGGTTCAGATGTGTGCCAGGCAGTAATCCGCCGGCGATGGGAGATCCTTGTATTATCCCGGGAGTAGTAGGAGATACCTATGTTGCAACAAGTTCAGGGAAATACGGATTTTATGCCTGTACGGAATATTGTCCGGATCAGTGTGAGATGTTAGATCCGTTTGCATTTGTAGAACTGAATTTCGGAGATTGGGAGTTCTGCAGCAATTTGGGAACAGGAGAGACAAAAATGAAAGATAATACTCTGAAAATTTATCCTAATCCTACTGCACAGCATCTTTATATTGGGAAAGAATCGGATAAAATCTATAAGGAAGTTATCATCATTGATATGTCCGGAAAACTTGTCCTTAAGAAAGTAGATCACAGATATAATCAGGCGATTGATGTAAGCGGTCTGGTACCGGGGAATTATATCATTGTTTCTAAGAGCACAGATGGAATTGAATATAAAAACAGATTTATAAAAAAATAATAGGATTATAAAGTCTGAAGAGGTTAAAAATTGATTGTGGGAAGGAAGATGGGATGTCTGAGGAGGGATGTTCCTTGTATTGAAGAAGAACTGAAGTGATTTATTTTAATACTTTACGATCATAGATGCATTTCATCCTTGTTAATCTAATGACGGTCATAATTACCCCCAAAAAGGAATTTCCTCTTTCCGGCATCCGGCTTCCTGACTTACACTTGATTTTTCAGTAATTCAGACGGCATAATCTTTTTCGTTAGTTTTTAATAATGGTTGAGTCGGTACAAAGTAATTTGTACCGGTTTTTTTATTCTGAAAATTTTTGAATTTCTTTTTTAATATTTCTGTCTGACTAGAATTTCATTAACATAAACATCAGAATTTCAAAATAGTATATTCATTACTTTTACTCCAAAAACACACCATGCTGATCAAAATTTATGGAAGTGCCATTCATGGAGTGGCTGCACAGACCATTACTATTGAAGTGAACGTAGATACCGGAGGAGTAGGATACCACCTCGTAGGTCTTCCCGATAATGCTATTAAGGAAAGCAGCTACAGAATTTCTGCAGCCCTGAAGAATGTAGGATTTAAAATTCCCGGAAAGAAAATTACTATTAATATGGCTCCCGCAGATCTTAGAAAAGAAGGTTCTGCCTATGACCTTAGTATTGCAATCGGGATTTTAGCTGCTTCAGATCAGATTCTGGCAGAAGAAATTGAAAGTTATATTATTATGGGAGAACTTTCTCTGGATGGAAGCCTACAGCCCATTAAAGGTGTTTTACCCATTGCCATCCAAGCCAGAGAAGAAGGCTTTAAAGGAATTATTCTTCCAAAACAAAATGCCAGAGAAGCAGCTATTGTAAACGATCTTGAAGTATATGGAATAGAAAATATCAGAGAAGTTATTGATTTTTTTAACGAGGGAAAAGCACTTGAAAAAATGACACTGGATACCAGAAAAGAATTTCATGAAAAGATCAACGATTTTCCTTTTGATTTCTCCGAAGTTAAAGGTCAGGAAACAGCCAAAAGAGCGATGGAGGTGGCAGCAGCAGGCGGACATAATATTATCTTGATCGGGCCGCCCGGAAGCGGAAAAACAATGCTGGCCAAAAGAGTACCCAGTATTTTACCTCCTTTGACATTGAAGGAAGCTTTGGAAACAACCAAAATTCATTCCGTAGCCGGGAAAATAGGAACTGAAACATCATTAATGACGGTTCGTCCCTTCAGGTCTCCACATCATACTATTTCCGATGTTGCTCTCGTAGGAGGAGGAAGTTACCCGCAACCTGGAGAAATCTCTCTTGCTCATAACGGAGTTCTGTTTCTGGACGAAATGCCGGAATTTAAAAGAACAGTACTCGAAGTAATGAGACAGCCTTTGGAAGATCGTGAAGTAACAATTTCAAGAGCCCGGTTTACGGTCAACTATCCGGCAAGTTTTATGTTGGTTGCTTCTATGAACCCAAGCCCAAGCGGTTTTTTCCCCGATGATCCTAATAATACATCATCTGTTTACGAAATGCAACGTTACATGAACAAACTCTCAGGGCCGCTTTTAGATAGAATAGACATCCATATCGAAGTGCAGAAAGTAGAATTTGAACAGCTTTCCGAAAAAAGAAAAGGAGAAAAAAGTAAAGAAATCAGAGACCGCGTTCTCAAAGCAAGAGATATTCAGAATAAAAGATATGAGAATCTCAATATCAGCAGTAATGCCCAAATAGGGCCTAAAGAAATTGAGGCATATTGTGAACTGGATGAAACTTCCTTCAGTCTCATCAAATTAGCTATGGAGAAACTTAATCTTTCGGCAAGAGCTTATGACAGAATCCTTAAAGTCGCCAGAACGATAGCGGATCTTGAAGGATCTGAAAATATCCTGTCTCATCATATTTCCGAAGCTATACAGTACAGAAGTTTAGACCGTGAGTTTTGGAATGGCTGATTTTGTTGTTATTTAGTTGATTTTAAAATAAATATAACGCTGTCTTTTATAAGTTTAACCAGGATAAACTGAGCAACCATGTAACGTGTAATTTAAATTATTATGTTAAATTTGATTGCCGGATTACTTAAAATATTAAATTATAAAAATCAAATTTTTAAATACAGAATAAAAATATATCCAAGTGCCGAAAAGTATATTTTATGCTTCTTCCTTCCTTTCGAATGTCATGAATAGAATAGTATTGAATAATTGAAAAAGGTCAAACAGTATTGTCTGACCTTTTCTTTATCTGAAGATTAATTAACAGTTACTTTAATCACATTCTGTACAGCAGGAACAGGATATTGGGTTCCCACTTTTGAAATAATCATATTTTCACTTTGTGGAGTTCCCCCAAACAAAGCCTGATGATTTCCAGCACCCGGATATTGATCAATACCCGTTCCGGAATCAAATAATGAAGTTTTCAAACTAAGATCTCCCGTGGTATTGGCATCAATATTTTGTTCATTGGCATAGAACCAGTCATTGGAAAAACCAAACATTGTTGCATAGGCAATTTTATCACCTGGCTCAGCATTAAAATTTGTTGTAACCTTACTTCCCGGAGCTACAGGAGCATTTCCGGCAATATATACCCCTTTTACATTAGGTAAAGATTTTAAACTGTTTTGAAGCTTGGCTGCATTTCCAAACTGTGCAATATCTTTCAGACCCATACCATTGTCTAATTTACCCAATTCGTAAATTGGATTTTTATCACCATGGTAAACAACTACCAGGGCAGGAGAAAGACCTGTCATAATTCCTGTATTGGCATTTAGTTTTGTCATCATTTTACTGATATTTCCCATTTGAGCAATATCTGTGATTTCCGGATTTGATAAAGCGTTCGGAGTAAAGAACGGAGCATTGTTTAGAAGCTGAGATCCATTATAATTGGAAACTGCCCATACACCGGGAGAAAAAGGAGTTTCATTGGCAGTTCCACCAGAGGTATTGGTAATAGTGAGGGTAAACTCTGATTTTACATCATTGTAAGCGAGGTTGAGTTTCATAAGCTGAGATGCATTGACACCAGAAACCTGCATAATTGGTTTGCTTTCTACCTGTCCTGTTGTATCATCTTTTGTACCGTTGTCCCATAATCGGACACTTGAAGAAACATCACCGGTAATAGCATTTCCATTGTTGTCAAACAATTTGATGCCCGGCTGTTGGGAGGCAAAAAACCAATCTTTTGAAGCTCCGTACATCGTTGCGAACATTAAAGCCTGTGCTTTTCCTGCACTGAATTTTACAGAAACAGATTGTCCCGGTAAAATAATGGGAGGAGTTCCTGTTCCCTGAAAACTTCCGCTTTCTACAAAATCTTTCGGAGTTACCACATTTTCAAAAGTAATGGTTCTTTGGAAAGAGGAATTCATCATCATGTCGTCATCCGAATCACGGCATGAAGAAAGAGTAAATGCGGCTACAGTTGCTGCTGCTAAAAATGATGTTCTGAAAATAAACCTGTTCATAAAAGCAAATTTTTTATAGTTATAAATTGATATCTGTAACTATAGTCGGCTACTTTTTGAGATCCTGACAAAATAATATTACTTTTTTTAAACAAATAAATAATACGTCAAGTTTTGGCGTGGTGCAGAGCGAGATTTGTTTCAAGAAAAATAAATAATAATATGAATTTTAATAATTTAAAAAAAAATAATTAATACACAAGATTTGTGGAAAACTTTTTGTATATATATTTGTAATGGAAAAACATGGAAAAATGGTAAGAATTGTTAATAATATGTTCTTTCTTATAGAATCTTTATTTAAAACTACAGCTTCATTAGTTGCAGAGGATACTTTATTTAATAAGGATTTTCTGGATAAATTTTCTGATCCTCAAGATAAAGAAAAACTTGAAAAAACAGTAGAAGAACTGAAGGCGAAAAATGATAATAAGCCACGTAAAATAACTTTAAAGAATAATGAAGAAGTTACAATAGTTGTAAATTAAATATATGGAATTTAATATAGCTTTAAATAGACACTATCCCACAAAGTGTGTAAGTTAAAAAGTCAGGGCTTGGATTTTATAATCTGAGCCTTTCTTCAAAAATAAGCATAAACTGGTTAAGAACAATACCCCAATTTTGAATTGGCATTGTCCATTTTTTAGTAGCTTCTTTTAAAGCGAGATACACTGATTTCATGACGGCATCATCTGTAGGAAAAGACATTTTGTTTTTGGTGTATTTTCTGATTTTTCCGTTGAG
>NZ_QICX01000021.1:0-36295 GCF_003201365.1 Chryseobacterium sp. CBTAP 102
AATTCCGGAAGTAATAATTTAAGAAGTTCGTGATCGCTTAACATTAGGCAAAGATAAAGCTACTTAACATTCCCCCCAACTTTTGAGACTGATCCTATTTTTAAGGAAGCAAAGGCAGGAATCAACTTTGTTGATTGTTTCTAAGCGCAAACATAACCACTCAGCTTCATCAGCGACTCTGCCGCCTTCTTTGCTCTCTTATTAGTAGGATGAATGAATATAATCTTTACGTTTTGTAGAACTAATGATTCCCACATAAAAAAACAAATATTTACAATTTTTCTTCACTTTCCCAGAAATATATGTTTTATTGGATTTTATCAGCCTTCAAAGCATTTTACCTGTAACTATTTCGTCAATAATTCGACTATTCCTTTTTAGAGCAATCCGGATTGAGAAAATTTTTCCCACATAAACATTTCTCTAAAAAGGCAAAAAAAATAACAAAACCAACATATAGTATTGCATAAATACCCAACTGTACCATGAAGAAAACTATTATTTCGTTATTAACAGCATTTTCTATGATAGGAATTTCTGCTCAGGAAAAGTCTTATTTTCTATCATGCCCCTCTTTGAGTCCTGATGGAAAAACAGCTTACTTCGCTTATGACGGTGACATCTGGAAAGCAGACTCCAATGGTGGAAATGCTTCAAGAATTACCGCTCTGGACGGAGAAGAGATCAATCCCCGTCTTTCACCGGATGGAAAATGGCTTGCATTCAGTTCTAATCAATATGGGAATTACGATGTATATGTAATGCCTTCAGAAGGTGGAACCATTAAGCAGCTAACCTTTCACACCGGAAGAGACGAAATGGAAAGCTGGGCTTGGGACAGCAAAACGATCTATTTTACTTCCAGCAGAAATAATAATTTCGGTAGTTTTAAAACTACCATTGAAGGCAAAACACCACAAAAACTTTTTAATAATTATTTTAACAACACTAACGGTCTTGCAGAAACTCCTGCCGGAGAATATCTTTTCACGAGTTCTTCAGAAAGCGCCCATCAGGTACAGCGTAAACGTTATAAGGGAGAAAACAATCCTGATATTCTTGGATACAATCCCAAAAGCAATTCTTTCAAACAGTACACCAGCTATGAAGGAAAAGATTTTAACCCAAGTGTAGATAAAAACGGGATTATCTATTTTATTTCTGATGAAAATAATGGAGAATACAATCTTTATAAAATCGAAAATGATAAAAAGACTGCTTTAACAAAGTTTGATACTTCCATTAAAAAACCATTTGTTTCAGCAGACGGATCCAAAGTTATTTTTGAAAAAGACTATCAGCTTTATACTTATGATGTATTCTCAAAAAAAACAACTCCTCTCCACATTAGCCTGAATACGAATAAATCTCTGGAAAAAGCTCAGAATTTTAATGTGGAAAATAATATTTCCTATTATGATGTTTCTCCTGACGGTAAAAAAATGGCATTTATAAGCCGTGGTATCCTATTCGTTTCCGATATTGAAGGAAAATTTGCCCAGCAGGTCTCTGACGGAAAAGAACGTGCCATGGAAGTAAAATGGCTGAAAGACAACCGTACTCTTCTTTATAATCAGACTTATAACGGATATCAGAACTGGTTCACTATTCCGGCAGACGGAAAAGGCCAGCCAAAGCAATTAACAGAAGATTCAAGAAATAACCGCAGCATTACGCTGAATGACGATCTTTCAAAAGCAGTTTATTTAAGCGGAAGAGACGAAGTAAGATTATTGGATTTAAAAAGTTTTACATCTACAACCATAGTAAAGGATGAAATCTGGGCATTCCAAAATTCAAGACCGTCTTTTTCACCTAATAACGAATATGTATTATTTTCTGCAAAAAGAAATTTCGAACTTGATATTTTTATCTATAATATTAAAAAGGGACAGACCCTAAACCTTACCAATACTGGTGTTTCAGAGGAAGATCCTGTATGGTCACCCAATGGTAAATATATTTATTTTGCCAGCGACAGGACCAATCCGTCTTACCCCTTAGGCCTGCAGAAATCTAACATTTACCGTATGGCTTTAGATTGGTTTGACGAACCTTTTAAATCCGAAAAATTCGACAATCTCTTCACTGAAGAAAAGAAGGAAGAAAAATCTTCTGATAAAGAAAAAGATAAGAAGGACAAAAAGGAAGACGACAGGGAAAAAGAGAAAAAGGAAGAAAAAGAGCCGGTTATCAAAGAATTGAAAGTTAATCATGATGATACTCTGGACAGAATTGAGCTGGTTACCGACCGGTATGGATATCAGGATGACCCTGCTGTTTTCGCTGATGATAAAAAAGAGATTCTATTATTCAATTCTAATCAGGATAATGGAAAAAGACAGCTGTTCAAAAAGGTATTCACAGATTTTGAGCCTGCCAAATCTGAAAAAATGTTTGACAAAGCGGCCTATTACATTACTAAAAATGAGAAAAACCTGTTTGCCCTGATTGAAGGCAATATTTACAAAACAACTATAGCGGCATTGAAGCCTGAAAAGATAAATATCCAATACAGTTTTGATAAAGACCTGGCATCAGAATTTACTCAGATGTATGCTGAAGCATGGACGGGCGTGGAGGAAAACTTCTATGACGAAAAATTTCATGGTATCGACTGGAAAGCTAAAAAAGTGCAGTATGCAAAGTATCTTCCGTATGTTCATAACAGAAATGATCTTCGAATTTTATTGAATGACCTTTTAGGGGAACTTAATTCTTCGCACACCGGATTTTCCTCTACAGGAAAAGAAGAGGCTGTGTATCTGAATTATTTCACCAATGAAACCGGAATTATCTTCAAAAAAGATCAGCCTTACACTGTAGAAAGCATTGTGAGAAAATCCCCGGCTTACCGTTCAGGAGTTGATATCAAACCAGGAGACCAATTGACCTCTGTAAACGGAAAAAAGATTGATCTGAACGAAAATATCGAAACCTATTTTACAAGCCCTAAAAAACAGGATGAACTGGTTCTTACTTTCAACCGTGATGGTAAAACGGTAATAACCAAAGTACATACGATTTCTAACGGAGAATTAAAAGGATTGCTTTACGACGACTGGATCTACAATAATCATCAGCGTGTAGACAAGCTGAGCAATAACCGCATTGCCTACTCCTGCATGAAAAATATGTCTACTGATGAGCTGGACAGGTTCCTTCTGGATATGGTAGAACAAGAGAACAGAAAAGATGCTGTTATTCTTGATTTACGCTATAACACAGGCGGAAATGTTCATGATAAGGTATTGAATTTCCTTTCTCAGAGACCTTATCTTCAATGGAAATACCGTGAAGGAAAGATTACAACCCAACCCAACTTTGCACCATCCGGAAAGCCTATTGTCCTTTTGATTAACGAAGCTTCACTAAGTGACGCTGAAATGACCGCAGCCGGCTTCAAAGCACTAAAGCTGGGTAAAATTATCGGCCAGGATACTTATCGATGGATTATTTTCACTTCAGCCAAAGGATTGGTAGACGGGTCTTCTTACAGACTTCCTTCATGGGGAACTTACACATTAGACGGACAGAACCTTGAGAAAACAGGAGTGAAACCTGATATTTATGTTAAAAACACGTTCATGGACCGTCTTCAGAACAATGATCCACAGCTGGAAAGAGCTATTCAGGAAATACTTAAAGATTTAAAGAAATAAAATTTCGGAAGTATAAAAAATAAAAAGATCTGCATTTCTGTAGATCTTTTTGTTTAATATTAAAACCTGTAATTGATTAAAGACAGTTTTTATAATGACAACTATTTTACCCGCCTGAAATTCTTTCCAGTTCAATCAGCTGTATTGGTTCGCTCATCCATTCATGCATCTGTCCCGCGAAGTTTTTAAAATGCTCTGTCTGGGTATGAAATTCAAAAGCTTTGTCATCTTTAAAGGCTTCCCACATATAGAAAGTTCCGGGGGATTTTTTATCTTCAAAAAGAATATAATAAATACAGCCGGCTTCATTTCGGGTAGGATCTATGAGCTGCAGCAAAGCATTTTTCAATTCTTCTCTTTTCTCCGGTTTAGACTTCAGTACTGCTACTGACTTAAATTCTTTGTTCATTGCGTTAAATATTTTTATGTGATGGATGTTGATAAGAAATTTTAAGGCTATAATTTCACCCGATATATAAAATAAGGCGGTTTTCCGGCATCCGGCTGTCCGGAAAAGGCGGTTGTTGTATGAAGCTGGTTCACTGAAATATACAGATAACCATCATCTGTGACTGCAATATTATCTGGCCATTGTAGCTTAGGATCTTTAATCAACCCGGTAAGTTTCCCATTTTTATCAAGCTTACTTATACCATGACCTCCAAGGTTTGTAATATAATGATTCCCTTGTTTATCTGTAGCTACACCATCACTCACTGGTTTTTCTCCAAATTTCTTAATGGAATTCCCTATTGTATTATCATCTTTATTTTCTCTGAAAAGTCTGGCTGGAATTTCATACCATGCTGTCCCGTTCATAGAGCCAAAAAATAATGTTTCCCTGTCATCTGATAGGGTAATAGGATTAACCCCCACACGCGATGGTTTTCCACCAAAATCAATGACTTTTCCATCAATAATCATATCTACATCCTCTGTCTGTAAAGCCGGATGCCCACTAAATCTTCTGGCTTTTTTCGTTTTTAAATTCAGAGCAATAATCCCCGGGTTGGCAATATCAGCAAGGTAGACCCAGCCATTCTTTTCATCTATCGCAACATCCTGAATGAAGCTCCCTTTCGGCGCAATATCGGCCGGCAGCTCTATCTTTTCTGCCACTTTGTTCTTTTTAAGATCAAAACACCACAGACGCGTCTTACCGAGACCCAATCCCATATCAATCATCCAAAGGCGGTTTTCTTTATCTGTGATGACTCCAAGCGGAGTATCAAATTGATTATCATTAGGCTGCTGACCATTTTTCTGGAATTCGGGAGATGGAAAAGGCTTTGCCTTGCCATTAATAATTTCAACTAACTGTTGTTTAGGGTCTGATAAAGGATGCATCGTTGCAAATACCCTCCCATTATGGCTTACCGCAACATTTCCCGGTCTTGTATCATTAAACTGTGCAACAATTTCAAGTTCTTTCCCTTCTTTTGAAAGATAAGATGCCGATCCCTCTACCCAGTCTTTACGTACCGGAGTAAAGAAATCCAGATCTTCAGTACCGTCTTCAAGGCAGAAAAACTCATGTGTAACACCTGCAGGTATCACCAGCACACCGCCGGCCTTCACAATATATTCTTTACCATTCATGAGTACTTTTACACTCCCTTTAGTGATGTACGTCACCTGTTCGTTCGGATGGTTATGAGGAGCAACATGAGCATCTTTATCCATTTTCCAGAAAGCAAATGTACTTTCTCTACCAGATACCCATTTGCGCTTTAGCCCTTTGTCTACCTGCTCCCAGATTCCTTTATTAAAATCCGTCTGAAGCACTTTCTGTTGTGCCTGAACTGAATTGAAAAAAAACATAAATGCCATTGAAGGCAGAGACAATAATCTTTTGTTTTTTATTTGCATATCAAATAGTTATATACTTATTATTAATATTGAGCACTTGGCTCTGAAGATTTCCATTGACGCCGATAACCGTCATTACTTTTGCCGGGCAAAATAAGCTCATAAGCATTTTTTTCATCAAGCTGTACGGTGATTTTTGCAGAGTCGAAAGTACCTTCTATTAAGTGACCACCAACTCGCTTATCTTCAGATAAAAAGTGGAAATGAAACGGAGAGAGATCCAAACCACCAATATAAGAGGGGTTATAAAATCCTGTAAGCGTTCCTTTTATATTCTGTTTTTTATACAGCGGACGGGTTTTCATCAAAACAGCAATCCCCGTTGTATCTTTTTCATGAACTTTTTCTGCTCCGCCTAATGTCACATTCATGAAAGTGGTCTCTATTTTTACAGCATAAAAACGATTGGAAGACGGAAGGACATCCAACAGTTTCTTCATCAGCATATCTGTTGTCTGAATATTCTCCAGCGTAATAAGATGATCTTTTTTAAAAAAGGTAAATGATCCGAAAGGAACCAGCCTTTTATTATCCGCAATTTCAACTGAGCCATCTGAAGCAATCCTATAAACATTTCCATCCAATGCAATGAGTTCACCATCAAGAAGATTATAAGTTCCCAAGCCGAAGTCTCCTTTCTTTTTAAGATCTTGTACCGTAAGATCTCCGGTATATAACCCATTTCTCATAGCATCCATAGAAGAATAATGGAAAATTTTGTCTACAGGCTGCTGAGCTTTCAGAAAAGTAAACAATGCCGTTACTACTATTGTATTGAATAATTTTTTAATCATATTCTATAATTCCAAAATTGAATAGAGCAAAATTATACTGATAATTAGCAAATTACCTGTATAAAATCTCCTTATTTTTGTATAATTTTGCCTACCCATAAAATAACACTCATGAACAGAGAAGTCTTATATGAACCTTATAGCATTCATTTTGAAACGCTGGAAACATTCCCTGATAAGGAAAGCAGAAAGAATTTTTTTGAGCTCGTCTTTATTTTATCGGGAACAGGCCAGCACTGTATTAACAAGCACAGCTTTGCCTATTCGGATAATCATATGTTTCTTCTGACACCACAGGATTGCAGCCAGTTCTGGATTGATACCACAACGCGGTTTTTCTTCCTGAGATTCAGTAATATTTATTTGAAAAATGATAAGATTTCGAAAGAAAATATCAAACGTCTGGAATTTATTCTTGAAAATGCCAACCACAAACCAGGATGTATTTTAAAAAACCAGACGGACAAAACACTGGTAAGACCTATAGTAGAAGCTCTGATTCGGGAAGCCGTGAATAAAGATGTGTACCACAGTGACATAACCACACAACTCATTAATACACTTATCGTTATCGTTGCCCGCAATATTGCGAAATATCTGCCTCAGAAGATAGATGAAGCTTCTGAATCAAGAATCATTAGTATTCTGAATTATATCCAGGCCAATATCTATGACCCTGAAAAAATACGAACTGAAAATATCTGTAAAGAGTTCGGATTTTCTGAAAATTATTTAGGTAAATACTTTAAAAAACATAGTGGTGAAACCCTGCAGTCTTATGTGAATAATTATAAAACGACATTAATAGAGCACCGTTTAAAACACAGCAGCAACAGAATTTCAGAGATTGCTGATGAACTGGGATTCACGGATGAGAGCCATCTTAATAAATTTTTCAAAACACAACGTGGGAAAAGCCCCAAAGCCTACAGGCAGGAAAATATGAAATCATGAATAATCTCCTGCTCATCACCAAAAATATTTAAAATTTAATTTATTGAAAAATAAACCAATAGCTTTTTCCGTTCAATATTCAAGAATAAAAACTTGCTTGGTACAGATATTCCTATTATATTTGCACCACTTAAAACAAAGGAAATTCCTCCTTAGCTCAGTTGGTTAGAGCATCTGACTGTTAATCAGAGGGTCGCTGGTTCGAGCCCAGCAGGAGGAGCAAAAAAGACTTACAAAATGTAAGTCTTTTTCTTTTTATAAACCCTTCATAACAGCAGCAAAATATTTCTAAAAAGCAGGAACTCAACCTTTCTTTTAATTCCCTGATTATTATATTTTAAGCATTACAATTTCCCAATTAATTTTTAACCCATACATATATTATTTTCGCTATTTTTGTCGTTTTATAGGATAGAATAAAAATATTTTATTTTTTTACCTGTTTTTAAATAAACTGCATGCTTTTTGTTTATGCTAATTGCCTGAAGAAACGAATGATGTTAAACAATAATTCCCCAAAACACTATCTTTTATTATTTTTCCTGATTCTCACCAGTTCAGTATGTGCTCAAAACAAAGCCAGCGGTAAGGTGGTTGACGAAAAGAACAATAAAGAGCTGAATAAAGTTGATATTTTTATCAACAATGATAAAACACCCTCCCTGACGACAACTTCAGGCAGTTTCATCATTCAGTCTGATAGCATTATTCATCAGTTAAGATTTTCCAGAAAAAATTATACCACAGAAACCCTTGATATTACCCCTGAAAATGCTGAAAATATTTTTGTACAGCTTTCGCAGGCTAAGGTGAGTGACATTCAGGAGATTGTTCTTAAAAGCGGTAAAACAAAATACAAAAACAAGAAAGAAAATCCGGCTTATGCCATTATGCAGAAAGTATGGGCGCAAAAAAGAAATAACGGGCTGGAAAAATTCGATACTTATTCATATAAAGAATACGAAAAAACACAGTTTGATCTGAACAATCTTGACAGTGCCTTCATGAAGAAAAAGATTTTCAATAAACTGGATTTCATTTTCAGTTATGCTGATTCTACTGCGAGTGGAAGGCTTGGCCTTCCTATCTTCCTGAATGAAGCAGTTTATGAAAATTATGGCAGGAACAAACCAGATAAGGACAGCAAAAGAACTCTGGTTGCCCAAAAGACTTCTGGGTTTCAGGACAATCAGGTGATAACAGTTTCAGCTAAAAACCTGTATCGTGATATTAATATTTACGATAATACCCTTAATTATTTCGACATTGGTTTCCAGAGTCCCGTGGGAACAGATGGTTTCGGTACCTATGACTACAGTCTTATGGATACCATTACAATTCGTGGTGAAAAAGCATTCCAGATAAGATACCAGCCGAAGAGAAAAGATATCCTTGCATTTCAGGGAAACCTTTATATTGATACAGATACTTATGCCGTTTTAGGCGCAACATTGAAATCAACACAGAAAATCAATGTTAACTTTGTCAACAGTGTCTATACCCAAGTGGAATACGATAATCCAGATGATGCTACATTTCTTCCCAAAAAACTGGTGACCGAATTTGAAATGAGTCCTTTTTCAAAAAAGAAAGGAGCAAAAAGTATCATCGCCAAGAGATCGGTAGATTATTCCGATTATCAGTTCAACAAACCTCTTGACCCCAAAGTATTTAAGCGTACCGAAGAAGAATACGAAGACAAATTTACCAATAAAGATGATGCTTACTGGACAAAAGTCAGACCTGACACTTTATCCAAAGCAGAACAGGGAGTTTACAATATGCTTGACCAGCTTCAGCAGACACCCAAATTCAATCGGATGGTAAAACTTTTTGAAACCCTGGGATCACGTCATTATAATGCATTTAAAGGCATTGATATAGGCCCTATATTCTCGATTTACGGAAGAAATGAAGTGGAAGGAGACCGGATAAGATTAGGGGCAAGAACCTATTTTGGATTGAATGATACCTGGAGAGCTCAGTTTTACACGGCATATGGATTTAAAGATCAGCAGATTAAGTATGGAGTAGAGGCAAGATACATGTTCAATAAGCTTAACCGTTTTATGATTGGTGCAGGAACCAGCAGAGATATTGTTCAGCTTGGAGGACAGCTTACATCCGGTGATGGTGTGACGCCACAGTCCTCATCTACCAGTACCTTTTTTGCAAGAGGAGAAAATATTTCCTTAAGTTCTGTAAACAAAACAAGCGTCTTTGCAGCTATTGAACCATGGAAAAACTTCCAGATCAGAGTAGATGGAGTGATGCAGAGTATTAAGTCTGCTATTCCTGAGAAATTCAATCTGATGTATTATAAAGACGGACAGTTGAGGCAAACAGTTAATGACTCTCACGTTACCATCAGTTTAATTGCCAAACCTGGTGCAAAATTCTCACAAACCGGTATTGACCGTTACCAAGCCAGAAACTTAGCTCCAACTATCGTTTTAAGATACACAAGAGGTATTGAAGGATTATTCAATGCTGACTTCAATTATGACAAGCTTCAATTCATGCTTTATAAGCCATTTTTAATTGGAAGTATGGGGAAACTAGTTGTCAATTTCGAAGCAGGAAAGAACTTCAGCACAGTTCCACTGGCACTACAAAATATTATTCCTGCCAACCTTTCATATGGTTTGGTACCGAATACATTCTCCCAGCTTAATTATTACGAATTTGTTACTGATGCCTATACTACACTTCAGCTGGAGCATCATTTTAATGGTAAGATCCTTTCTTACATTCCTTTGATTAAAAAACTGAAACTGAGAGAAGTTGCATTTATCAGAGGTGCTTACGGAACATTAAGCGATGCTTCCAAAGCAATCAACGTAGAAGGATTTAAATACTCTGCACCAAGCGAACATATCTATTATGAATACGGATTCGGAATTGAAAATATAGGAATCGGAAATCTTAGAATCTTCAGAGTAGATTTCAACTGGAGAGGAAATTATCTTGACAGACCGGATATCTCAAAGTTCGGTGTTAAAGCAGGTTTTCAGGTAGGATTCTAAATAAAATAATACATTAAAAACAGTTTCGGCGGCATCTTCGATGCCGCCGAAACTGTTTTTAAAGCTTTACAACAAAGTCGGAGATGATCAAAAGCACTCACAGCCTTCTACATCAAGAAGACAACGCATTTTCTGCTCCTTTGTCAATCCGCACCATACACTACATGATGTAATTGGTTTCGCCGGACACCATACTTCTCCTCCGTTAATACTTCTCAGGCTGGCTTTTGTTAATTTTCTTAAATTTTTCATGATTGTTTAGTTTTATGTGTGGCCTACTCTCTTTGCTTTTCGGCTTCCGCAATGATTTATTTATTTGATTACTGACAAATATATCAATATTTCACAGTAATGAGATATTATTTAATTTTTTAATATTTAAAGAAGCTGAACCTTTAATAGTGTTCAGCTCTGTTTTGCATCTTAAAGAATAATACAATCTATAGCTGCACTATCTTATTCAAATCAATCTGTGCATGGCTGAGAAAGCATACAGTGCGATTTCTGCCATGGAGACCATCTGCACCATTCATCACAAGACTGGAACATAGAAGGACATTCTGATGCTACACCTCCTGTTACCTCTTTTAGACTCTTTCTGCTCAATTTTCTTACATTTTTCATAGATATTTTGTTTTAATATTTGCCTACTCTTTATGCTTTTCGGCTTTCGCAATTGACTCAAAGCTGGCCAGTTGGCAAATATAAAATATTTCACGAATAAAAGAATAGTATGAAAACCGGTAAATAAAAAAACCTCAGTAAAAACTGAGGTTTTAATTTTTATAAAAACGCCTAAATTATGCGTTTGGCTCTACAGATACGAAAGATCTGTTGTTTGCTTTCTTTCTGAAAACTACTTTACCATCTACTAATGCAAACAAAGTGTGATCTTTACCGATTCCCACGTTATCACCTGGGTGGTGCTGAGTACCTCTTTGTCTAACAATAATATTTCCGGCAATAGCTTCTTGTCCTCCGAAAATCTTCACACCTAATCTTTTAGAGTGAGACTCTCTACCGTTCTTGGAACTACCGACTCCTTTCTTGTGTGCCATTTTATTACTGGATTATTTATTAAGTGCTTTAAATTGATCGATATTCTTAATGATAGCAGCATCTACTTCTTCATGAGTAAGAATATTCTTTTCTAATTCCACTTTAACTGCTTTACCTAAAGTAATTAAAGTTTCTCTGTTCTCTTTAGACTGAGACAAATTGTTTTTCTTTAAGTGATAGTTCAATTCATGATCTTCACCAAAGTTAACAGTTGCGTTGTCTGAAAGAACTTCACCTTTCACAGTTTCTTTTTTAGCAGCAGCTTTTTTAGCTCCTCCTTCAAAACCTGTAATCCCAGTGATTACGATTTGAGTTAAAGATTGTCTGTGACCGTTTTTCACTTTGTAACCTTTTCTTCTTTTCTTTTTGAAAACGATTACTTTATCAGCTTTAACGTGGTCAAGGATCTCTGCTTCTACAGTGATTCCGTTTACAGCTGGGGCGCCTACAGTGATTGCACCGTTTACAGTAAGAAGAACTTTATCGAAAGAAACTTTTCCTCCTTTATCTCCTTTTAAACGGTTTACAAACAACTTCTGGTCTTGCTCAACTTTGTATTGAAGCCCTGCTATTTCTACAATTGCAAACATTGTTTATAAATTTTTAGTTATTTCGAGGTGCAAATATACATATAAATTTCTAAATAGCTTACAATCAAAGCAATGTTTTTTTTAATAAAATTCTGTTCACTATGTTTTGAATAATTTTTTCCAATAATGTACTCACACTTAAGAGATAATTTCATAACTTCGTTATACCAAATTGATATTAAATATGAAAAGAAACTTTAATCTCTGCTTACTAGCAGGTGCCATTGCTGTTACTTCTTTAACAGCATGCCGTGATGACCAAATGGACAATAATGTTCAACCCGAACAAGAGGTACTGACTGCAAAACCCGACCAACCGGGATCTACTGAAAAAGGCTGCTCTTATGTAGACAACAACTGGAGCTCCAATTCAGTTTTACTGACCGGACTTCAAAACTCCACAGACACCAATTTTATGAACGGTCAGATGACTAAAATTGCAAGCATGTGGGGAAGAAGCAACCCTACCCTACGTTTTGTGAATGATCCATCCAATTTCAATTCAACGTACAATGCCATTTCTTATTCTACAGGAAAGATCTATTATGGCTATGCTATCTATTATGATGCAAAATCAAAAGGTGGCGACATTGTAAACGCAATGATCCTTGCACATGAATACGGCCATCAGTTACAATACATCTTCAACCTTCCATCTGTATCAGAATCAACGTACAGACCGAATGAGCTTGAAGCAGATGGTTTTGCAGGATATTATCTGAGAAGACCTAACGGGTACAATAAAACCAGCTTCCCGGAAATTGCAGCAGCCTATGAATTTGCTCAAAGTATCGGTGATTATCAGACAACCAATGTCAACCATCACGGAACACCTGCACAAAGAAGATCTGCAGTTCGTTTAGGATTCCTTTTAGGCCAGTATAACCTTAATGCTTCGAATTTCGATTACAACTTCTTCTATTACTATCAGGGAGTATTAAATGGCACTTACAAGATGGCTAAGAATACCGTAAATCCTGAAATTGATGCCTACATGAGCCAATATATAGATGAGCTGAAAAAAATTCAGACAGGAGAAATTTCTGCGGAAGAATTTAAACATCTTCAATAAACAAGAACATTCATTTTTAGCATATTTAAGAAAGGAGGCGGACAGTATGTTCCGCCCCTTTTTGCTTTCAAAGCTTTTTATACTCAAACAAATCAATTTGTTTGTATTTTTGAAAAATAATAAAAAGAACTTCCAAACCATCTATAATGAACAGAGATCTATATATTGATTTCGCCAAAGGACTGGCAACACTTTACATCATTTTTATCCATACCGCTTTCTGGTCCGGACAATTTTATATTCCCGCAGAAGTAAGAGTCTTTTCGCTGGTTTTTGATGTGGCTCTTTTTTATGCACTAAGCGGAATCACTTCAGGAGCCAATATTGAAAAAACTTTGTACCGGCTTCTGAAGCTCCAGATTACCTATATGATTTTTGTAACCTTCCTGTTCTTTTCAGATTACTTCTTTAAAGTTTTCGGACTGAGTTTCTTTTCGATGGAATGGCTGCAGAATTTTTATTCCACATTTGGATCAAAATACGCCACAACCGGCATTTCAGCACATCCTCAATGGGAAAATCTTGGAAACTGGTATCTCCATCAGTATACTAACGCTGATACTTTTCCGGTGGTAATGGGAAGCTTCTGGTATCTTAAAGTATATTATGTACTTACCGTTTTGGGAGTACTTATTTTAAGGTTCTTCCCGAAACATGTCAATTGGTTTATCGGGCTGTGTATTGCCTTAACCTTATTATTCAATATATTCCCGGAATATTATCCGACAGGACAAGTGGGTTATGTTGCTTTCTACCTTGCTGTTTTTTTAACGGGGCATAAAATGCAGAGAAAAAAAATTCCTGCAAAAGTAATTCCTGTATTGTATGCAATTGTAGGAGCAGCCTTAGTATGGCTATTCTGGTATTATGGGAACGATATTTTTTATAAAATCAATAAAAATAAATTTCCGCCGAAAATACCTTATATCATCTGGGCATTATTCTCTCTTACAACTTTATTTGCACTTTATAACCGACTGAAAATCAAAAAAGAAAACTTCATCACCTATATCGGAAAGAATGCCATCTTCTTCTATTTTGCACAGGGAATAAGTTCTTCATTAGTTTATTTCCTGGTGGTTCCGTTAAAAGAAAATATGCCATGGTGGCTTTTAATGCTCATTATTTATGGAATTAATATCATTTTAGCCTTCCTCATTTCGGCAGGACTGAAAAAAATGGATACATGGGGCTGGAATATTCTGGAATTCTTAAGAAGAAAGACCGCAGCTTAAGACTTTAATGATCAAATTGAAATAAAGTCACATTTCTTACTTCAATTTGTTTAAATTTACAAAAATTTTACAACATGTTTAAGTTGAAACTACCTACCGACCCAAGGTGGGCAAATATTGCAGAAGGAAACATTGGAGAAATTTTAACAGATCATGCCTGGTGCGAACAAAAAGCAGCAACCAATGCCATAGGCCTGATCACGATGCTTCCTGAATATCCCGAAATTGTAACTGAGCTTCTTGCCATTGCACAGGAAGAACTGGATCATTTCAATCAGGTACATGAGATCATCAAAAAAAGAGGCTTTACTTTCGGAAGAGCAAGAAAAGATGATTACGTGAATGAACTGGCAAAATTTATCATTCAGGGAAGCAGAGAAGACCTCATCGTAGACAAAATGCTTTTTGCTGCTATGATTGAAGCCAGAAGCTGTGAAAGATTCAAGGTTCTTACCGAAAATATCAAAGACGAAGAACTGAAGGTTTTCTACAAAGAACTGATGATTTCTGAAGCCAATCATTACACTACTTTCATCGGGTTTGCAAGACAACTCGGAGACCCTGAAAAAGTAAACAAACGCTGGGAAGAATGGCTGGAATATGAAGCCGGCATTATTAAGTCCTACGGAAATAAAGAAACCATCCACGGTTAAAATAAAACAGTAAAGAATATCCCTTGAAGAAGCCAAGCTTTGAAAATATCGCCAATCTGTTCCTGAAGAATTTCTTCCAGGGGTTGGTTATCATTGGCCCTATCGGGCTTACCATTTTTGTGATCTGGTATATTGTAAGTGCGATTGACAACCTTGTTCCTTCCCTTGCCAAGCAGATTCCGGGGCTTGTATTTGTATCAACCATACTGTTTACAGCTATTTTAGGATATTTAGGAAATAAATTCGTGGTCGGAAGATTCTTTTTTGACACAATGGACAGCTTACTGGAGAAAACTCCGGGAGTAAAACATATTTACACTCCTACGAAAGACGTAATGTCTTCATTTGTAGGCGACAAGAAAAAATTCAACGATCCTGTATGGGTAAAGACCAATGAAAATCCGGAAATCTGGAGAATCGGTTTTTTAACTCAAAAAGAAATGTCAGACGTTGACAAGCATAATTACGTTGCGGTATATCTTCCCCACTCGTACGCCATCTCGGGCTGGGTAATTGTTACTGAAGAAAAAAACATCAAACCTGTAGTGGGAATGACAGCAGCTTCTGCCATGAAGTTTGCAGTGAGCGGCGGTGTAGCCGGATTCCATTCTGATGAAAATATATTTAAGGCTCCGGAATAATCTCTTTCCGCCTTCTGTATACATTGATGAATTTTGAAAAATTACTTTCAAGCACATTTTCTTTACAAACAATTTAAAACATAATTTAACTCATGAATTTACCGTACGCGGAACCTTTCCGCATTAAAATGGTGGAAGAAATCTATCAGTCCACCAGAGAAGAAAGAGAGCAATGGCTTAAAGAAGCTAATTATAACCTTTTCAACCTAAGATCTTCACACGTTTATATTGACCTGCTTACCGATTCAGGAACGGGAGCAATGTCTGATAGACAATGGTCTGCTTTGATGACCGGAGATGAAAGCTATGCTGGATCACGTTCTTTTGAACAATTACAGAAAACCGTTGAAAGCATAACAGGATTCAAATATTTATTACCAACTCACCAGGGAAGAGCTGCTGAAAACGTTCTTTTCTCAGTATTGGTAAAAGAAGGCGATGTAGTTCCCGGGAACTCGCATTTTGACACTACAAAAGGACATATCGAAATCAGAAAGGCACATGCTATCGACTGTACGATAGACGAAGCTTTTGATATTAATGATCTTCACCCTTTCAAAGGAAACATCAACCTTGAAAAACTGGAAGAAGTTTATAAAAGCCATCCTAAAGAAAACATTCCTTTCTGTTTAATTACCATTACGTGTAACTCTTCAGGAGGACAGCCTGTTTCTCTGCAAAACATGAAAGCCGTAAAAGCTCTTTCTGACCAATACGGAATCCCGGTATTCTTCGATTCAGCAAGATTTGCTGAGAATGCTTACTTCATCAAAAAAAGAGAAGCAGGACAGGAAAACAGAAGTATTAAAGAGATCTGCAAGGAAATTTTCTCTTACGGAGACGGAATGACAATGAGTTCTAAAAAAGACGGTTTAGTAAACATCGGAGGATTCATTGCTTTGAATAATGAGGAAGTTTTCAGAAAAGCATCCAATTTTACCATTATTTATGAAGGTTTCATTACCTATGGCGGTATGGCAGGAAGAGATATGGCAGCATTAGCGGTAGGTCTGGATGAAGCTACAGAGTTCGCTTATCTTGAAAGCAGAATCTCACAGGTTGAATATCTGGGCAATAAATTAATTGAATACGGAATCCCTGTTCAGAAACCTATCGGAGGACACGCTGTATTCATCGATTCTTTAAACTTCCTTCCGAATGTATCCCGTGAAGAATATCCGGCACAGACCTTAGGGCTTGAAATTTATAAGGAAGCAGGGATCAGAACTGTAGAAATCGGTACATTACTTGCGGACAGAGATCCTGCTACCAGAGAAAACCGTTATCCGAAATTAGAGCTGGTAAGACTGGCTATTCCAAGAAGAACCTACACCAACAACCATATGGATTATATTGCTGCTGCCATCAGAAACGTATATGAAAGACGTGAAGAAATAGCAAAAGGATATAAGATCACCTGGGAACCGGAAATCTTAAGACACTTTACTGTTCAGCTTGAAAAGGCTTAATGATAGAACCGGAAATTTTTTCCGGTTTTTTTATACATTAACATTCGAAAACTTGTCAAACAGAATAAACTTATAGGTTCTTACTATAATTACCACCACACCATTAACACCTTATAACCAATCAGATAACACAAATGAAAATAAATCAATCATATTAATTTATTACAAACGATACCCAATGCTTTTCATCTGTTTTTTATAAAACAAAAATAAAATTGACACATTTTTTGAAATAGTAAAGGTTTTTAATTCTAATTTTGTATTTATCTAAAGGAGATAAAAAATTACTTACAAAACCAACCTGAAAAATACTTTATTCCGAAAAATGAAGAAAATTGCTGTCGTGGGCGCCGGTATTTCCGGCTTAAGCATGGCGAATTACTTAGAAAAGCACAAAATCGACTACCACATTTACGAAAGGAGAAAAAAGAAAGATCTGGCAGGTCACGGTTTTCTCATTCCGAAGGAAGGAATGGATTATCTCTATCAAATCATTAATCCTGATCATCTTCTCCAACACGGAAATTTTCTGAAAAAATATACACAATATTCTCATACCGGGAGAATTCTGGCAGAGAAAGAACTGGACAATGTTTTCGCGATTTCAAGGCACTCATTAATCAATTTGTTAGCCCAGAATATCTCTCATGAAAAAATAACCTACGAGGAAACCATCATCCCGGATGATCAACACACCGGAAAATTAAAGCTTTCTGACGGAACTGATATTGATGCGGATATTGCTATCATCTCTGATGGCTCCAGAAGCCGCACCAGAAGGAATCTTTTTAAAGATGAAACGATGAGGGTGGCAAGGGAAAGTGAAGTAGTGAATATCATTCAAAATAAAGAAATTTCAGCTTCTATTGAAAAGGATTTTATGAAGTTTCATCATGAAGATGGGGGACTGACTTTCGGAATCCTTAAACTTTCTGACGATACTGTTCTCTGGTACTCACAGTTTGACAACCAGAAATACATGATTAACGGGTGTTCTACCGAAAATTTAAGGAAATATATGCTGGAAGTTTTTGAAAACTGGCATCCTATAGTCCCGGAAATCATACAGAAATCATACTATAAAAATGTACATTTATGGAATGTTTATGAACTGGAAAAGCTAAACCCTTTTTACAAAGATAACTTTGTGTTCATCGGGGATGCAGCTCATCCACTCATACCATTTACCAGCCAGGGAGTCACCTCTGCTCTGAAAGATTCTTTCTTATTAACGAAATATTTAGTTGAAGAAGAGAATATACAGACTGCCTTCAGTAAATACGAGATTGAGAGAAAACCTGAAATCGAGGTTCATATTCACAATGGAAGAGCATTACTAAATCAGTTTTTACTTCCACTCAGCCAACAGACAGAAAACATTATCCCCATATCTTATAAATAAATATGTTCACCAATAACGACATTAACTTTGAAGCTCTGAAAAGAAAGGCCTATAACGGAAGATGGGCCACCCTGGAAGACGGAATCATTCCTCTTACGGCAGCTGATCCGGATTTCAGAACAGCACCAGAAATAGAACAGGGAATCATTGAATACATAAAGGATGGCTACCTAAGTTACGGCCCGTTTTCCGGACTTCCGGAATTTAAGAAAAGTGTTGCAGATCATTTTAATCATGAAAAACACGGGAGCTTTTCACCCGAAAACGTGTTGGCAGTGAATAGTGCTGCCCAGGGAATGTTTCTGATTGCATCTTACGTCCTTAATCCCGGTGATGAAGCCATTATTCTGGATCCTGTAGATTTTCTTTTCAAAAAATCTGTAGAAACAGCAGGTGGAAAAGTAATGCTTTGCCCCGTAGATACAACAACAGGAGAAATTGATTTTGAAAGACTGGTTTCTTTGATTAATTCCAAAACCAAACTTATCAGCATATGCAACCCGCACAATCCGCTTGGTAAAGTTTATTCCAAAGAAGTTTTAATACAGGTGGCGGAAATTGCAGCGGCTCATGATCTTTGGGTGATGAGTGATGAAATCTGGAGTGATATTGTTTATGATCATAAAGATTTTCATACTTATTCATCCGTATCAGAGAAGGCAAAGAGAAAAAGCTTTACCGTGTATGGGTTTTCAAAATCATTCGGAATAGCAGGATTAAGAATAGGTGCCGTCCTGTGTAATGATCAGGATATTCTCGAAGACTTTACAGAGAAATCCAATTTCAATTCCACAATAGAAGGGGTCTCCACTTTATCACAGATCGCAGGAAGCGTAGCCCTTGAAAAAGCAAAACCGTGGTATAAAGAGTTTCTGGCTCATTTACAAAATAACCGAGATCTTGCTTTCAGATTATTAAGCCGTTCGGAAATTGTAACGCCTAATCTGCCTGAAGCTACTTTTGTACTGTTTCCAAAGATTGAAAACGGAATGTCCGGCGATACATTCGCTCAGCACGTTCTCACACAAGGAAAAGTAGCCATTGTTCCGGGATCAGAAAGATGGTTCGGAAAAGGAGCGGAAGGGCATATCAGAATTTGCTTTTCCACATCACAGGAAATTTTAGAAGAAGGAATTAACAGAATCATTAGAAGCTTTTAACATTAAAATTTTAAACTAAATTCAAGTAATAGGTTACTATTTTTCCTAATTTACCACAAATCGTTATAAAATTAAGAAATCTATACTAAAAATTTTATTTTAATATGGATTTAAAAATAAATATTGATAATTTTGATTAAATCACTACTAAAATTATTAATATGAAGATAAAATACATCAGTATCATTTTACTTGGAGCTTCTACCTTCACCTATGCCCAGCAGATAAAAGATACTTTGAAAGAATCAAAGATCGACGAAGTAGCCATTACCGGAAGCCGTAACAAAAAGAGAACAGTAGTCAATACTCCTGTTCCTATTGATATCATCGACATTAAGCAGGTGAGCCAGTCTACAGGGCAGATAGAAATCAACCAGCTTTTGCAATTTTCCGCACCTTCTTTCAACTCCAACAAACAATCAGGATCTGACGGTGCTGATGCTGTAGATCCGGCTACGTTAAGAGGTCTTGGTCCTGATCAAACCTTACTTTTACTGAATGGAAAAAGATATCATCAGTCTTCACTGATCAACCTTTTTGGAACCAAAGGAAGGGGAAATACCGGATATGATATGAACACCATTCCGATTGGAGCCATAAAAAGAGTGGAAGTCCTTCGTGACGGAGCATCAGCCCAATATGGTTCGGATGCTATTGCAGGAGTAATTAATGTTATTTTGAATGACAGAAATAATGGTTTTGAAGGAAATCTATTCACAGGTATGAATCTTTTCAAAAGTCCAGGTAATAATGACGTTGTATCAGATCACAAAGTAGACGGAACTACCTTTGATTTCAGTGGAAATCTGGGAACTAAAATAGGATCAAAAGGCGGTTTTGGAAATTTCACAGTAGAATTTGTTAATAAAGATTACGCCATACGAAATGCTAATCCTGATGTTTATACGGCACCAAGACAGCGTTTCGGAGATGCCAAAGCTCAAAATATTTACTTTTTCGGAAATATTGAAGTCCCGTTATCCGATGGATTGAAATTTTATTCCCGTCAGGGCTTTTCCCATAGAAATACCAAAGCTTATGCGTGGACAAGAACACCGGATGCAGACGGCAATATTCCAGAAGTTTACCCTACAGGATTTAACCCGGTTGAAAACACCAGCATTACGGATTTCACATTTGACAACGGATTAAAGTTCAAAGTTGCAGACTGGGATGTAGATTTTTATAATGCTTTTGGCAACAACAGATTCACCTACCAGATAGACAATACAATTAATGCCACTTTAGGAGTCAAATCTCCTACAAGCTTTAATGCGGGAGGACATTCACTGCTGCAGAATACAACTGGGTTCAACGCTGTGAAGCAGTTCAAAGTACTGGAAGGGCTTAACGTTGCTTTCGGGTCAGAGTTCAGATATGAAAAATTTGATATCATCAAAGGAGAAGAGGCTTCTTACACCATGTATGATAAAAACGGAAATCCTGTGACGCCAGATACCCCTGAAAGTTTACTGGTAACCAATCCTTTAAATGAAAATAGCGTAAGGCCAGGCGGTTCGCAGGGATTCCCGGGTTATTCTACAGATATCGGCAAAAGCAGAAATAACTTTGCTGCCTACATAGATACTGAATTGGATGTGACTAAAAACTGGATGATAAGCGTTGCCGGAAGGTTTGAAAATTATAATGATTTCGGAAGTACGCTGAATGGTAAGTTTGCTACACGATATGCATTTACTCCTCAGTTTGCTTTCCGTGGATCCGTTTCTACAGGGTTCAGAGCGCCTTCTCTGGCTCAGAAATACTACAGCCAACAGTTTACCAACTTCCAGGAAAAAAAATTAGTTACCATTCAGCTCGCTTCTAATGATAGTAACATCGCAAGCAGCCTGGGAATTCCTCAACTGAAACAGGAAACCTCTGTGAACGGTAGTGCCGGGTTTACTTTCAACACAGGAAAATTTACAGCGACAGTGGATGGATATTATATCGAAGTAAAAGACAGGATCGTTCTTACCGGATATTTTGCACAGGGAGATTTGCCGGCAGATGTCCAGGCAGAAAATCCATTTATTGACCAGGTACAGTTCTTTTCTAATGCGATTGATACTCGCACGAAAGGGATTGATCTTATATTAAGCTATAGTGAAAATCTAGGTTCTGGAAAGCTTACCGCTACCTTAGCCGGAAACTATAATGACATGGAAATCACCAAAGTAAACACTTCAGAACAGCTGGCAGGAAAAGAAGATATTTACCTGAGTGCAAGAGAAAAAGCATTTATTCTTGCTTCTGCTCCGAAGACAAAAGTGAATTTAAATCTCAATTATAAGCTCAGCAAATTCAATGCAAATCTGCAGTTAGTAAGATTTGATAAGGTTACTCTGATTGGTTATGACGGTACAGAACAGGTCTATAATCCAAAAGTAACCACCGATCTTTCTTTTGGCTATGAATTCTCTAAAAACCTGAATCTGACTTTAGGAAGCAAAAACCTGTTCAACAGATATCCTACCTTGCAAACCACTCAGGTAAGTGATGGAAATACAGAATCAGGAGGTATCTTTGACCCTGTACAGATGGGATTTGCCGGAAGACAGGTTTTCGCCAGACTTAATTTTAAATTTTAATGGAATAAAAAGAAACTGTATCAAAGGTTAATAATTTCACCTTTGTTATTCTGACGAAGGAAGAATCTCATCTATAAACCAATAACATAAGATTCTTCACTACATTTCTGAACTACGTTCGCAAACTTTCAGTCTGTGTTCAGAATAACATTTTGATACAGTTTTTTCTATTTTTTTGAAATCTTATACAATTTGCCACTGTCGGTTACCGCATACAGATTCCCATCTATCCCGTTTAATACATCACGGAAGCGTTCTTTCTGATCTGCAAGAAGACGTTCTTCACCTACTACTTTATTATCTTTCATGACAATTCTGTCAATATGCTCGCCACTTAAACATCCGATAATGAGATTTCCTTTCCATTCCTCAATATTTCCCGTATAAAAAGTAATTCCGCTTGGTGAAATCACAGGATCCCAATAATAAACCGGTTGCTCTGTTCCTTCTTTTTGGGTAATTCCCTGTCCTACTTTATCTCCTGAATATTCAATTCCATAGGTTACATCTCCCCATCCGTAATTTTTTCCCGGCTGGATCAGATTGATTTCATCACCTCCTCTCGGACCCATTTCAACATCCCAGAGATTGCCATTAGGATCAATAGCCATTCCTTGCGGGTTTCGGACTCCATAAGCATAAATTTCCGGTTTATATCCTGATTTTCCGATAAAAGGATTTCCCGGAGCAGGTTTACCATCCTTTGTGATCTTTAAAATTTTACCAAGATAATTACCTGTCTTCTGGGCATACATGCGGGTAACTTTATCTGATCTTTCTCCTGTACTGACAAATAAATGTCCATCTTTATCAAAAGCAAGACGGCTTCCATAGTGTTTATCACCATCATAAGAAGGTTCTGCACGGAAAATAACTTTTACTTCAGAAATATTTTTAAGATCTGCAGACAACTTTCCTTTTGCTACAGATGTTAAGTTTCCTTTTCCAAATGGTTCCGAAAAACTGAAATAAATAATATTGTTAGTTTTAAAATCAGGATCAAGCGCTACATCCAGCATTCCGCCTTGTCCTTTTGAATCTACTTTTGGAAAACCATCTATTTTTGACACCTGTTTTCCATCTGCTGAAACAACATTCATATAGCCTTTCTTATCGGTGATGAGAAATTTACCGTCAGGTAGATTGATAATCCCCCATGGTCTTCCCAAATCTTTATTCAGTATTTCAACATTATAGGCTGCTGTTGTCTTTACAGCATTAATTCTTGTCTGCCCTTTAAATGCCGGCTTATAGTCAGAATTAGGATTTTCTGTTTCTACACTTCTGTCATTTCCTGTCTTCTGAGCATTGGTATGATTCTCTTTGCATGAAGATAAAAAAAGAAAAAGGCTTACTACAGGAATATAAAATTGATTCATTTTCATAGTGTTATGATTAGGTTTTACCAAAAGAATGGAAAAATAATGCCAATAAAATTTGTACATATGAATTTTTGTTCTACATTTGTAGAACAAATTACAAACTTATAGAATGAAAGAAGTTAAACTAACTGATTCTGAAAAAAGCCTTATGGAAATTCTTTG
Organism: Chryseobacterium sp. CBTAP 102; assembly: GCF_003201365.1. NCBI lineage: Bacteria > Pseudomonadati > Bacteroidota > Flavobacteriia > Flavobacteriales > Weeksellaceae > Chryseobacterium > Chryseobacterium sp. CBTAP 102. Next base: position 23,722 of record NZ_QICX01000021.1, read on the forward strand.
GAAAAAAAAGACCGTTTTCATGAAGGACATACTGGAAACCTATCCGGATCCAAAGCCAGCAGCAACAACTATTGCAACCTTGCTTAAAAGAATGCTGAACAAAGAGCTGATAGGCTATAAACTCTATGGAAATTCCCGCGAATACTTTCCAAAAATAGAGAAAGGGGAATATTTCAAGGAAGAAATGACTTCCATGATTGACCGTTTTTTCAACAGCTCTGTGACACAGTTTGCATCATTTTTTACATCTAATGCAAAACTTAGCCAAAAGGAACTGAAAGAACTTCGCAATATTATTGATGAACAGATAAAAGAATAAATATGACTGCTATTATTTTGAAAATAATTCTGTGCTCTTCTATTTTCATTGCTGTTTATTATCTGTTTTTAGAAAAAGAAAGAATGCACAGATTTAACCGAATGTATTTATTAAGTTCGTTATTACTTTCTTATATAATTCCGTTTGTAATCATTAGTACGCCCAATCAGAATATAGAAAAAACGCCACAGTTGATTATAGAAGAGACGGCACAACAACTGGTTTTCATCCCTCAAAAACAGGAAAGCTTTAACTGGGTGAACGTGGTATTGGCAATTTATATTTTCATCACCTTTTTTCTGTTGGTAAGAAATATTATTTCCATTCTGAAGATCAAAAGAATATCCGGAAAGAAACATGTATACCAGAACCATAATATGTTATTGACAAAAGAAAATCTTTCACCTTTCAGTTTCTGGAATACAATTTATATGGGCGAAAGCTATATGAAAAACGATACAATAGATCCAAGAATTTTCATTCATGAAAAGACTCATATTGAACAAAAACACAGTCTGGACATTTTGATTTTGAACACATTAAAAATATTCACATGGTTCAATCCTGTACTTTTCCTATATGAGAAAGCGATGATCGCAAACCATGAATTTTTGGCAGACGAAGCCGTTATGAAAAGTAACTATAACATTAAAGAATATCAGGACCTTATTCTCGAAGAAATTCTCAATCATCAAAATCCTCCTTTAACCCATTCATTTAATTTTAATAACACCAAAAAAAGATTTATTATGTTGAAAACAAAAAAATCAAAATTTAGTTTGCTAAAGAAAACAGCAGGAATCACCGTTTTAGTTGCTTCAGCGGTATTATTCTCTGAAAGAACATACGCAGAAAACTCCACTCATGTTCGTCTTTCCGAAAGAATAGCAGAGATACCAGACCAAATTGCACACCAGAAGCCAATACAAGCAGACTTAATAGTCCCTGCTTATTTTGAAAATGACAGAGAAGAGAGAAATGGATCTGATTCTATGGATTTCAAAAAAGAAGAATTGAAAAAAGTTCTGGATACAGCAGTTCCGGGAGTGTATAAAACAAGTGAAGGTGAAGGTAAAAATACAAATACAGCCATCAATACTCAAGAAAATACAAATGAAAGCCCAGCTCAATATCCCGGGGGTTCTAAAGACCTTAGAATCAAAATAAGCAGAAGTGTAGATGTGAGTAATTTAGGAAACTATAGCGGACCTATAACATCTACCGCTTATATTCATATTAATGAAGTAGGAAAGACAACTCAGGTAACTACTTCGGGAGAAAATGAAATCCTGAACCGGGAGCTACTAAAATCAGTCACTGAAATCAGTAATGAAACAGTATGGATACCCGCAATGAAAGATGGAAAGGCCATTGCCTCAGTATTGAAAATACCTGCAACCATGACTTTTACACGACCATAACAACAAAAAGCGCTAATTCCAGCGCTTTTATTTTTTTCAGCAATTCTTATTCAGACCCTATCAAAAACCCAAACCAAAGGTCATTAGTTAAAATTTTATTATCAAAATATTCACCGTCAAAACATTAGACAGTCTAATAATTTCTTTCGTATTTTTGTTGTACACATCTTTTCTATGGATTTTAAGCTTCAATCAGAATATAAACCTACCGGAGATCAGCCTCAGGCTATTGAAAAACTTACCGAAGGAATAGGGATCGGTGAGAAATATCAGACTCTTCTTGGTGTTACCGGCTCAGGAAAAACCTTTACTGTTGCGAATGTTGTTAAAAATGTTCAGCGCCCAACTTTAGTACTAGCCCACAATAAAACTCTTGCTGCACAGCTTTTTATGGAGTTCAAAGAGTTCTTTCCGGAAAATGCCGTAGAATACTTTGTAAGCTACTATGATTACTACCAACCTGAAGCTTATATTGCTACAACAGGAACTTATATTGAAAAAGATCTGAGCATCAATGAAGAAGTTGAAAAACTGCGTCTTTCTGCCACTGCCAGTCTTCTTTCAGGAAGGAGAGACGTTTTGATAGTAGCTTCTGTTTCATGCATTTATGGTATCGGGAATCCAACGGAATTTCATAAATCTTTAATCTCCATTGCCATTGGTGAGAAAGTGACAAGAACAGCACTTCTCCATTCATTAGTTAATGCATTATATGCCAGAACATTAAATGAATTCCAACGAGGAACGTTTCGTGTAAAAGGAGATGTGATTGATGTATTCCCCGCTTATACTGATAACGCAATCAGAATTCAGTTTTTTGGAGATGAAATTGAAAAGATTCAAAGTTTTGACCCTGTAACAGGAAATGTAGAAGATAGTTTTGATCAGATACAGATTTATCCTGCCAATCTTTTCGTGACATCGAAAGAAACCTTAAACGGAGCGATTAAAGATATTCAGGACGACATGGTAAAACAGGTTGATTTCTTTAGTTCTGTCGGAAAACCATTAGAAGCAAAGCGTCTTCAGGAAAGAACTGAACTGGATCTTGAAATGATCAAAGAGCTTGGCTATTGCTCAGGAATTGAGAACTACTCAAGATACTTAGACGGCCGTCTTCCGGGAACAAGACCTTTCTGCCTGATTGATTATTTCCCTAAAGACTTTTTAATGGTTATCGATGAAAGCCACGTTACCGTTCCGCAGGTTCATGCCATGTACGGTGGTGACCGAAGCAGAAAAGAAGCATTAGTAGAGTATGGTTTCAGACTTCCGGCAGCGATGGACAACAGACCTTTGAAGTTTGAAGAGTTTGAAGCCATTCAGAATCAGGTTATTTATGTTTCTGCAACGCCTGCAGATTATGAACTGGAAAAAACAGGTGGTGCTTATATAGAACAAATCATCCGTCCTACAGGACTTTTAGATCCGATTATTGAAGTAAGACCATCATTAAATCAAATTGATGACTTAATGGAGGAAATCCAGAAAAGGGCCGATGCTGATGAAAGAGTACTGGTGACTACTTTAACCAAGAAAATGGCGGAAGAACTTACGAAATACTTCACCAAATTCGGAATCAGAACAAGGTATATTCACTCAGATGTAGAGACCCTGGAGCGTATTCAGATCATGCAGGATCTTCGTTTAGGCCTTTTTGATGTGTTGATTGGGGTTAACTTATTGAGAGAAGGTCTGGATTTACCCGAAGTTTCTCTGGTTGCCATTCTGGATGCTGATAAAGAAGGAATGCTGAGAAGCAGAAGATCGATGATCCAGACCGTAGGACGTGCCGCAAGGAATGTGAATGGAAAAGCAATCATGTATGCAGACAAAATCACAAAATCTATGCAGGCTACGCTGGATGAAACCGAATACCGACGTGCCAAGCAAATGCAGTACAATGAAGATCACGGCCTGAAGCCAAAAGCATTAAATAAAAAGATATCCGAAAATCTCGTAGGAAGAAGCAAAGACTTCCCTGATGAAAAATATACGCAAAAAGAAATCCTTCAGAAAGTTGCCGAAACAAAAGCAACCTATGCCAGTGAAGATATCGAGAAAATGATTGCCCAGAAACAAAAAGAAATGGAAGCAGCAGCAAAAAATCTTGATTTTATTAAGGCTGCCAAGCTGAGAGATGAAATTTCAGCATTGAAAGCGTAAAAGAATTGATTATAAATAGTTTCGGCGGCATCTTCGATGCCGCCGAAACTATTTAAAAATGGTATATTTTAATTTTACAGTCCTTTTCTTACTGCGGCCCGGATAGGAGTCAAAAGATCCATCAAACCATTTAATTTGATCTCGTAAACCGTTGAAAGCTGCATTCCCAATTTTCCTTTTGGCATTCCGTTTCTGTTGAACCATTCCAGGTAGCTCACCGGAAGATCAACCAGGACTGTTCCTTCGTATTTCCCGAAGGGCATTTTCATGACACAGATTTCTTTTAGTATTTCGGGATTAATTCCTTCCACGTTTTTATCTAATTAAATTAATTTTTCTTTAATATCATCCTGGCCAGGCAGTTCAAGGTCCGGAGGTGTTTCTTCATCCGAAAATTCATTTCTGTATACCTGAACCAGAAGAAGAGTCAATGAGATCAGAATAGGACCAAAAATAAGCCCCATAAAGCCAAACAGATTCATTCCCATAATGATTCCAAATACCGTATTCAGTGGATGGATGTTTTCCAGTTTCTTTAAGAAAGTAAAACGAAGAAGATTATCGGTAAGACCTACTACTACAAGACAGTAGATTGCTAATCCTATCCCCTGTCCTGTATTACCTTCCGCAATCATAAAGATACACACAGGAACATATATAATAGCAGTTCCTACAACTGGAATCACTGAAGCAGCAGCAGTTAGTGCAAAAAGCAGAACAGCTCCCGGCGCACCAAAAATCAAATAACCTATGAGTGCTACAATTCCCTGTCCTAATGCTACAACGGGAATTCCAATAGCATTTGCCATGATCAGTTTTCTCATTTTATCGCCAATCAGAGAGATGTTTGCTCTCTTCAGCGGGGCAGAAGAAGTAAGAATCTTTTCAAAGAGCCTTGGTCTTTCCAGCATAAAATAGAGAATAAAATACATGGACATTACTATTGTAAGAGTATTGAATGTCCCACTGACTGCTGAAGTAGAAAATTTCCCTACATTATCCTTCAGTTTCGCCATATTCTCCTTGCTTAGAATATCAAATCCTGTTTTAGAGAAGATATAAGAATGGATTTTATCCAGGAAAACATTGAACTTGGCCATATAAGCCTGTGCATTTCCCAATTTATCAATAATCAGATCGGCAATAAAATAAATCGGAAGAATAAGAACGATAAGACTTGCCAACATCAATGCAAACGCAGCCAGTGATGGTTTCCACTTTTTCTCTTCCTGCAGATAAAAATTGTATTTTCTGCAGACTACATAAATGGTAATCGCCCCCAACACTGAGGGAATAAACAATGCCAGATTAAAGCAGATCAATCCGGCCAATACCAGAATGATGGCCAGCAATGACATCTGCTTTATCGCAACACTGCTTATTTGTTTGTCCTTATTCATCATGTATTTTTATATTTTTATTTGCTGAACATAATTTGTCTTGGTTTTCCTAAGAAAGCACAATAGGTTGAGTACATTACAATCATAATAAACGGAGCTGTCAGGATGATCCCTATTCCGCAAAGAATAACCCCTGCAATAGAAATCAAAAACCCTAAAAATCCGGTCAATAAGAAAGTTCCATAGTTTTCTTTAGCAATGTTGAACGACTTTGATAAAGCTTCTGTAGCTGAAGCATTTTCAAATAACAGAATCGGATATCCTATTAAAAGGAAAGGATATACAAAAATGACAGGCAACACACACAATGCCAGAGCAATGGAAGAAATTATCCAGGCAAGAAGACTATAAATCAAAATGTTTACAAAATTCTGGCGGTATCCGATAAAAAGATCAGAAAATTCAATCGGGCTTTTGGTATTGTATTTATTGACCATATAGATCAATCCTACATACAAAGGAGACAATAAAAGACCGAAAAGGCTGGACGCTCCCATATACAAAGGAAGTCCCGGAGCGCTCCAGTAATTAAAATCTCCTCCTGAAGATTTCATCTCCTCCATCATAGAAGCAGAATCAAATCCTGTAAGCATCTGAATAACAGACCCTCCAATCAGGTAAATAATCATAGCTACGATTCCGTAACCGAAAACGCCTTTGTACATTTCAAAAGCATGAGAAATAATTGATCCCGTATCTCTGTTAGGCACAGAACCCTGCTGATCAAATTCGTTAAATTCAGACATAGTTTAAATATTTAATGATTTTACCAAATTTACTTTTTTTTAGTAAAAAATCCCATTAAACACGAATGAATTTTAACTTTTCTCCGAAAAGACTGTTTTATACAATGAATAAATCATTGCATTCCAAAATGGAAATGTGAAAAGACCTCCAATCAGGAACAATGCAAAACCTAAGTACTTGAATAGAAAAGCAACAATTACACATACCATTATTTCAACGAAATACATTTTAAGCGCTTTAAAATTCAGGGAAATGGATTCGAAAATCCTTTTATTGGTGAAGAACATCAATGGAGCGACAAATAGTGTTACTGCCACCCAGATTACAGCTAATACGACAGTAGGAAGGGTAAACCTGTAAATAAAGAACCAGAAAAGAAAATAGCCCACATACTTAAAAAAGTTAAGTCCGTTATATCCGGCAAACAAATCTCCTATCACAATATTTTCTTTAAGATCAAGCTTGCGGAAGATCTGAAACATCCCGAGATTCAACGGATACAGAAATGCTGTTGTTCCCCAGATTGCCAATGTAAACATCTGATAATTTTCAGTTGCCGTTATTGCTTCCATTTTTTTCAAATAAACCTGAGTCCCCTGCATAAAAGCTTCCTGCAATTCTTTATTATAAGAAAAAATGCCATACTTCTCTCCGAAAAGCATCACCGCAGTAAGCAGTATTCCAAAAAAGACGATAGAAAACATCAGCTGAAAAACGAGGGTTTTATTCCAGTAATAAAATGCCTGCTTCAATATAAAATCTATTCCTGGTTTCTGAGGATATTTATTCTGCATCATAAAAAAATTTATGCAAAAGTAAACATCAATAAGTACTTTTGCAGAATGTTTTCAGTGAATCATCAAAAATTTATGGAAATGGATGAACTTTCTCTTCAGAAGGTTCCCTATTTTTTCATCATCGACTTTCTCTCTGAGAATGTTGAAATCTATCAGGAACATGAAATTAAAAAAGAGGGTTTAATTATTGATTTCCAAACATTTTCAAACACAAAAGAGACACATAAGCTGAATAAAAAAGTCGTCTGGAAATCCTATCCTGAAACATTGGAAAACTTTCAAACAGGTTTTGATAAAGTTCAGGAAAATATTCGTTTAGGAAATTCCTATTTAGTAAATTATACCAGAAAAACACGAATTGAGACGAATTTAACCTTAGAAGAAATTTTTTATCATTCAAATGCGAAATACAAAGTTTTTTATAAAGATTTTTTTGTATTTTTTTCTCCTGAAACTTTTGTAAAGATCATTGACGGAAAAATTTTCACCTATCCCATGAAAGGAACCATTGATGCATCTATTGAAAATGCAGCAGAAATTCTGAAGAATGACAGAAAGGAGAAGGCAGAACATTACACCGTAGTAGATCTGCTCCGGAATGATCTAAGTATGGTGGCTGATGATGTAAAGGTAGACCAGTTCCAGCATATTGACTTTATCAAAACCCAACAAAAGGATCTGTACGCGATGAGTTCTGAAATTTCAGGAAAGATAAAACCTGAATTTGAAGGAAAAGTAGGAAGTATTATGCAGAAAATTCTTCCTGCAGGCTCTATTTTAGGAGCTCCCAAACCTAAAACACTGGAAATAATTCTGGATGCGGAAGGATATGACAGAGGATATTACACGGGAATTTGCGGCTGGTTTGACGGCCAAAATGTAGACAGCTGTGTAATGATACGCTTTATTGAAAAACAGGAAGACCAATTGTATTTCAAAAGCGGAGGCGGTATAACGCACATGAGTAAATTAGAAGACGAGTATCAGGAAATGAAAAATAAAATCTATGTCCCAATTCATTGAAAGCATTAAAGTAGAAGATCAGGAGATTTTTCTATTGGATCTACATCAGAAACGTGTCAATCAGACATTTTCCCATTTTGGGAAGGAAGACTCTATTGATGTGGCCAAGATCTATAAAAATCTGCGGCATGATGAGGATGGTCTTTTCAAGTTGAGAATTGCTTATGACCTTGACAAAAGAATCAGAACACAGATGATTCCTTACGCTATTCCTGAAATACAGGATTTTCAGCTGGTAGAAAACAATAGCTTTGATTATTCATTCAAATTTGAAGATCGTAAGGAACTGGAAAAAATGAAGATGAAAGCTAAGGCAGAAGAAATTATCATTGTCAAAAACAATCATATTACGGATACCTCTTTCTCCAATATCTTATTTTTAAAAGGAAAAGACTGGTTTACTCCTTCTACTTATCTGTTGAATGGAGTGCAGAGGCAGCACCTTTTAAAGCATAAAAAGATCAAAGAAACGGAGATCACTTTACAGAACATAAAGCAATTCACCCATTTCCAGATTATTAATGCGTTGAATGATTTTGATGATATGTTTATCTATCCTATCGACAGAATTATCAATCTGCCAGGGAATGAAGAATATCTTGATCTTTAAATCTACTTCATAAACTCAAAATATGACTTCAGTACATCTGCACTGTTCTTCCCGAGAGTATTTACTTCCAGGATTTTTGGCTGTACATCAGGTTTAAAGAAATTCTCAAGAACTCTGTCCAGCGTAAGTTCGTCCTCTACTCTGATATAGGAGAATCCAAAATGCTTTGCCAGAGATTCGGCGTTCTTGCGGTGCTTTGTGGCAATAAATTCGTCTAATGTATTCGGATTGGCATTTCTGGGGCCCGGAATAATTTTAAAGATATTTCCTTCACCGTTATTGAAGATCATAATTCTTACAAACGGTGGAATATATTGATTCCAAAGACCATTGATATCATAAAAGAAACTCAGGTCACCTGTGATCAATAAAGTTGGATTTTCATTTTTGATGGCAAATCCCATTGCCGTCGAAGTAGATCCGTCAATACCGCTTGTTCCTCTGTTACAGTAAATCTTTCTCTTCCCGAAATCAAACAGCTGAGCATATCTGATCCCTGAAGAGTTACTGAAATGAATGTTATAGTTTTCAGGAATGGCTTGTGATGCTTTATTGAAAAAATAGAAATCTGAAAAATCAATTGTATTCAGAAACTGTTCGTGTTTAGCATCTTTTTTATCCCTTAAAACATCCCAAAGATTATAATACGGTCTAGGCTCCAGATTAATAAACTTCAACAGTTTTGAGAAGAAAACCTCTGGCTTCACCTCTATCTTTTCTGTCAATGAGAAATACGTATCAGGCTGCCACACTTCATCCAGATGCCAGTGCTGTTTAGGACGGGCGCTTCTAAGGAATTGTTTCACTTTTTTGGAAACTACATTCTGACCTACTGTAATCAACAGGTCAGGAGCGTACGTTTTATAATCCTCTTCCGTAAAATTGAAAATATAACGGTCTATATGTTTGAAAAACTTCTCATGGTGTAAATTTGAATTGGCTTCACTCAACACAACCACAGAATGGTTCTTCACCAACTGAGTCAGCTGGTTTTCCAGTTCCGGGCTGTAATCTCTTGTTCCCACCAGCAGCATAATTCTTTGGGAAGTATGCCATTCCGCAATCAGATTGGACGGAATTTCATATTCTTTATGTTTGATGGTCTTTTCTACCGTTGGAAAAGTAGGAAGCTCTGAAACCAGCTCATATAATGGTTCTTCCAATGGAATATTAATGTGTACCGGACCTTGCTTCTCAAAACAGAGTTCAATAGCTTTTTTAATGATATCGAAATTAATATCTTCCGCATTTTCTTTGCTGTCTTCCAAAAGCTGGAAGTCACCATAGGAATGCTGATGAAAAACATCCTTCTGTCTGATCGTTTGCCCATCGAATATATCAACAAAATCAGTCGGTCGGTCTGCTGTAAGTACCAAAAGCGGAATGTTCTGATAAAACGCTTCAGTAACCGCAGGATAATAATTAACCACCGCAGATCCGCTGGTACAGGTAATAGCTGCCGGCTTTTTCTCACTCTTCGCCATTCCCATTGCCACGAAAGCCGCACTTCTTTCGTCTACAATGCTGTAACAGTCGAAACCATCTATCTCTGAAAAATGGATAGCCAAAGGAGCATTTCTTGACCCCGGAGAAATTACGATATCTGCAATTCCGTACTGCTGAAGAAGATGTGCAAGTATTTGGATACTTCTCTTAGAAGAATATTTTTTCATACAGCAAATTTAACTTATAAATAATGATTTTAAAATCATTTAATTTAAAAAAAATGTAATTTTGCTGTTCGTAAATTTCTAAAAATGGATAAAATACCTAGTGTAGACCTGCGTGATTTCCTTTCGGGTAACCCGGAACGCAAACAGAAATTTGTAAATGAAATCGGAAAAGCTTATGAAGAAATTGGTTTTGTTGCCTTAAAAGGCCACTTTCTTGATGACAACCTAGTAGATGATTTGTATGGAGAGGTAAAAAACTTTTTTGAACAGCCAGTGGAAACGAAACAAAAGTATGAGATTCCAGGAATTGGTGGCCAGAGAGGTTATGTAGGATTCGGTAAAGAAACTGCAAAAGGTTTCAAAAAAGGAGACTTAAAAGAATTTTGGCACTTTGGGCAGTATCTGTCTGATGATTCAAAATACAAAAGTGAGTATCCGGACAACGTAATCGTTGAAGAACTTCCAAGATTCAACGAAGTTGGTAAAGAAGCATTCCAGATGCTTGAAAAAACAGGACAGTATGTGTTAAGAGCGTTAGCATTACACCTTGGTTTAGATGAATTTTATTTTGATGACAAAATCGCAGAAGGAAATTCTATTTTAAGACCTATTCACTACCCGCCAATCACTGAAGAACCGGATGATGCAGTAAGAGCAGCTGCCCATGGGGACATTAATCTTATTACTCTTTTAATGGGAGCACAGGGAAAAGGTCTTCAGGTTCAAAACCACAACGGAGAGTGGATAGATGCTATTGCAGAACCAGATGAGCTGATGATTAATGTTGGAGATATGCTTTCTAGACATACCAACAACAAGTTGAAATCTACTATCCACAGAGTGGTAAACCCACCAAGAGAAATGTGGAGTACTTCAAGATACTCAATTCCTTTCTTTATGCATCCCATCAGTGCAATGTCTTTAAATGCACTTGATAACTGTGTAGACGAAAACAATCCAAAATTATACGAAGATACAACTGCCGGAGAATTCCTGCATGAAAGATTGATCGAACTGGGATTGATCAAAAAATAAACGCAATGGCTGTCTCAAATTAAGACAGCCATTTTTACTATTATATTTCACTTGGAAATATGCAACAAGCGTATATACCATTGTACATCTATAAAACCTGTACTATCCTGTTATACAGTAAAATTCCGGACACGGCGCAGGCTGTGTAAAAGTTCCCCACGGACAGATACAAGTATAAGAATCACCACCGCCACCAGGATTTTCTCCACCTCCGGGGCCTTCACCATAAGGTACACATTTTCCATTCGAACAAATTTCTCCGGTAGAGCATCCTCCTTCTCCAGGTCCTCCTCCTTCAAAACAATATGCCGGAAAATTAATTCCTGCAACAATACCCTTTCTGTCTTCTCTTGAAAGTTTTTTTAAATTTTTCATAATTTTTGATTTTTGGTATTTCCTACTCTATAAGCTTTTCGGATAACGCTTATTTAAAAATAACATTTATTTTATTAATAATCAATACTTTAAATTAAATCCAATGATTAATATAGCTCTTAAGAGATCTTATTATGTTAAATTTCTATTATTAATTAAACAAACACTATTTAATTAATAATATTTTAACTATTTTTACATTAACTACAAATTTTTAATCAAAACAATATGAAAAATCTAAAAAAACTAAAAAAGAACCAATTAAAGAACATTTCAGGTGGAGCTAATCTTCCGGAAACAGATTTCTGTATGTATTATTGCAACGGAGTTATTGTTTGTGCCACATGCAGTGACAACTTTAAATGTCCGGACACCAATAGTGATATGTAAGATTCAAAATCAAAATTTCATAAATGGAACCACTTCTTTACAGAGGTGGTTTTTTATTTCTTTTGGGTTAAAATAAAGTAGATTTGAGCCACGCGGACATATTTATCAGGAAATTGTACTTCTTATTTGTGATAATCGATTTATGAGCTTAAAAAAAGGAAAGAATATTATTCTCCCAATAGAATAGATAAACTTCTTTTTTCTATGGTGCTATTGCTATTCCAATGGCGTCTTTCTTTTTCATTTGCGCCGTTTCTTTCTACTGTGTCATTCCGCAGGAATCCAGCCAACTTTATTAGAGTCTTAAGAGTTCAAAGGTTAAAAAAGCAAAAGTAATACTGAGTTATTTGATAATACTTTGTTCAGACTCCTATGGAGTGACAACTGGAGGGTGTACTTTCCATCATAAGGATGAGTGATTAATGATAGTTGATAATGGATAATGGATAATGGATAATGGATAAGTGATAAGTGATCGTTGATGATTGATGGTTCATGAATAATCGATGTATTGTTTATCATCTATTACTCATTATGTATGAGTTTAGGGTTCCCTGCTTGGGTATAAAGCAAAAAAAATCCTTTATCAATAAGATAAAGGATTTTAAAAATAAAATA
>NZ_QICX01000022.1:0-19977 GCF_003201365.1 Chryseobacterium sp. CBTAP 102
ATTCCGGAAGTAATAATTTAAGAAGTTCGTGATCGCTTAACATTAGGCAAAGATAAAGCTACTTAACATTCCCCCCAACTTTTGAGACTGATCCGCTTTATCCCAAAAGTTGGGGGCTAAGCAAAAGGTTGAGTTATCTGAAATAAAAATCCCCAACTGTATTTAATAGCCGGGGAGTTATATTTTTTATAATTCCGAAATGTTAGTCCAGGTGCATATTGTCAATTAATCTTACTCCATCTACTACCACTACGATGAAGGCCCTGAAATTTCTGTCTTTGTAGAAAAAATCAGTCTCCTGTAATGTGTTTTCATCGGCAATCAGAAAGTATTCAAGCTTCATACCCTGCTGATCATCAAAAATATCGGCTACTCTTTCCTTAATTTCTGGAATACTAACGGTTCTGAACCAGTCATTTACTTTTTTTAAAGTCTCGTAAATTACTTTAGAAGCTTCTTTTCGGTCTTCATGAAGTCTTTGGTTTCTTGAGCTTAGTGCCAGTCCGTTTTCTGCCCTGTAAATAGGAACTCCGGTTATTTTAACGGGAAGATGTTTTTTCTCCACCATTTTTTTAATAATAGCAAGCTGCTGAAAGTCTTTTTCACCAAAATAAGCATTGTCAGGCTTTACCTGTCTGAAAAGCTCTTCTACAACAGTTCCTACTCCGTCAAAATGACCCGGCCTTGATTTTCCTTCCATCTCATTTTCCAATCCATCAAAATCATATCGCTGGCTTTCGGCTTTCTCAGGGTAAATATCAGTTACCTCCGGAATATAAACAGCATCTACAAGACCTGAATTCTGAAGAATAAGTATATCTCTGTTAATATCTCTTGGGTATTTTTCAAGATCTTCAGGATTGTTGAACTGGGTTGGATTTACAAAAATTGAAGAGATTACAAGATCATTTTCTTTTCTTGCCTCTTCATACAGAGAAAGATGGCCATTGTGCAGGGCACCCATAGTAGGGGCAAAGCCAATTCTTTTTCCCATTTCTTTCTGTCTTTCAATGAAATCCTGAAGGACTTTTCTGTTTTTTAGAACTTCCATAGTTTATTTTAATACTATTTCAAAAATACTAAAAATATCGCATAATAATATGGGGTTTTAATAATTTGAAAAGGGAATTTTCGTAAAAAAATGTTAATTAAAATAATGTTGGATGTTTTTTTGTAATTTTGCACATTAAAGCATTTTTACAAAAATTAGATAGAAAGTTTATGCCGAATCAAAAAATACTGTACATTACTACAGAGATGTATCCATATCAGGAAGATACAAATATGGCTGCAGTGGTAAACAAAATGGCACTTAAGATGCACCAAGAAGGCAATGATGTAAGAGTTTTTATGCCAAGATTTGGACAAATAAGTGAGAGAAAATTCCAGCTTCATGAAGTAATCCGTCTTTCAGGGATGAATATTATTATCAATGATCTGGATCAGCCTCTGATCATTAAAGTAGCGTCTCTTCCGGGGGAAAGACTTCAGGTCTACTTTATTGACAATGAAGAATACTTCAAAAGAAAACAATATTATTTCGATGATGAAGGAAACCCTTTCGAAGACAATGACGAAAGAGCTATTTTCTTTGCCAGAGGAGTTATTGAAACCATTAAGAAACTAAACTGGGTGCCGGATGTTATCCATTTAAATGGATGGATGTCTTCTTTTGTTCCAATTTATCTTAAAACTTACTACGAATCAGATACTTATTTCAAGGATGCAAAAATTGTACTTTCTCTTTACAATGAGAAAGACGCTGAATTGGACAAAAAGATCGATGAAAAGCTGCAGTTTGATAATATTTCCGGATTAAAAGCGTTAGATAACCCAACTATTAAAAGTTTTGTTATCGAGAGTATGAACTATGTAGATGCCGTTGTAAAAGGTGACGAGTTTCTGGATGAAGACCTGGATAAGGCTTTCAACGAAACAGCAGCCCAGAAATCGGAATATCTGGACATAGATTCTATAAATCAACTTTATTAAAAACACATTTTTAATGACTCATAATCTTAAAAAGACCTTCGCCATGCTTTTATTGGCGATTTTTGGAAGTACATTCCTTTATAATTGTGAACCAGATCCGGATTCTCTTGGTGAGCAGCTGTTTAATGGTGATGCAGCGCAAGGTAACGAAATTGCATATCCTGTTATAGCATACAATTATAACAACAACGATTCAATCAGAAGTGATGCTTCAAGACTGATCAGTGGATTGAACGAATCAGGTGCTACTACAAATGTTGCTGTTCTTGGGGCCTTTACTGAAAGCCAGTTTGGAATGCAGAGAGCATCTTATGTTACCCAGCTGAGAATGCCGGTAGATAATTTCGACTTCAATGGCGCAAATCCAAAAGTAGACTCTGTAGTTCTTGTAGTGAGACCACCTGCCAATACAGCAGCGAACACCTATTTCTTTGAAGGCGATTCATTAAAGACAAATACATACACAAAAGCTGATTTCCCGGTAGACGGAGTAGCTACAGAAGTTTCTATTGAGAAAAAAACTTATCCTGTTCGCAAATACGGGAAAATAGGGGGTGCTTCAAAATCAATGAAAATCAATGTGCATGAAATAACGACTTTCTTAGATACAAATGACGACAAGTTCAAGCGTTCCAATGTATCAGTAAATACTGGTGAACTGCTAGGATCAGGAGTATTTGACGGTAACATCAGTTCTACATCTATCACTAAAAAATCTGACAACTCAGTTGTATTTACCGGAAACTTAGGATTCAGAATGAAATTGAGTAATACAGACTTTTTCCAGACTCATATTCTTGATAAAAAGGGAAAACCTGAGCTTCAGGATGCTGCTAACTTTATCAGATATTTTAAAGGAATAAAAATTTCTGTGGATGAAACGGATAAATATCTTTACCAGTTCTCTCCTAATGATTTGCAGCTTATCATGTATTATAAATATGATAAAACAGACAACGGAACAACCACAAGACCGCAGACAACACTTAGTTTCAACTTAGGAGGGGCTAATGCTCATATCGGACTGTATGAATACAGCAGATCCGGATCATCTGTTGCTGCTGCATTGGCTGCAAGTAAACCTGATGAAGGCGATGAAAGACTTTTTGTTCAGGGAATGGGAGGTCCTTCTGTTGTAGTAAAAATTAAGGATGAGACCATCACAAAACTTAAAGAGATCTATAATAAAGATAAAGCAGGTATTGTAAGTGCTAAAATCAGAATCTATCTTGATGCTTCAACATGGAAAAATACCGGCTCTACTGAAGACCGCAGGTTTACGCTGTTAACCAATACATTAGATGCTAATGGTAAAATTGATTACAAAAAACTGGCGTTCACTTCAGATCTTACCAACGGGCTTGGATTATATTACTTTAAAGATAAACCTGAGCCAGGTTATTATGATTTTGTAGTAACCAAAACAATCAAGGATCTTGTGGAAGGGAAGAAGGAAACAGTAGATGGAACTGAACAGCTGATCGTTAATAAACCATTAATAATTACTGCAGGAACATTTGCTGCCAATGCTACAGGAACCCTTTTGGGAGTTCGAAATACGACAAGAGCATTTGATATGAACAGAATTATTCTTACAGGAGTAGATAAAACAAATACGAATCCGAAAAGAATCCAGCTAATGGTGACTTACGGAACGAAAAAGTAGAACACAACAAACAACACTATACAAAATAAAATATGTGCGGAATAGTAGGATATACAGGTTTTCAAGACGCTTATGAAATTGTAATTAATGGTCTTAGAAGATTGGAATATAGAGGGTATGACAGTGCCGGAATTGTTTTAGAAGGTTCAGATAACAAGCTGGAAGTAGAAAAAACAAAAGGTAAAGTGGAGGATTTGGTGAATATTTCCAAAGAGCTAAAAGGAAAGTCTAAAATTGGAATGGGACATACCCGTTGGGCAACCCACGGAGTTCCAAGTGACAGAAATTCCCACCCGCACTTGTCAAACAACGGAAAAATTGCAATTGTACATAATGGTATTATTGAAAACTATGATACCATTAAAACAATGCTTACTGAAAAAGGATTTACTTTCAAGTCAGAAACAGATACAGAAGTACTGGTAAACCTTATCCAGTATTTTATGGATCTTAATCCGGATATCGATTTCCCAACTGCAGTGAGATATGCATTGAATGAAGTATATGGAGCATATGCAATAACGGTACTTCACGAAGATTATCCCGGAGTATTGGTGGTAGGAAGATTAGGGTCTCCTTTAGCAATCGGAATCGGAGATAAAGAATATTTTATTGCATCTGATGCTTCCCCTTTCGTAGAATTTACAAAAGAAGCTATATATCTTGAAGAAGGACATATGGCAACAATATCTCTGGAAAACGGAGTAGATATCAGAACGATCAATGAAAACTCTAAGATTAAGCCGGAAATTCAGGAGCTTAAATTAAGTCTTGAACAAATCGAGAAAGGTGGATACGAGCATTTCATGCTTAAAGAAATCTTTGAACAGCCTAAATCTGTACATGATACCATGAGAGGTAGACTTCTTGTAGATGAGGGAATTATTAAAATGGCTGGAATCTGGGATCATGTTGAGAAATTCAAAAATGCCAACAGAATTATAATCATTGCCTGTGGTACTTCATGGCATGCAGGTCTTATCGGAGAATATCTGATAGAAGAATACGCAAGAATTCCTGTTGAAGTAGAATATGCATCAGAGTTCAGATACAGAAACCCTATCATTACAGATAAAGATGTGGTGATTGCGATTTCTCAGTCTGGAGAAACTGCCGATACAATGGCTGCTTTAAAATTAGCAAAAGAAAAAGGGGCATTTATATATGGTATATGTAATGTCGTAGACTCTTCTATTGCAAGAATTACAGATGCCGGTTCATATACCCATGCTGGTCCGGAAATCGGGGTTGCTTCTACCAAAGCGTTTACGGCACAGCTTACGATTCTTACTTTAATTGCTTTTAAATTAGGAAAACACAACGGGAACTTAGGAAATGCTGAATTTATGAGCTTAATTGCTGAGCTTGATGCTATGCCTAAGAAAATTGAAGAAGTGTTGAGTAGCACCCATGAGCTTACGCAGAATATTGCAAAAGATTTTGTGAAAGCTACCAATTTCCTTTATCTGGGAAGAGGATACAATTATCCTGCAGCCCTAGAAGGAGCATTAAAACTAAAAGAAATTTCTTATATCCATGCAGAAGGCTACCCGGCTGCAGAAATGAAGCATGGTCCGATTGCCCTGATCGATGAAAACATGCCGATTGTCATTATAGCACCTAGAAAAGGTCACTATGATAAAATCGTAAGTAATGTTCAGGAAATTAAAGCGAGAAAAGGAAAAATTATCGCTGTAGTTAATAAAGGAGACCGTCAGGTGAGCGAAATGGCAGATTATGTTATCGAAATCCCTGAAACTTCAGAATGTTTCTCTCCAATTGTTGCTTCCGTACCTCTGCAACTGCTTGCTTATTATATTGCAGTATATAGAGGAGCCAATGTAGATCAACCGAGAAACCTTGCAAAATCTGTTACCGTGGAATAAAAAGTTGTTGTAAATAAAATAAATTTAGATTTCTTCCGTTATTTCAAAAAAAATCTTAAAAGTTTCTTAAAAAAATTATATATTTACGGCTTAATTATAAAAATTAACATGAAAAGGATATTTCTTTTATTATTGTCTGCGTCGGTAGCATCGGTATCTTGTTCAGGTGGTGGCAGCTCTTCTGTAGGGAAGCCAGGAACAAAAGGAGAATTGATACCAAGAGAAAAAACTAAATCATTTGTTGCGGAAAGACCATACGGAATGGTTGCAATTCCTGCAGGTTCATTTGTTGCTGGTTTAGCAGACCAGGATCCGACAAATACTCCTGAAAAAGCATCATTGAAAACAGTTACTGTTTCTTCTTTCTTCATGGATGAAGCAGAAACTACCAACTCGGAGTACAGAGTATTTATCAATTATGTAAGAGACTCTATTGCGAGAACTTTACTTGCTGAAGCTGCCGGAGAAGGTGGTGATGAAGGCGGACGTAAAGGAGCTGCAATAGGTGATTATGCATATCTTGCTAAAAAAGAAGAAAACTTAACACCTTATCAAGAATATATGGAAGGCCAGGGTGGCCGTGAAGATGGAGGATATGATGCAAGTAAAAGATTAGATTGGAAAATTCCTTTACACTGGAGTACTACAAAGTACCCGGATGTAGAATACGCAGAGGTTTTAGAATCTATGTATCTGCCTTCTTCTTCCAGAATTGGAAACGAAAGAATTTTAGATGTAAGTAAGCTGAAATATACATACCGTTGGGGAGATATGGACGCTGCTGTTGCAGATAACGAAAGAGGAGCTAATTACCTGAGAAGCGAAAGTATTGCGATCTATCCTGATACAACCGTTTGGGTAAAAGATTTCCACTTTGCTTACAATGAGCCATTGTTCGAGCAGTATTTCTGGCATAAAGCTTATAAAGACTATCCTGTAGTGGGAGTTACCTGGGATCAGGCAAGAGCTTACTGCAACTTCAGATCTAAATTGAAAACAGATTACAACGAAAGTTTAAAAAGAAAAAAACAAAGACCATTAGAGTTCCGTCTTCCAACTGAGACTGAATGGGAATATGCTGCAAGAGGAGGGATGCAAAACGCTACTTATCCTTGGGGCGGTCCGTATTTAATGGATGACAGAGGTTGTTACCTGGCAAACTTCAAACCGAAGAGAGGTAACTACATGGAAGACGAGAAAAAAGGAACTTATACATATACAGCTCCAGTTAAGAAATTTAAGAAAAATGGGTTTGGGTTGTTTGATATGGCTGGAAACGTTTCTGAGTGGACACAATCTGCGTATAACAATTCTTCATACGGATTCTCTTCTACATTAAATCCTTCTACTAAAGATAAAAAGGATACGAAGAAATCTGTAAGAGGTGGATCTTGGAAAGATATAGGATATGCACTAATGACAGGTGCCAGAGATTGGGAAAGAAAAGATTCCGCAAGAAGCTATATCGGATTCAGAACTGTACAGGATATTCCTGAAGCAGCAGTTAAACCAAGAAGAGTTAACAGATAACGAATCAGACAATTATTTTTCAATAACAATTTTATTTAACATTAAAAAAACTAACTCAATATGTTTAAGACTAAAGATGCTTGGATGAATTTCTTTTATTCATTCGGTGCTGCAATTGTAATTCTTGGAGCTTGGCTTAAAATTACTCACATTACCTTGGGACCTATTAATGGTAATATCGCTCTTACTGTAGGACTTATTACTGAGGCGATTATCTTTATCATCTTTGCATTTGACCCTCCAAAATCAGAAGAGTCTTATGCATGGGAAAATGTTTATCCTGAGTTATTAGATAAACATGCTAATCCAAACCCATTACACTCTAATGTATCTTCTAGAAATAATAATGCAGCAGCTCAATTTGCAGAATTAGAAAACTCTCTTTCTAACAAATTGGATAAAATGCTTGAAGATGCCAGATTAGATGTTCAGTTATTTGAAAGACTGAGAACAGGAATTGATAAATTCTCAAACTCTGTTGATCAGATCAATCAAACTGTTGACGTATCTGCCTCTACTCACAAATATAACGATCAATTAAATAAAGCAGCTCAGCACATGGAAAGCATGAATGCTCTTTATGCAATGCAGCTTGAAAGCGGTAAGAGACAATCTGAATTTGCTAACAAGTATGTGGCTGATATGCAGAAATCTGCAGAGCAATCTGAAAAATTCAACCAAGAGCTACAAGGTTTAACATCTAATCTTAATAACTTAAATAGAGTTTATGGTGGTATGCTAACTGCTATGAAGTCTTAATTCCTAACCATTTCTAAATTTAACTACTTAATCAAAAAACAAAGAAAAGAGAATGGCACAAGGAAAACAGACCCCTCGTCAGAAGATGATCAACCTGATGTATTTGGTGTTCATCGCGATGATGGCCCTAAATATTGATGCAGAAATCATCAGATCATACTATGACTCTACCAGAGCATTGAATGAAACCAGAACTTTAACAGAAAAAAAGAACGAGAAGATCTTTGAAAGAACGTTGGAAGCTAAGGCTCAGCAAGTTCCGGATACTTATGCACAGCCTTGGGCTCAGTACAAAGTATTGAAAGCCAAAATTGATGCATTGGTAAAATCAGCTCAGGATGTTAAAGATTTGTTGAAGAAACAATCTGAGTTTCATGACAAAGATCCACAAACAGGAAAAGATGTTGATGTAAGTGAAAACTTTGCTGCATTGAACAACAACGAAGCGACTACTGAATATTTCTTCAAGGAAGGAGATGAAAATACTCCATCAAAGAATGCATTAGACCTGAAAGCTAAAATTGATGACGTAAGAAACTACATCAACGCTACTTTTGGAAACAATGCTCAGTTACAGGATTTGGTAGCAAGAGCTAATAAGTCTCTAATTGCGGAGTATCCTAAAGGAACATCTCCAAATGAGAAAACTTGGTTCCAAAATAAATTTTATCATCAGCCTCTAATTGCTGCAATATCTAATTTGGAAATTATCCAAAATGATGCCAGAAACGTACAGTCTGATGCATTGGCACTATTACTTCAGGAAAAAGTAGATGCGAGTATTAAATTCTCAAGCTATGAGCCTATTGTTTCAGGTCCGGTAGATATCCAGGCAGGAAAACAGGCAGAGGTAAAAGTAATGTTGGGTACTTATTCTAACAGTAATAAGATCAGCATCTCTGGTGTAGGTAAAGTTGAAAATGGTAAAGGAACAATCGCTATTTCAGGTTCTGGAATTGGTGAACATAAATTAGGAGGTACCATTACATTAACAGATGCTTCAGGTAAGCCACAGTCTTTCCCTTGGACACATACATACAATGTAATTGCTGGACCAAGAGAAGTAAAACTTGAAAAAGGATTATTGCTTTCTGCGGATAAAATGAATGTAATGTACAGAGGACTTGAGAACCCTGTTTCAGGATCAATCTTAGGTGCTGACAATTCTAAACTTTCATTATCTGCTCCGGGTGCAGCTGTAAGAAGTACCGGCCCAGGAAAATGGATTGTAAAACCAACTACTGGTAATACGGTTAAACTGACATTATCGGGAACAGATCCTTATGGAAAATCTGTATCTCAGGTATTTGAATATAGAATTAAGAATGTACCACCACCGCAAGGTCAGATCAGAGGAAGCAGCATCGTATCTATGCCTGCCACTTCTATCCAGAATCAAACGGTACAGGCAGCAATTCCTGACTTCGACTTCCCTGTTTCATTTACTGTAACTCAGTTTATGGTGAGAGTACCAGGTAGAGCAGCATTACTTGTTCACGGGAATTCATTAAATGATGCAGCCGGATTAGTGAAAAACCTTAGATCTGGAGACGTAGTTTCTGTCTTTGATATTAAAGTTACTGCTCAAGGCTTAGATGGTCAGGTTATTAAAAATATTACTCCTATAATCATTAACATTCCATAGGACTAAAATTGTAATTTATTATGAAAAAATATATTAGCACCCTTTTAGTATTAGTTTCGGGATTTGCTTTTTCCCAGACTATTCTGAATGCATCCTCTCCGGAAGAGTTCAGACAGATGAGAGCAGAAAATAAACAGAAAGTTGGTGATACTATTGTAGATAAAACAGTAAAACCTCTTGAGTATGGTTTTGTAGAAGATAAAGATATCTTTAAAAGTATGTTTGTATGGGAGATCATTGATATGAATGATAAAATCAACCAGCCATTCTACTATGATAATCCGGATGGTCTTCTTGCTACACCTACAAGATCTCTATACCAACTATTACTGGATGCAGCTTTATCTGGAAAGATTGAACAGGTATATGATGATGAAAACTTTACTGTAAAACTTTCTCCTGAAGGAATTCAGAAAAGATTGGAAAAAGTTATCATCAATGATGCAGCTATTGATATCTTAAACTCTGGAAGACAACTTACAGAAGCAGAAAAGAAACAATATACTGACGTATTTAAGACAACTACCGATAAAGTAAAAGTTCTTAAAATCATGGGTATGTGGTTTATTGATAAGAGAGACGGACAAATGAAATACAGACCTCTGGGTATTGCTGCAATGGGACCAGATCCTGCAGTACAGGGAGTTATTGGTCCAGATGGTAAGCCTATTGCAAGTAACGATGAGCTTATTGACCTGTTCTGGATCTATTATCCAAGTGCCCGTGATGTTTTAGCAAATAATTTTGTCTTCAACAGAAAAAATTCATCTGCTGACTTATCTTTCGATGATGTGATCAATGCAAGAAGATTCTCTTCTATCATTTATAAGTCTTCAGCCGGTTTGGGAGACGGTACTATTAAGGACTATATTCCTAAGAATGCCGATGAACAACTGGAAGAAAGCGATAGAATCAAAGCACAGATTCTTGAAATGGAAAATGATATGTGGAATTACTAGATTTCACTTGATATTTATAGAAAACCTGAGTACTTTTACTCAGGTTTTTTTTATTATGAAAAATGTAGATTATATTATTGTAGGAGATGGATATGCAGGGCTTTTCTTAGCTCATCAGCTCATTAAAAATAACAAATCTTTCGTGATCTTTACGGAAGGAAGAAAAAGTGCTTCTCAGGTTTCAGCAGGAATTATCAATCCTGTTGTACTGAAGAAGTTTACCACATTCTGGAAAGCACAGGAACAAATAGACTTTCTTAAAGACAGTCTTAAAGAAATAGAATCATATACCGGAGAAAACTATTTAATCAACGTTCCTATTCACAGAATTTTTCATGATGAGAACGAGCAGAATTTATGGTTGAAAAAATCAGGAAATGAAGAATTGTCTCATTTTCTTGATCAAAATTTCGATCGTTTAAATATAGTAAAAAACGATTTTCTTACCGGAAAGGTTAATCAGTCTGCAAGGCTTAATGTTAATGGATTTTTCAGTGGTTTATTCAATTATTTTGAAAAAAATGATCATCTGGTAAAAGAAAAATTAGATTATTCAAAATTGAACCCATCCGAATCGATATATAAGGATTTTAATTTCAAAAATATTATTTTCTGTGAAGGAATGGGTGTGAAAGATAATCCCTACTTTTCAGAGATCGCAGTAAACCCGAACAAAGGTCATCATATAAAAGTGAAACTGTCACAACCGATTCCGGAAAACATAACGATTAAAAAGAAACACTTTTTATTCCCAACCGGAAACGGCCTGTATTTTTATGGAGGAACTTATGACAGAGAACAGCTTCATCACCATATTGATGAATCAGCAGTTGCACAATTAGTGAAAGGACTTTCAGAATTTTATCCTTATGATTTTGAAGTTGAGGAAGTGCATTTTGGATTTCGTCCAACTGTAAAAGACAGAAGGCCTATCATAGGAAGGCATGAAACGTTCAGTAATCTCTATGTCTTTAATGGACTTGGAGCCCGTGGTATTATTAATGGATGCTATTTTTCAAGAGATTTGTTCCGTTTTATGGAAGAAGATACTCCATTGCATACAGAAGTTTCATTGAACAGATTTCAATAGTGTATCTTAGTGTTAATTTCCAAACTAAAAATCTATGGATGAAAATATTTTAGGTATCGTTGCCGGAATTCTTACTTCTGTTTCAATGATTCCACAGCTTATAAAGGTGATCAGAGAAAAGAATGTAGAAGATATTTCTTTACTCATGCTTCTGGTTCTGATTTCTGGACTCTCTTTATGGGTATGGTATGGCTTTGAAAAAGACGAATTACCTATTATTCTATCCAATGCATTTGCCGTTCTGGTGAATATCAGCCTTCTGATCTGTTATATAATGTACAACAGGAAAAAATAGCAATATCAATATAAAAATACGCCTCATCATGATGAGGCGTATCTTATTTTTTATGTAAGTGAGATTCAATTACTGAAGAACAAATTTAGCTAAAGGAGCCATTCTTGCTTTGTTTAAAGTAAGTGTATTTCCATTTACAGAGTAATTGTCTGCTGTGAGAATTGCTTTGGTGAATTGATTTTCAATATCAAGATCTTCACAAGCCATCTTGGTAGACATTCCCTGATTGAATTTAATTCTCATGATTTCCGGTTTGATCTCAAATGTTCCTCCTAAACCATTACATCCGGCATGCCCCTGATATCTCATTCCGTCCATTTCAAGCTTGAAATAAGGATTGTTTTTAGGATTCTTCAGTTCAATCGGCTTCCCGTTAAGCTCTTTAAGTTTCCAAGTTTTTCCTGTAATATCAGTAGTTGCTTTTTGAGCATTTTGTGTTTTACATGAAACAACTAAAAATGTTGCGACAACAAGTGCCAATAAATAATAATATAAACTTCTCATAATGTGTAATTTTTTAAATGTAAATTGCTAATCCCTATGCTAATACGATGCCATTTTTGCGGGACCTGACTCTTTTTTTGCCTGTTTAAGATGGAACAGAACCATATCAACATTCTTTTTCAGGAAGGTGATATTCCCTTTAATATCAGAATATTGATACTCTTCATTGGAGGCTGTATAATCAGGTAAAGCATCACTTTTTTTAAGGTCAAAAGTTTTGCCGTTTAAATGTACTGTTGCTGTATTTTTGGTGTTGTTGATCGTTACTTCTATTTTTTCTCCATAACTGTCAACATACACATTTTTTGAAATGTCATCTGTATTTTCCGGAGCAGCAGTAATGGTTTCAGCGTCTTTTCCGGGATGTTTACACGCTGTTAGGGAAATAATAGTCAATCCGAAAAGGACTGGTAATAATAATTTTTTCATAGTGATAAGTGATTTTAAAGTGTTTCATGAATTATGATGTTGATGCCATATAAATTTACAAATATTTTTAATAAATATATGTTAATTTTTCATAAACTAACAGAAAATTAAAGTTTTATATAATTTAACTCACTGCTTTTATAAACAAAATTCAGGAAACAAAAAGTAATAATTATTGTGGATAATTAAGAATAAACGTTGTTAATTCAGGGTTTTTAACGAACGAGTTTTCAATAGTATAATCTTGTTTTTTCTCATTTCTCATTTGATGTGTTAATTTTCGGCAAAAATAATTCAAAAATAAGAGAGTGACAATAAGTTAATGTTAATAATTCTTATTTATGATAAAGTTTAGGTGGGAATAGAGAAAATTTAATAATAAAGTACCAGGCCATTTAAAATGTTCAAAAATGCAACAGCTTTAAAATTAAAATTTCCTTAAATCAACGGAAGTGGCTTAATTTTTGAAAATTGAAACTTGCACAAATGAGATGTCAGAATTGCTCGAATGACGCTTGAATAAAAGAAATATTTAATATTTATCATATTTTTACATTCAGGTATTTTAAAGAAGAGTTAAATTTTGTTAATCCATGACGATAATATCATAATCCGGGTGTACATTTGCAACTTCAAAATGAGAAACTTTATAGTATACTTTTTAACCAGTCTTTTTCTGCTCTTTGTAGTAGAAAGCAGACTTGATGTTAAAACGCTCCGAAACGACTATAACGGTCATGTTTCTCATCATATGCCGAAAAAAGCCAACCGACTGAATCAGACTTTTGAAAAACTCTCTGTTCAGCAAATGGCCGATAGTGTAGACAATTCCACTTTAGAACTTACCGAAAATGATTTCCAGCTGTCTGATGTATGGCAGGCTATTGTTGTTTTTGCCGGAGTTTTCAGTCTTGTCTATATTTTTGGGTTAAAAAGCTATCAACGGTCAAAACCGGATATTCATGGCTTTGTTCTTGGTTTAGCAACCAAAAGATTTATTCTTATCCGTTCTATTAGAATTTAAAAATTCTCCGTTCTATTTATTTTTCTGCCAGATTCCGGGTGGAAAGTACCTGCGTTGTGTATGTTGGTAATCATCACATCGTCCCTCTTTTATTACCGTTTTTATTTCTATCAAAACATTAACGATTTATATAAACTCTAGAATTATGATAAAAAGAGTTGCTTCGGGAATTGCGCTGAGTGCCCTTCTGTTGGCGGTTGGCTGCAATAAGAAAGAACACGAAAAAGAAGAAGTTACCGTATATCCGGTAACATCCCCTGTGGTAATGGATACCGTAATCAACAAAGAATACGTAGCCCAGATTCAATCTGTAAAAAACATTGAAGTAAGAGCTCAGGAAAAAGGTTTTCTGGAAAAAATCTTTGTAGATGAAGGACAATACGTACAGGCGGGGCAAACATTGTTCCGGATCATGCCTAAACTGTATCAGGCAGAATTATTAAAAGCAAAAGCAGAAGTGGAACAGGCTTCCATTGAGCTGAAAAACGCAAGTACATTGGCGGGAAACAATATCGTTTCTAAAAATGAAAGAGCAATGGCAAAAGCCAAGCTGGATGCGGCCAATGCAGAGATGAAACTGGCTCAGATCCATCTTTCTTTTACTGATATCAAAGCACCGTTCTCAGGTATTATCAACAGGATTCCTCTGAAATTAGGAAGTCTTGTAGATGAAGGTGATCTGTTGACTTCGTTATCAGATAATACAAGTATCTATACGTATTTCAATGTTTCAGAACCGGAATATTTAAGCTATCAGACTCATGCTGCAGACAGAGGCAGTAACCAGGTTTCTCTGATTACAGCAAACGGAGAAACATATACACAAAAAGGAGAAATTCAGACGATTGAAGGAGAATTTGATAACGAAACAGGAAATATTGCTTTCCGTGCGAAATTCCCTAATCCGGACAAACTTCTGAGAAACGGAGAAACCGGAAAAGTGCAGATGTCTGTGCCTGTTCATAATGCTCTGATCATTCCTCAGAAAGCAACCTATGAGATTCAGGATCAGAAATATGTATTTGTTATTGATAAAAATGGAGTAGCAAAATCCAGAAATATCAAAGTGGCCTATGAACTTCAGGACTTGTATGTGGTAGGATCAGGAATTTCAAAAGGAGATCAGATTCTTCTGGAAGGAGTTCAGAAAGTAAAGGATGATCAAAAAGTGAAAACAAAATTCCAGGATCCTAAGAAAGTTCTTCAATCATTGAAATTAAAAGCAGAGTAGTCGTCTCTAAAATGAAGCAGTATGTTTAAGAAATTCATTCGCAGACCAGTTCTGTCTATAGTAATCTCATTGATTATTGTATTTATGGGAATACTGTCATTGGTAAAACTTCCTGTGACACAGTTCCCATCCATTTCTCCGCCTAAAGTAAATATCACCGCGGAATATCCCGGAGCTAACAACGAATTGTTGATTAAATCCGTAGTAATTCCTTTGGAAAGAGGATTAAATGGAGTTCCCGGTATGAAATATATGACCTCAGATGCCGGAAATGACGGGGAAGCTTCCATTCAGATTGTATTTGATCTGGGAACGGACCCCAATGTAGCAGCGGTAAATGTTCAGAACCGTGTATCTTCAGTAGTCAATAAACTTCCGCCTCTGGTAGTGCGTGAAGGGGTAAAGATCACGCGTGAAGAACCTAACATGTTGATGTACATTAACCTGTACAGTGATGATCCTAAAGCTGACCAGAAATTCCTTTTCAATTATGCGGATATCAATGTAATGTCTGAATTGAGAAGGGTAAGCGGTGTAGGTTTTGCCGATATCCTGGGAACCCGTGAATATGCAATGCGTATCTGGCTTAAGCCGGACAGGTTAACAGCATATAACATTTCAGCTGATGAAGTAATGGAATCTCTGAATGAGCAGAGTTTGGAAGCTTCCCCTGGGAAAACAGGTGAAAGTTCAGGAAAACGCTCTCAGTCTTTCGAGTATGTATTAAAATATCCCGGGCGTTTCAATAATGAAAAAGATTATGGAAATATTATTTTAAAAGCAAAACCGAACGGAGAATCTGTAAGGCTGAAAGATGTTGCCGATATAGAGTTTGGAAGTTCCATGTATGATATTTATTCCACATTGAACGGAAAACCTTCAGCAGCAATCACGGTAAAGCAATCCTATGGATCCAATGCAAGTGACGTTATCAAAAATGTGAAAGCATTGATGAAAGATCTTGAAAAAAATAATTTCCCTAAGGGAATGCATTATGACATCAGTTATGACGTTTCAAGATTCCTGGACGCATCCATGGAAAAAGTAATCCATACTTTATTTGAAGCCTTCATTTTGGTTGCCATCGTAGTATTCCTGTTCCTTGGAGACTGGCGCTCAACATTGATCCCTGCATTAGCCGTTCCGGTTTCATTGGTAGGAACATTTGCTGTGATGTCCGCCTTTGGAATTACCCTGAATATGATTTCCCTCTTTGCCTTGGTAATGGCGATCGGTGTTGTAGTAGATGACGCGATTGTAGTTATTGAAGCTGTTCACGCCAAGATGGAAGAGAAACATCTTTCCCCATTGAAGGCCACGGAAGAAGCAATGCATGAGATCAGTGGAGCAATTATCGCCATTACGTTGGTAATGGCATCGGTATTCATTCCGATTGCATTTATGTCCGGACCGGTTGGGGTATTCTATCGTCAGTTCTCGATTACAATGGCTTCATCCATTATTTTATCAGGAGTAGTGGCACTTACTTTGACACCGGCATTATGTGCTCTGATCTTAAGAAATAATCATGGAAAAGCTAAGAAGAAAACTCCGGTTACTATTTTCCTTGATAAATTCAACAACCTGTTTACAAAAGGAGCCGGAAGATATGAGAAAATGCTGAATAAAACGGTAACGAAAAAGACAATAACATTGCCATTGCTGTTAGCATTTTGTGCCTGTACATTCTTCCTGAGCAATTCTTTACCTTCAGGGTTTATTCCTGCTGAAGACCAGGGGATGATTTATGCCATTATTCAGACACCTCCGGGATCAACATTGGAAAGAACCAATCAGATTGCAAGAGAACTTTTGAGAGAATCTGAAGATATTGACGGCGTACAGTCTGTTTCTTCTCTTGCAGGGTATGAAATTTTGACGGAAGGTACCGGATCCAACTCAGGAACTTGTCTGATCAACCTTAAAAGCTGGGAAGAACGTAAAGAATCCGCAGCGGAAATCATTGAAAAGCTTGAGGGAAAAGCCAAAAATATTCCGGGAGCCAATATTGAATTTTTCCAGCCGCCTTCTGTACCGGGATATGGAGCTGCAGGAGGTTTTGAACTTCGTCTGCTGGATAAAGCAGGAAGTGGAGATTATCATAAAATGGAGCAGGTAAGTAATGATTTTGTGAAGGAGCTTAAGAAGCGTCCGGAACTGGGATCAGCATTTACATTCTATTCTGCGAGTTTCCCACAGTACATGCTTAAGATAGATAATGATCTTGCGGAGCAAAAAGGAGTCACTATTGAAAAGGCGATGGATAACCTTTCTACATTGATCGGTTCCAACTATGAAACGAGTTTTATCCGTTTTGACAGACCTTATAAGGTTATTGTTCAGGCCGGACCTCAATATCGTGCGCTTCCCACTGACCTCTTGAAATTATATGTTAAAAATGATAAAGACCAGATGGTTCCGTATTCAGACTTTATGAGATTGGAAAAAGTATACGGATTATCGGAGATTACAAGGCATAATATGTATAACTCTGCCGAGGTGAGTGGAACTCCGGCACCTGGATACAGTAGTGGACAGGCGATTCAGGCAATTCAGGAAGTTGCGGATAAAACACTTCCAAGAGGTTTTGGTATCGACTGGGCAGGGATCTCCAAAGATGAAGTAAGCCGTGGTAATGAAGCCGTATTTATCTTCCTTGTATGTTTAGGATTTGTTTACCTGATTCTTTCTGCACAATATGAAAGTTTCATCCTTCCTTTACCGGTTATTTTATCCCTTCCGGTAGGTATTTTTGGAGCATTTTTATGCTTAAAGCTTTTAGGATTGGAAAACAATATCTATGCACAGGTGGCCATGGTCATGCTTATCGGACTTCTGGGCAAAAATGCCGTATTGATTGTTGAATTTGCTGTACAGAAGAAAGCAGAAGAGGGAATTCCTGTGGCAAAAGCTGCTATTGAAGGAGCTGCCATTCGTTTCCGTCCGATTTTGATGACCTCATTTGCCTTCATCGCAGGATTAATTCCATTGGTGATTGCAACCGGACCTGGAGCAGTGGGTAACAGAACCATTGGTACAGCAGCGGCAGGAGGAATGTTAATCGGAACCATTTTCGGATTGATGATTATCCCCGGATTGTATTATATCTTCGGAACAATTGCTGATAAGTCACGATTGGCGAGATATGAAGAAGAGAATCCTTTAACAGAACAAACTGAACCTTATGAACATGATGGAAAATTCGAAGACTAAAAATATAATCACAGCCATTGCCTTATCACTTGTACTTGCAAGCTGTAAGGCGCCGATGGCGACTGTCATAAAAGACGAGGTAAAAGAAAACATTCCTCAGAACTTTAATCAGGAAGAACAGCAGGATGCTAACAGCAATAGCGGAACAACACCATGGAGACAGTTCTTTACAGATCCTAATCTGGTAACTCTCATTGAAACCGCTTTAAAGAATAATCAGGAGCTGCTTATCACACTTCAGGAGATCGAAATTGCGAAAAGTGGTGTGTTAGCTAAAAAAGGAAGGCTTACTCCTACTGTTTCCGCAGGAATAGGTGCAGGGCTGAAAAAATCTGGTCGCTATACGAGTGAAGGAGCAGGTGATGCTACCACAGAAATTGAACCAGGAAAAGAAATGCCGGACCCCCTTGGTAATTTTGAAGCAGGATTAAACGCAAGCTGGGAGATTGATATCTGGAAAAAACTCAGAACGGAAAAAGAATCTGCAGTTGCTCATTATCTTTCTACGGTGGAAGGGAAGAACTTCGTTTTGTCTAATCTTATTGAAGAAGTTGCTGATAATTATTATGAATTGCTGGCACTTGATAACCAGTTGGATATTATACAACAGTATATTAAACTTCAGCAAAAAGCACTGGAAATTTCCAAAATTCAGAAAGAAGCTGCTGCTGCAACAGAACTGGCAGTGAAAAAATTTGAAGCAGAACTGGCGAAATCCAAAGCAGCAGAATATACAATCCGCCAGCAGATCACAGAGAAGGAAAATGAAATCAATGCTTTGCTGGGAAGATATCCACAGCCAATCGTGAGAACAAAGGAAAACTTTATGTCTACCATTCCTCCGACGGTTTATACCGGAATTCCGTCTCAGCTATTAGCCAACCGTCCTGATATCAAGCAGGCAGAACTGGAATTGAAGGCTTCAAAACTGGATGTGGAAGCTGCAAGAAAAGAATTCTATCCTTCTTTGGAAATTTCTGCAACCTTAGGACTGGAAGCTTTTAAACCATCCTATCTTGTTAAATTGCCGGAATCCATTGCTTATAATCTGGCAGGTGAACTGGCAGGTCCGCTGATTAACAAAAGTGCGATAAAAGCGAACTTCCAGACCGCAGATGCCAAGCAGATTCAGGCGTTGTACGAATATGACAAAACTATCCTGAATGCTTATCTGGATGTTGCCAATCTGATGTCAAAAGTTAAAAACATAGATCAGTATTATCAGTTGAAATCACAGGAAACAAAAGCCCTGGATCAGTCTATTGATATTGCCAATCAGTTATTCCGTAATTCAAGAGCTGATTATCTTGAAGTTCTTCTGAACCAGAGAGATGCATTGGATGCTAAAATGGAGCTTATCGAAGCAAAACAAAAACAGCTCAGCACTGTAGTCGACATCTATAAAAGTTTAGGTGGAGGCTGGAAATAAAACATCATAATTCTATCAATAAACAGTTAATGTTTTTTGGAGGGTCAATTCTTTTAGGATTGGCCCTTTTTATTTTTAATACGACAGGTTTTGTCGTTCTAAGTCGATATTTTTGCCTCATAACAGAATGAAAATATACAGAGAATTTACTTATTAATAGTATGATTTGCATTAAAGCACACAAGAGTGATTTTTGTGTCTTAAAAAGAATTAAATTAGCATGGTTTTAAAAACTAATTACTAACTCAGAAAACATAGAATGAAAAAAATCTATCTCGGTGCATTCACTTTATGCACAGCCCTGGGCGTATCTGCTCAGGAAGTG
>NZ_QICX01000023.1:0-19514 GCF_003201365.1 Chryseobacterium sp. CBTAP 102
CCCAATTTGATTTGGGGGGCTTGGAACCGGTGATATTCCTTTGTAAATGAAATAGGGACAAGGGAAGCGCAGGGGCCATATAAACCCTCAAATTCGGGCGAAATTCTTGCCCGGAAGGGGAAAGGCCCTGGGGAAAGAATTATGACGGAATTTGTAGCCTTTTGGAATTTCCAGAAAATGACGACAAATCGAAATTGCTGCAGCTGTTCCTGGTTTCTTTTTTGTCGACAAATTTTCGCTCAGCTTTCCGGATCTGCTTTCTGCAGAAAAAAAATTTGTCGACTTTTTTAATGCGATAAAGATTGAACGGCATGTCTGAAATCCTTTTCAGGAGATAAATATTTAACAAAAAAGTCCAAAGAGATAATCTCATTGAAAAGATTGAGTAGTGAAAGCTTGGGTTCCCCAGGACATCGCCCGAAACCCGAAAAAAAGACCTACCAAACAATTGATAGGTCAAAAACACATCAGCCACTTTCAAAAGAAGCCATTTATTGTAATAAAAATCTATAATCACTTTTCAGGCTTGGTTACCTGTTCTTTATTTACATCCTGCTTATCCTTCCCTTTCTTTTTTATAAAATAGAATGCCGAAAAACTTAACATCATAATGACAAAAAAACTTATTATCATGAAGCATCCTATATTTAAAGTCTGCAAAAAACATCCTTCTTTTGCTTTTCCATTGACAACAACCGGAGAAATAGGATTTATGGGATAGCCACAACCAGGGCAACTATCAGCATTATCAGAAATCTTTCTGCTACATTCAGGACATTCAATTAGGGCCATCTTTTAAAATTAAGAAATGAAAAGCGAAAATATTAAATTATTGTGTATTTATATACTTAAAAAGGAACTGAGCGTCCTTCTCTTCTAAATTAAGAATGAATTCAATCCAGGCAAGAGTTTGAAACTTACTAAAATTTTTACAGACCTCCTTAATATCTATGACATCCGGATTATTTGAAAATATCTCATTAATTGAATCAAGTTCAGTGGTTTTAATAAATCTGAAAACCTTTTGCATATTTTTTCCACTCATGTTGTATATTTTTTGGTTAATAATAATTTCTAGGTGTAAAACTAAAAAAAAAATTGGAAATATCCAATATTTTTGGATTAAAATTTACTATTTTTGAGGAATAAAAAAGCTCTCTAAAATGTTGAAAATGAAGAAAACGATATTAATATTATCACTACTATTCGGGTTATCACAGCTACAGGCCCAGGAGAAGTATATACAATATGATAAAAAATATATTGAATCTTTGGGCGAAGATGATGACATAGATGAAACATTACACCTAAATACCTTTAAGGAAAGGTTCGATTTTTTGAATGCAAATACTCCCCTTAGTATAGATTATAATGAAGTTACCTATGCTTATGTAAAAAAGTATCTATCTTATAGATGGTATGGAAAAATTATAGGTCTTTCTACTTATTATTTTCCTTTATTTGAAAGGAAACTTTCACAGTATGGAATGCCTTTGGAACTTAAATACCTGGCAGTGGTTGAAAGTGCATTAAATCCCCGAGCTGGTTCCTGGGCCGGGGCAAAAGGATTATGGCAGTTTATGCCAGCTACCGGGGGGCAATATGGGATAAAAGAAAATGATTACATAAATATCTTTTATGATCCAGTAGGAAATACGGATTCTGCCGTAAGATATTTAAGAGATTTACATAAGCAATTGGGAGATTGGAACTTGGCAATATCAGCTTACAACTGTGGAGCAGGAAACGTGAATAAGGCTATAAGAAAAGCCGGTTCCCGGAACTATTGGAAAGTAAGACCTTATCTACCAAAAGAAACACAAGCCTATGTTCCATCATTTATAGCTGTAAACTATCTTTTTAATTTTTATAAGGAACATAATTACCGGCCACAATATTTTAAGTTCAGTTTTTTGGATTTAAGGATAATCCGGATAAAAGAAGATACAACTTTGGAAAGCTTGGGGAGGCAATTTAATTATGAAGTTTTAAAGTTTGCTAATCCTCAATTTACGACTAATTTTATACCAAAAGGAAGTATCATTTATGCAAAATAAAAGGGTAAGCTAAGCTTACCCTTATTTTTTTTAATGAAAATTTAGTTGACCTGAACATAGCAAATCCCTGTTTGTGTGGTAGTTGCTCCTGTATTATCATAAACAGTTACTGTATAAGACCCATTTGTAACATTCATATTGGAAATATTGTAATTATAGCCAACATAAAGCTGTTCACTTCCGGCAATTCCATTATTGAAATCAACTGTTTGCTGAGGGTTAGAAATATAATCTAAGGTAAAAGATTTATTCTTTTGTTGTCCTTGATAAAAGTAGGTACAATCAAAAACAATCTTAGAGATTTTATTGGTAGTACCTGCTGAAGCATTTATTTGAGCTTGAGCACCTACTAAACTGTGATTTACATATCCATTGTTATAATTACTTATATCTAGGAATGATAATTTAATTGCTGAATTGGCGATTGTTAAAGCATTCTCTACCTTAACTGTATAACTTTTTATTTCAGATTCGTTTCCAAATTCATCTTTAAACTGAATGTTATAGGTATAGGTTCCTACATTTACAGCATTAAAATTATAAGTAAAGCTTCCATTGGCTCCCAGGGCGTAAGGAACATAGACATTATTTGTATTTTGTATTCCTGCCATGTTATTGTTGGAAGCACTTGAAATCCAAGTTTTATACTGAACTGAAGTATTAGGAGTGATTGGAGATTTTTTAATCACTCCAATTAAACTCATAGCTGTATTTGGAAAAACCGTAGTTCCACTAATATTCATGCTTTCCACTAAAATTTCTCTTTTAGTAATGGTCTGCTGAATTTCATAATCCTTCGTAACTGTAGCATTTTTAATTGAATATGTCAAAACCCCTTGTCCTACCTGATTAGTAGATAAGACAACATTGAAATTATCAATATTAGGCAGTGGATAAAACTGTCCTGTACTAACTGCCACACCATTAAGTTTAATATCTCCGGAGTACGAATTGAAACGAATTTCATAACCTGTTGTAGGTTGTCCAGGGTTAGGAGTAATTTTCATACTGTAATTCGTAGGATCTGCCTGATAGATCGTGCCATTTCCTCCGGTAAAGGTATGTGCAAACTCACTTGTTCCATAAGGGAAAGCGAATGTTTCTTCTTTACTTACATTCTTTGAATTTTTGGTAATGATTTTAACTTCATGAGAACCGGTTACATTACCAACATATTCAAAAATATTATCCTTATTAGTCAAAGGATATTCCTGATTAGCTGTAAGATTTTGCCCGTTCAATTTAAGCACACCGTTTAAGCTGGTTGTAAACTTAAAAGTCATTGGTATTGCTGTATAATCATAAGTAGGTTTCACATTGAATGTGAATTGGTTTGATTCTCCTACAGCTTTTTCAATAAAGTTCTGATCTCTTTCTATGGTGTAACTGAATTGTCCTCCATCTGCCCACTCGTCTCCGTCCTCACGGCAAGAATTTAAAATAAAATTTAGACTGCAAAGAGCTATAATAAGTGCGAAAATCTTTTTCATAATAGTATTCTTAAAATGTAATTTGTTAATTAATATAAAATCTTAGTCCTCCTGATAGAGCGTAATTTGATTTTGAAAATTTACTCTTCAAATCATACAATTGTGTATAATTTGCTGTAAATGATAATCTTCTTAGAATAAATATTTCTGCTTCTGCTGAGCCTGAAATTCCATAGACAAAACCTTTTACTTTAGTTGGGATTTCTGCATTATACTTAGGATCTGTTTGGTTTCCGTCATTAGCAGATTCATAAGCTCCATATCCTCCGGCCCAAATATTAAGCATTACTGGATATAACCCCTCATAACTATAACCTGCATTTACATTTACTCCATATTTCTGATAGGGTAAAATCTGTTTGTCTATATAGCTTACTTCATAGTTCTGATAGAAGGCTTCTGCCTTACCTAAAAGCCCCTTATTTCCAAAAACCCTACCATAACCAGCCTTGGCCATATAACCGGCTTTTAACTCCCCTTTTTCAGGTGAATATCCATATTCTCCATAAATAAAAGATTGATTGTTTCTTCTTCCTTGTGCATTGGCTAACACTGTACTAAGGGCCAATAGTAAAAATAATGTCTTTTTCATGTTTAGTTTGAGTATTGCGCTTTTAAAATATATTTAGGGGAAATAGGTAAATTAATCGTTCTTTCGCCCTCTGATTCTGTCATAATCATTTGAAGAGTTCTATTCTCTGCAATGGTAAATTTGTCGAACACAAAAATCATTTTGTTCTTTGATTTTCTTTCAAGCTTTTCCGGCTGATTCGTCCAGATCGGTTCAAAGGACAATTCCTTGATATTGGTTTCTTTTTCCTTATAGCTCATTCTTCCTTCCTGTTCTGCCGGAGATATGAAGCTTATCCCCAAAATATCATAAGGAATATTGGTCCTGTTATCAATTTCAACAAGGAAAAAAAGTTTTCCATTGCTTGAATAAATTCCTTTGATAAATCCTTCTATACCTCTATCGAATGCAGAGTTTCTATTATTAATATATCCTTTCTTTTTAAGGATTCTTTCAGCAGTAAGGATATAATCTTCTTTTGCTTTTTCTTCAGTAACAGGAGTAGTACTGATTGTAGAAGACTGATCCGGTTTTGTTTCCTGTATTACTTCAACTTTAGGTTCCGGGCTTACTTCAGCAACGGGAACAGCTTCCACTTTGGCTGAAGGTTTCTTTTTTACATAAGATTTTTTCGCAGTCTTTCTGTAAACTTTTTTCTTTGTATGTTGGGAATATCCTAATATTCCGAACATGATAAATGATGCCAAAAAAATTTTCTTCATCGTTATAATTTTAATTGTTAATAAATTTGAATGATTACGTCTGTATTTTGATTAAGTTTAATTTTGTCCTGGGAAGTTCCCCGCGAATTGGAGGCTCTGCTGATTATTCCGCCTACTACCGGGATTCTTGAAGATTGGCTTACTGCTTCATCCCGTATATAATCACCTGTACCGCTTCCATCTCTTTCCCCTGAAATGGGCATTCCCTCATCTCCATCAAATCCCATTACACTTCCATTGATAGGAATGGTTTTACCATTTATTTTAATAGTTCTGAAGCGAACTGTTAAACGGTCTTCTGAAATTCTAGCACTTCCGGTAATTACCTGCCCCTTTTTGGTTTGTTCACCTCCTATTGTTGTAGGCTCTAACATAATAAATGAAAGATCTCTTCCATTAGAAGCAAACCCGGTTGAAAGAAGTTTTGCCCTTATTTTTTTAGATGCTTTGACTTCTACATTTTGAACCGGTTGCGGTGATGGTGTTACATCAGTATAGGCCGGTTCATAGGTTTGTGCTTTCGCCTTTGGCTTGGTAGGATAATTTTTAACATCAGAATAGCCGATTGAATTATTCTTTGGTTCTGACATCTGCCACATATCATAATTTCCATAGACATCATGACTATTTTTAGGTGTTCCGGAAGATTGAGAATAATTACTTCCTCCTGTGGTTCCTGGCTGATTTGAAAGCTGTCTGTCAAGTTCTGCTAGTTCTTTAGAATAATCAGCATTTTCAGTTGGAACCGTCTCTTCAGGTTCTGTGGTTTTAATACTAAAATCAGGCTGATCTTTATCTGTATTAACAGCTTCTAATTTGTTATTATATTTGATAAGCTCCGATTCAGGAGTAGTAAAATCATCAATTGCATTATTGTCTTTTTTATCTCCTGAAGTAACCAGGAAGAAAAAAGCACCTCCAAAAATCAAAACAAGACCTGGGATAAAAATAAAATTCGTCTTTTGTTTCAGAGTAAGAGAATTGAATTTTGTCTTTAACTGTTCCAGCTTATTTTTTGGGGGGAGTTTTTCTATGCTTTCATTATCTGTATTTTCCATTACTTAGTCTTTGGGTTTTGATTAATAGAATCATTCGATTTGGCTTCGTCCTGTTTCAAGGTTTCAGTCATATCTTCGCTGACTACTTTTTCCAGTTCTTCAGTAAAATTGGTAATTAAATATCCATAAGGATTATAAGGATAATTTCTATTCGACTGCTCTAAAACAAGGTTTACTTTAGCATTATAATACTCTTCCTTATCCCCATTTACCCTAGTAATTCTCACTGTAAAAGAAGCTTTATAAGGGTCCTCATTAGACATTTGAAAGGTATTTTGCATTATATAAGCGGTCTGCTTTAGTCCCTGCATTGACATGAATAAATCAAAATATCCCTTGGATGCCCTGTCTTTTATTACCTTGGTAGGCTGTTCACCAACTAACCAATATACACGCTCCCTTTTCCTTTTCATCGTATAGCTATCCAATTCGTAATATTGACTTACAAAATATTCAATATTGGCCTTTGCCTGTATTTTCTTTCCTTCTTCATCTTCTAGTTTTTTCAAAGGAACCATATTACCTTTTTCTGTTATGCCATAAATATTTTCTGCGCTTTTCTCATATATAGATACACTTTGATAAGCAGAAAAACCGATGGCAGAAACCGCCACTACTGTAATGGCCCATAAAGTTTTATTATATTTTTTCAATACGGAGTAAAAATCCATTCCGTATGTTAATTTTTCTTTTTTTTCGCTCATTATTGGAACATTGAATTAATATAACTTGTAACATATTGGAAAAGCTTGACCTTGATTGTAAATGTTACAATGACAGTCACTAAGAGGCCAAAACTATAAATTGTCAAAGAGGTAAAACCTACATCTGCTTTTGTGTCAAATTGATTGGCTAAGGTCGTTCCTACAAGAGTAGTAAATTTTATAATACCGATATAAGCAATACCCATAATAAAAACGCCTATATATCTTAAAATCCATGAGTAAAAAAATCTACCCAATTGTGAGGAAGTAGAAAAAGCTATGGCCATAGGGAATAAGAACTTTAACAGTTCTAATAAAAAAACTCTTTGAAGCAAATATCCTGCGGTAATTGAAAGGTCTGCAATTTTACATAATCCTGCTAAAATTGCGGCCACACAAAGCATTAGAATATAAGGTCCTTGCACAACAAATGCTTCAATGACAGACAAGCTATCTAAAAATCCATCTACATTTCCAATAGGAACCGCTTCAGAGAATTTGGTATCAATCTGTTCTATTAATTTACTGTACAGATCGGTTCCTGTCATTTTCATTTTTTGGTCAACTCCTGCAAACGCTTTTTCTATTACTTTAATTACCCAATCACTTGACATAATAACAAAACCAAAACCTAAAACGGACATGGAACCTCCCATTTTGGGCTGACTGTCCCAATTCCAATTATCTTTTACATACTGCTCAGAAAATCTGAGCAAAAGGAAAAGTAAGGCTACGATTTTTGCTCCCTTAATACCATCCCCAAAAAGGGTTTCAGTGTCAAGCTTTGACATTAAGTCAGTAATGAAAGAAAAGTCCATTATTTAGCGTATTTTTTTATTAAAATATAAGCTCTAAAAGCTTGTGATTTTTGTTCTCTTACAAGGTCAATTCTTTCCTTATCCGTCATGGAGAAAAAGTTATTAGAAGTAAGTTTCTGAATAAAAACAAGGGTATTGGTCAGGTTATTAAGACAAACACTTATAGTATTCAGAGCATTTTTTTGGAATTCAGCTGTACTAAATTCGCTTAGTCTGCCTTTCACTGAAGTAGCTATCTTGATAGATTCCTTCTGCATTTTTAATATATCCCTTAATTCCTGCATATCCCTAAGAACTCCGTTCACCCTCTCAACCTTTTCTTTCATCTGCTTAAGAACCCTGATTTGCTCTTCCTGCTTATTGATAAGATTTTCCGTTTTTGTCAGCTGTTGCTGTGACATTGCTATGGATTGAGCCATTGCGGTTTCTACTCCTGGGTCTGAAACGACTAACTGTGCATAAATGGAAGTTGTCGCAAAAAATAAAGCTGTTATTATAATTTTTTTCATTATGCTGATATTTTAAGTGTTTTAGTTACAATTTCATAGATGGCCTCGTCTCCCACTTTCTCATTTTCATTTTGCTTCTTCTGATCTTCCTTGCCGGCCCAAATCTTAAAGGCTTGTTCATGTTCTATCATTGTATTGATGGCCTGTTCCATATCTCTTCCAGTCAGTTCAAAAATCTTCATAAGGATGGCATTCAATGTACCCTCTGTCTGATAGGCCCAAAATACTTTTTTAGGAACCTCCAACCTATATACTCCAAACTTATTCCCTCTCTTAATAAAGACTTCAGAATAAGGATGTGAAGGATCATTATAATTACTTTCCAAGCTTTCCATTTCATAAAGCGCATGGGTTGATAAACCAAAACGTTTTTGAATATCCTTATAATTAGCCCCCTCGAGAACAAATAAAACCTCACTGTTATCAATGATATTTTGAGAAGCCGGTACATTCTCCGGAAGCTGATTTATGGTCTGTAAAACAAGGAACAGGGAACCTTCTTGTTTTCGGATAGCCTGGAACAACCATTCGGCCTGTCCTAACATTCCTGGCCACTTCAACAACTCTGCAAACTCTTCCAGGAAGACATATCCTCTTGTGGATTTATCCCTCCAAATAATTTTCTTAATTGCCGTATTGATAACCTTTAACATCAAGCTAACCAAAAGTTGATTATCTCTAATTTTATCAAGTTCAAAAACAACAAGCTTCTTATTATAAAGTTCTGCTCCGTATGATACTCCTTTCTCACTGTTATAAAGGAAGCTGTAAACTCCATTATCTATGAATTCAGACATCATTAAGATAAATTCATCATCATCAAAGAACTCCTTCTTAATATTAAGCAGAGTAATAAGTTCCTCTCTATACTCAATGAAGCTTTTCACAAAATGAGGTAACGAATGACCTGTACTAATATTGGAATAGTAATGATCCAGTAGCTTTCTAAGCTCTGCTTTTTCCTTTGCATTCATTTTCCCGTCAAGCCTTTTGAAATGAACTTCAATGAAATCTACCAACTCTTCTATTTTTTCTGTGGTAATGCTTTCATTTTCTCCCAATTCAAAAGGGTTTATACCTAAATTATCACCTTCATTATAGGTCACATAGGCTACATCGTTAGGGAAAATAGAAGCTAACTTGCTGTAACTTCCCCCCAGATCAATAATTACATTTCGGTAACCGTGGGTAAGAGCGAAAGAAGAAATGTGATTGATATTAAATGATTTCCCCCCTCCGGTTTTTGTAATAATAAGCCCACTCCTTGACTTCATGTATTTTTTTTTGGCGTCCCATAAGTCAACTTTAACCGGTGTATTGTCTAGTCTTGAATTATAAAATACTCCGGAAACATCACTTTTATAACGTCCTGTGTTCAAAATAAAGGAACTAAATACTTCAGTGGTTGCAATGTAAACGTGTTCATCTAAGAACATGGATGCATTCAAAGGATAGCTAAATTCATATTGAGCAAGTAAATTATCTCCAAATGGCCGGTTCCCGGTTATATCCAGCTCTTTGAACTTTTCGGAAACAAGCTGAACTCTTCTTTCCAGTTCTTCCTTTGTATCAGCAAAGAATATAACATTATTATACCCTCTTATCAATCTGATATGGGACTGATTCTCTGTAAGGTCATTAATCATCTTGGTAGTTTTATCATACCAAAACTGATTACTTCCGTCAAATCTTCTAAAATCCCTAAACTGTTTATTGGTTTTTTTCAGTTGATTAAAATGAACATCCTTTTTATCTATAAAAGCTATCTGATTATAGATATGTGTAAAAGGTAAATCAAAAGAAAAATTCTCACCATAGTTTTTATAGAATACATACGGGTCCTTTGTCATTGCGCCATCCTTAACACACGTATTGAATTTATCCGGAAAGTTTTCTTCATGCGGAAATCTTAACAGGGTGCAATATTTATTACCTACTCTTATATAGGCCCAATCCTTTTGTATTTCAGAGTTATAATCATTATTAAGCCCATTATTAATAAACTGATAATAATTATCTATATACTCTTTTTCCAATGGCTCTACCAAAATTCTATTATGGTTTTTTAATCGAATATTGTTCAGATAAGCAACACATTCATTCACAGCAGGAATAAAAGCATCAATTTTACTGTCAAATTCTTTAAATTCCTTAATATTAGGAGGTCTGAAAGGATTCTTTAACCTGGAAAAATTTATATCCTCATTTTTCTTAATAAAAAATATATTACAGGTATGGTTTAGATATTTCATACCATCATAATACACCTTCGTACTTTTCTCAATAAAATTAGCTTCAGGAAAATCCTCTGTGCTAAGCTGATCTTCTAAAAAAAGGTCTTGTTTGAAACAGATGGACCCATCAGGGAGATCACGCAAAGCTTTTGCCCATAGACTATTTAATTCGTCATAATCATCTTCGCCCAACGAATATTTTTCAGGTAATGTTACCCGAAATCCTAACATAAAATTTCCTGATTTACTAAAGCTATGATTTTCCATTTTTGTTTTTGGTTAAGTCAGTTATTTCTTTTGGAAATTTCTCATATAAAAAAGACTTCATTA
Source organism: Chryseobacterium sp. CBTAP 102 (assembly GCF_003201365.1). Classification (NCBI taxonomy): domain Bacteria; kingdom Pseudomonadati; phylum Bacteroidota; class Flavobacteriia; order Flavobacteriales; family Weeksellaceae; genus Chryseobacterium; species Chryseobacterium sp. CBTAP 102. Next base: position 10,494 of record NZ_QICX01000023.1, read on the forward strand.
TGTCTTTATTACTTAAAATTATCTTATTGATTACATAAGAAATAGCATTGATTATTAATACTATAATAAAGCTTCTAAAAGAAAAGTCTGAAACTACTATCAGTGCTGAACATAAACCAATGCCGGCAAATATGAGAAAAGGCGTGGGGGCAAAGCCCCACACTTCCACTTCTTTTCTTATATTCTTGTGAGTTTCAAGACTTTTCATTAATTAAATTTTACTCTAGTTTTAATGAATGCGTAAGCTCCCACAATCGCCAATGTTATCAATACTCCATAAAGTAAGATTCTTAATGCCTGGCCTACGTCTTTATGAGACGAATAGTCATTAACAGCAACAATACAAGTAATTAAGAACCCGATAATAACAATTCCGGCAGCTGCCTGTTTAACGTCTCCTAAAACTTCATTAACAGCATCACCAAGGCCGATCCCACCGGCAAAAAGCATATTACAAGCTAATACTGCTGTAAATGTTAGGGAATTGACTAATAATTTTTTCATTCTGAAATTTTTTAATGTTCGACAAAATTATAAAATATATTGGATATATCCAATTTTTTTTCTTTTTATTTCTCGCTGACAGGAGTTTTATTTCTCCTTTAGCCCTAGATTTTCAGCGAATTGATTGACTTGTGCTAAAATCTTATTGTAATTTTGAATTACTATGTGTTTCATAGTATCATTATAATCCGGAAGGGGTTCTTTTTTAATATTCGGAAGTAATTTGAATTTATACATTTCAGCTTTTCCTGCATTAATCATAGCAAACTTCCCCTGTGTAAGATTGGTAAATTCGTGCGATCTGAACTTTGGAACTTCTTTTTCGCTTATCGTGGTAGATACCCCCCCTTTTCCTGTACTTCTTGACCTTGTTTTAATCTTAACCGGTTCAAAGTAAGATTCATAATATTTGGCAGTTTCTGCTTCGTTGGCCCTCCCAAAATAAAGAGTGGAGAAGTTGGCAATAATTTCTTTAAACTTTGTATCTCCGTATGCTGTTTCTCCCTGTTTTTTATCCTGGATACAATAAACAACTCCCATATTAAAACTGGCCATCGTGGCCACAATTCGGGAAAGGTTTTTAATCTTAAGTGTTACGCCTTCATCCATAAGTAGGAAAGATGGCGGTCTGTTCGGTTGCATCATTTCCCTGGTCATACTGTGAACCAATGTTGCTAATAATGGATTTAGGGCCTGTTCGTTCTTTGGTTCATTGATGATGGCCACAACCTTCCTGTTCCCTGTTTTATTGATATTAAAATCAAGCTCATCACCACTTAAGGCCCAAAATGCATCCGGATAGCTAATTTCTCGTAGAGCATTAGCTAAGGATGAAATTACCCCGGCTGTTTGTCTTTCTGAAGCTAATCCCATAATGAAACTGGAAGACTGCATTTTTGCTCTTGGGTTTGATATTAAAAATTTCTTCAGACCTCCAAAAGTATCATAAGAATCTTCCTTCAATCCTTTAGCTTCCTCTTCCTTTAATGAAAAATCTACGGATTGTATGAAGGCACATACATGGGGCAAATAGCAAAGTTCCGGATGATCCAGGGCAAACTTTAAAATTAGGCCACTCATTAAAGAACTTGCAGATTTAACGAAGAAATCACTTTGCCCATTTAAATCAAGTAAATTATCCAGTAATACATGAACTATTGAGTTTACATCTTTTTCATCCTGAATTCTTAAAGGGGAAATAACATTAACCCTTGCTGTAATATCCGGACGATGAATTGCTATTGTTACATGATTTTCAGGAAAAAGCGGTCTTACAACTTCGTAAAGCTCCCCATTTTTATAATCATAATAAATTCCGGCAAAATTCTTTTCTGCAAAATGCAAAGCATAAGGATATACTAAGGACGCTGTTTTTCCATGCCTGGATGCTGCGAAAATGGCAGTATGTGCAAAAACGTTCCTTGCTATTTTTTCACCCTTATCTGTCTGTAAAACTACATCTTTGATTGGGTCTGCCGGCTTTTCTTTCCCAACGGTTCCCAAGGCAATACCTAATAAAAAGGACGGAACCACTACTCCTACCAATAAGTATGGAATGAAAAAGAAAGCGAAGTATTTGTATAATACAGCTACAATCATGAATGCCATCCCAAAAAATAATACTTTTAAAATTGGGTCCTTTTTCTTCATTCCGTTAAATGCAAGTCCGACGATGGCCATAAAAGCCAGGATAAATACAGCTAAGTATTTGAGATTGATGTTTAAAATTTCGTTTATTTCCATATTACATTCCTTTATCCATTACTAAATTTTTAATGTATTTTACAGCCTTTATAACAGCATCCAGTTTACCTTTTGGTAAGCTGGTAGGCAAGGGCAGTTCCGATATTTGACTTTTGATGTTATTGATATTAACCATGCCTACAATATCTTTTGCAGAAGTAGGTAATTTAGTAGGCAGGTTAATACCTACAGCTGAATGATTGGTCAGCTCCCTTAATCCTAACTTTTCAGTTATTTCCTGTTTTACTTTACTCATCAGCATTCCTTCTGCTTTACCTTTTAATTGGTTTGAAAGAGTTTGCTTATACTTGAAATGCTCCTGCATATCCCTTTCATATCCAAATTCTTTATCGAAGATATTTTCTATATTCTCAAAGAACTGTGACCGGTCAAAACCTACTTTGGCCCCGTTGGCCATGATATTATCTTTTTGATTAGAATTTGGAGACATTGAGACTTTATCTTCCGGGTTCACACTTGTTTTATCATGCCTTGATACGACAATATGGGAATGATAGTTTAGTCCTCCTTTTTTCACCCCTTCTTTTATTATTTCTCCGGTATATCTATCACGTTGTAAGGTATCCGTCAGCTTTGCAATTTTGTTTTTATTTTTGGAAGGTTTATTGGGGTCTGTCAACTTTTCAATTTCTTTAAGAATGGGTCTGTTATATAAAACACTTTTATCATTATGCTTGTAAGTTCTTTCCGTTTCAACTTTCGCATAGTAAAGCAGGTCTTTTCCAGTCACTTTCCTTTTTGTAGTGTCAAAACCTTTTTCTTTCCAAACTTGGTTTTTTATATCATCTTTTACATTTCCAAACTCTTTGGCAATCCCATATTTTATTGCATTTTTTATTTTATTGTCAAGCTTATATTTCTCAATTAAAAATTTCTCTCCTTCTTTTTTCAGATCCGCTTCTTTTATTGTGAACTTTATAGGTTCTGTCAGCCCTGGTGTATCAGCTAAGAAAATGTAATTTTTGTACTCTTCCTCTTTATGTTTTTTGTCTTCAGTGGTATATTCCTTAAAATCTATTTCAACCAACTGTTTACGTTCATCGTCCCTTTGTACGGCCTGTTCTAATATTTTAGTAATTTCCTTTTCACTTTTAAAGTAGATTCCTTCTTTACCTTCAGCCTTACTTATCATTGCATTATTAACCCAAAATCGAACTTCCTCTTCTCTGCCTTCTGGTTTATAAGCAATAAAAGATGAATTATTTTTAGATTCCAAAACCTTAGCCTGAACAAAATAATTATCATCTTTCGCCTGGTCCTGAAGAATATTTTTATCAATCAGGAAATTTTTAAACTGTCGGTCTATTTCCTTATTCTTCAGGAAGTCCTTAGCTTCTAACATTTCTTTATTAACATTCTCCTTAATGGTATTATATTCTTTGGCAAATTCCTTTTGAGCCTGGTTCATAATATGTTTTTCAAACTTATGCTCAAACAGGTTCCTTTCCATTGTATATTTTCCATTCGGAGAAATATAAATATCCTCATACTGTACATTGAAATTTAAAGGCTCCTTTAGACCTGTATTATCAAAAGTTAGCTTAATACTATCAGAATTTTTAACGAACTTTTCTCTTTCAGTTTCAATTTCTTGAAATTCAGAAATTTGAATTTTACTTTCATTTTTTAGCGTAATAAGTTCATTGATTTTATACTCATAGAATTCCGTTAGAAGTTGCATATTTCCTTTATCATCAGGATCTTTAATTGCAAAATTACCAACCCACATTTGTACTGGTTCCTCCAACCTTTGATCTTCGATTGATAAAAGCGTAGCTTTTTCACTTTCAACCAAAATTTTAGCCTTTATAGAAGTTGTACTATTCCAATCCTTTATGGACATTTTCGGTCTATCTTCTAAGTACTTTTCTTTAACCAAAAATTTGTTAAACTCAACAGAGCTTTTAATATTAAGTTTTTTATAATCTTCTTTGGAAGGCACTTTTTCCGGATATAAAAAAACTTCCTCTCCTTTATCATTCAGACCTTTTGTGACATCAAAACCTTCTTTTTGTATATAGGAATTCAAAATTTCCTTTTTCTTATCAGAAAATTCCTTCGCCAAAAACTGACTTTTGATTTCATAAAGCTTATTTTTAAAAGTACTTTCAGGAATAAAACAAATTCCTTTATCAACTTCTACATCCTTCCTGTCAAAGTACAGTTTCAATTCTTTATCAAACTTATCCCAATGCCTGGTAATACAAATTTTATCTTCTTTTATAAAATCAGTGAAATATGCGGTATCCTCCTTTGCAGATGCCAAAATTTCAACCTGTTCTTTTTTAGACTTTTCCTTATCTAAAAGGGCATTGTATTTATCTGAATAATATTCCTCGCTAATAAAAAGTTTATCATTTTCAACTTTGTATTTGTTTTCCGGAACAAAAAGATCAATATTCTTTTCCAGTTCTTCTGAATAGAGAGTAAATATTTTACCGTGGTCATATTCCTGTTTAATTTTAAACCTCTCAATATTCAGAAAAGCAGATTCAGGCTTATCATCCTCTAATTTAATCCCCTTTTCCTGAAGAAAAGCTTTGTATCTTTTTTCAATTTCAGGCTTCATTTGCCTTCTTTCCTTATCTTTAGGCAGATCTTCCTGATTAGCGTATATTTCCCTATCCATTAGCCGGGCGTACTCGTCCATCACCTTTTGAGTATAAAGTTTAATTTGAAGCTTCATAAGCTGATCTTTCTGCTCATTGTAGAATTCCAAAGCTTCAGGTTTGTCCTTAATATCATCTAGGATTAACCCTCTTGATTCCAATTCTGATATAGCTATATCTTCCAGGTGCTTCAACTCTTTTTGACTAGGGGCGAGATTAAACATATAGAAATTGCTTTCCTTTAAACTTTTCGTACCTCTGTTTCCATCAATTCCCTGGATAGCTTGTTGAACACTTATTTTGGAATTCGGGTCGTTAAGATCATAGGGATTAAAATCTTGGTTGAAAAAATGTTCCTTTCCATTTAATCCCTGAAGGGCTTCTTCAATTTTCTGTGCCGGTTCTCCTGGTTCTTCAGAATTAAATCCCGTTTCTGAACCTTCCTCATTACTTTCAATTTCCAATCCCTTTTCTTCTAAAATTTTCTTTTGGCTTTCTCTTTCCTTTTGTTGGTTTTCTTTATCCAAATAATGAAAAATATTTGTAGAAGAAGTACTAGAATTTACATCATGAGATTTAAAATTTGAATACATTAGATTAGTGAGTTAATATAGTTCCATTCTTCCAAAGGAAGATTTACAACGATGCTTTTTTTCTTTCCTAACATGGTTTCAACTTCTTTAATTTCGCTATTGAAAATAATCTTTTGTAAGGCTTCCTTGTATCGATTTAACAGGTCTGAATTTGTAGAGTTATCCTGACTTTTTTCTTCAATATTTGAGGGGACATCAGGCTCAAAAACTCCCTCTTTTTTCTCTTCCTCAAAATCATTTTTTTTGACTTCTTCCGGCTTAGGAAGATTAAAATTAAGTGGATTTTCCGATTTTACATTATTCAATTTATCTTCTGCAATTTTATGAATTTCATAATTTGAAATTTTGTCCAATATTTCAAGTTTTGCAGTTAATGGCTTCAAATGATCTTTTTCAATTCCCCCTACCCAATTTCTCATGGAAGCATAACTTTTCAAAATTTTATCTTCATGTTCTTTGAATTTAGAAAAGATTCTATTTTCCAAATCGACTAATCCTTTTCGATAATCTCCAATATAATCTTCCCGTAAGTTGATCTCATTTCTTAAGATAAAAAGTGAACAGGTCCGGACTGTATTATCATAAGTTTTAAGATTAAATCGTGTGCTTAAATCGTCCAGGAGTTCCTTTGTTTCCTCTGATACTTTAATATTCTTCATTAGTATAAGTATTACAATTAAGATACCACAAATATACTTTTAAATTACTAAATTCTAATACTTTAAGATAAATTTATATAAAAAAAGAATACCAAAGTATATTAAAAGTATACTTTATAAAAATATATAAATCATAACTCACAATAAACCAAACAGATATAAACAGAGAAATTTTATTTCTCCGTTTCCTCTTGCTTAATCTAAAAATTAGACCGTTCCGGTCTTTTTTTTAGATTCCATTCCTCACGGAATGCTCCGGGTTCCCCGGGGCTTTCTCAAAAATATTCGTCCTTATTTATCCGGCATATTTCTGCAAAAAAAAATGCCACATAAAAATGTGACATCTTGAAAAAATTATTAGTGGGGTTACATTAAAATCAATTTTTATCTTCTGGAATTTCCTTGGAAATTTCTTTGGACGGAGCTTCTTTTCCCTGAAATTTTTGGCGCAACCTGGATTGAATTTCTTTATGCCCTTCCAATTTAAATAAGAAAAAATAAAGCGCTCCAATTGCTACTATACTATAAAAAGTAGTGTCAAACCAAAATGGTATTTTGACAAAAAAACCTATAATTAGATAAATTATAAATATTATGAGAATTGTAAAAGTTAGTGATTTATCCATCTTTTTTTTGTTTAGATTCTTTTATTTCCTGATCGAAAAATTTGTTCAGATCCGCTCCTTTTTCTCTGAGAAAAAAAAGCAGTTTATAAAGCTTATTTTTTTTATAATTTTTTTCGACATACCATCGGTCCCATTGGGTTAAAATTTCCTCCGGAATATCATTTGCTTTTTGTACGATTTTTTCTCTTACGTTTTTGAGTGACATAAAAATTTTTTAGGATTAAAATAAAATCGTCCAGTATCAATTTAAAAAATGGTGACAATTTCATACCAAGCAAATTTAAAAATTTAAAGTTAAACAAAGATATAAAAAAATTGGATATATCCAATTTGATGCAAAAAAAAAAACCTGAAATTTTTAAAAATTTAGTCCAAAGAGATAATTTATTATTTCCCCTTTATCATCAAATATTAGCTACAAAATTCCATAAAAGATTTTATTGATATATAAATTATATCGTACGATATAATTTTTTAATTTTACGAAACACAAATAAAATAGTATTATGAAATTAAAACCAACCTATGAATTTTATGATCTCTTTCAGTTCATCTATGATTACTTTAATGAAAATCTCTTCGGGTCTGAATTACCTAACTGTATGATTGTAATAACGAGGAAAACAAAAACATTTGGTTATTATTCAAACGAAAGGTGGATAAATAAAGAGAATATTAAGACAGATGAATTGGCCATAAATCCAATTTACTTCAGCAAATACCCATTAATTGAAATGCTTCAAACTATGGCTCATGAAATGGTGCATCTATGGCAGTTTCATTTTGGTAGACCCTCCATACGGAGTTATCATAATAAAGAGTGGGGAAATAAAATGCAATCCATTGGACTTATGCCATCCAATACAGGGAAAGAAGGGGGGAAAAAAACAGGTCAACAGATGATGGATTACCCCATAAAAGGGGGAATATTTCTTGATGTCTGTTCTCAGCTTGTAAAAAACCAACGTTTTGAAAAACTTTGGTTTGACCGCACTACAACCGTAAAGATAGAAACACTCCTGAATACCAATACAGTTTCTTCAGAAAATATTTTAATAGAAGATGTGGAAGTAGCTAATTTCCTTTATTCAACGTATACGATAGATTCTCCGATCTACTTAGGAAATACAGATTCTTCAAAGAATAAATATCAATGTCCTGGTTGCGGAGTAAATGTATGGGGAAAAAGAGATCTTAATTTAATTTGTGGAGATTGTGGGGTAGAATTTGAATATCAATAATTTTTTTTTTTTGCTGGGTGGGGGTTCGGGGGACGGGGGCATAAGCCCTCCCCCGATTATCCAGGTGGGGGAAGCTTCCCGGGACCTATTTTTTTTACCCTACTTATATCTCCGGGAACAAACGCACAAATCAAATTGCCCCGGAGGGGTTCAGGAGGGTCCACGGGCCACCGTGGATACCCAATTTGATTTGGGGGGCTTGGAACCGGTGATATTCCTTTGTAAATGAAATAGGGACAAGGGAAGCGCAGGGGCCATATAAACCCTCAAATTCTGGCGAAATTCTTGCCCGGAAAGGGTAAGGCCCGGGGGAAAGAATTATGACGGAATTTGTAGCCTTTTGGAATAATCAGGCTCGGGAATCCGGCAGAGGGAAGACAAGCTCTTGAAACCTGGCGCAATTATTGACGGAGGGGCCGAAGCCGGGAAAGAATTGTGACAGGTTACAAATCCTTTTTTAAAATTACGGAAACCCGTAAAGGAATCCCCGGAAAAATATTTCCGGGGAATTAAATTATCCTATTCTCGATTTTAAGCCCAACCCTTCCAAATAACTACTTTGTGCAAAACTTAAATATCTATTGACTTGTTTATATCCTAGTCCTACCCGTTTAAAAAGCTCTTTCCATATTTTTATGGTAAAGTTAGAATATACCTGCCCACCACTGGAATAAAGGTCATTTGCTTTTGCTAAATTTATTAAATCTTCATCCGTCATGTCTTCAAGTTCCTTAACTTGTTCCACCGGTTTCATTCCCAGTATTTTTTTATAAAAAGCAGAATCATCAAGTTCTATAAAAGCCTGGTCTAAAAGTGGTTTTAATTTCAAAATATCTTTATCCGAAATTGTGATTTCTCCTATTGATAAAGTTACTGTTAATGTTTTTTTTACTGATAATACTTTTTTCATGTCTGCAAAAATTTAAAGTGTTGTTATATTGATTTTTATTACATAGTAAAGGTACGGAAATAAACCGAATAAACCAAATATTTATTACATTTATTCATTAAACGTTTCTATTGTA
>NZ_QICX01000024.1:0-9540 GCF_003201365.1 Chryseobacterium sp. CBTAP 102
AAGTAGAATGGGAAAAGAATTTTGGAGGGAAAGGTGATGATCATTTGAGAACCCTGGCTTTAAGTTCCAATGGATTTATCATTGGCGGAGAATCCAGATCAGAAAGATCGGGCAACAAAACTGTAGGCATTGAAGAAGGAACGGACCTTTGGCTGATCTCTTTAAATGAAAGAGGGGAAGAACAGTGGCAGAAATCTTACAATTTTAAAAACAGAGATATCCTGATGAGTATGAGTGTCCTTCATTCTGCGGATGACAAATCTTCTAAAGGCATCTTATTGGGAGGTTATACTCAGGCTGAAGGAAGAATAGAAACCGATGACGAAACTTTCTGGATGCTGTACCTGGATCAAAACGGCAATGAACAGTGGAGAAAGCATATCACCGGAGAATCCAGAAAAAAAGAGGAACGGCTTTCTGACTTAAAACTCAACAGAGACGGCTCTATTGTTCTGGCAGGAACCAGTGCTGAAGAACTGGGCAAAGAAAACTGGAAGATTGTAAAGCTGGGAGATAAGCAGGTAGGTGATCTGATTGAAAAGTATGACATTAAGATCTATCCAAACCCAGTGTCAGATTATGCGTATGTGGAAATCGGCTTTGATTTCAAGGATGCTGATATTCTGTTGTATGATATGAGTGGAAGACAGCTTCAGAAGCTAAAAACAAAGAACAGAGTCACTAAGATCAATACCCAGGCTTTGGTTCAGGGAGCTTATCTGGTGACGATAAAAACGGATAACAATAAAACGGCGAATGCTAAATTGATTAAAAAATAAAGCTAATAATTATGAAGAAAATATTTTTATTATTGATTTATATGCTGGGATTTACCTTATATAATGGTCAGCAACAAAGTCAGAATACTGAAATTGTCCGGCCAGCCCCTTCTGTGGCTGGTTTGTCTACCTACAACAGGGTTCCTGTTTCTGTACAGACAGGAATACCCGATATATCTTATCCGTTAATTAATGTTGAAACAGGAAACAAATCGGTAAATATAAATTTGGGAATTAGTTATCATGCCGCTAATACTTCAAGCAGAGATGGAGTAAGTGATGTAGGTAAAGGATGGATGATTCTGGGAGCAGGAGTTGTTTCAAGGGAAATACTTAATGATTTTGATGAAGTGCTTGATGACACTAGTTATATTTATTATCACAAAAACGAATTTGATGATATTTATAATTTTAATATTCCTGGAGAATCTGGGAAATTCAGGTTTATAAGAGATACGCTGAATAATACTTTTCAGGTTGTAAAACTAACTCCTTTTACATCTAAAATTGAATATCAAAGATCAGCTAATCAGGCAACTCTTATTTTAGACTCCTTTACGATAACAAATGAGTCAGGAATTAAATATGTTTTTAAGGATTATGATATAAGCATGATGCATGTATGGCTCTATTATAATGATCCTAAAGATAATCCAAGACATGGAGACAGAAAGTACAGAAGTACATTTTATCTATCTTCAATTCTTGATGAAAACGGGCAGGAACTGGTAAAATATAGCTATTTAAGGGACTTGAAATATCCACCCGGAGTGGATCAGGTTACCAGTACAGAAACGAACAAACTCACCCGTATCGAAGCAAAAGGACATGGGATTATAGAATTAAATTATGACAAAAATGAGAATGAGAATAAAAACCAGGATATATTCTCCATCAATAATATTATTCTTAAAACAGCAAATAATGCTTTTATAAAAAAATATGTATTCAAATATTCATACATTTCTGTCGGCAATCCTACGGTGAATTATAGAACATTAGCTTCATTCAGCCAGGTTGATCAGAATGCAAAAATAATTGAAAATTACGGTTTTGATTACATAGGTACCGGCTATGAAGAAGGTGATGAGTATGTGATGCTCAAAAATGTAAAATTACCTACAGGAGGGGTTGCCAGATATGATTTTGAGATGATACCCTACGCTTATAACGGAAAAGAAATACAAATACCCACATCCAAGGTAGCTTTAGCAGATATATCTTTTACCAAGGCAAATGGAGTAAGGAAATACGCTTTTACCCTTACTGAAACAAAGACTATAGAAATAGATGCTACAGCTATCGGGGATCTTGCATCTTACTCATGGGCTGCACAGTTCTGGAAAAAGAATGGAAGTTCATATGCAATCTCCCATAGTATTGGAGTACCAGTAGATCCAAACACTAATTTCGAATATGTTCAGAAAAGAATATTTGATCCGGGTGAATATTATCTTGATTTATATTGCAATGATATAGGCTGCAGTAACATAACATTTGATCCTCCTGCAGTTATTAGCCTATCAAAAATAGTAGGAGAACCCAGTGTAGGCGTCCAGTGGATTCCAAAGTCGGGCTTACCAAGAATTAGAACTATTAAATATTTTAATAGTACGCCCGATAATACTTTCAATGTAACTCCCGCAACAATCGAAGAATATGATTATAATACATTTGATAATCAAGGATCTTCTAGTGGATATCTTGTTGAAGGGGGTTCTTTAAATGGTTTGGATCCGGCCAGCCCCGTTTTTATTTACAAGAATATAAAAGTTTCCCAGGGAAATAATAACGGATATATAAGGTATTACTTTAAGGCTCCTGATTCTTACCCTATACCTTCAGGCTCCGGCGTATGGCCTAATTTTAATATTACCAGAGGAGGGCTTATTGATAAAAAAGAAGTGTATAGCAGTTCTAATCAGAAATTATCTGAAGATATTTTTGATTATACATTTGAAGAATATAACGGACCTTCATATTTAGTGGCACCCAGTTATACTATTGGAAATTTTTATCTCAAAACCACCTGGATCAAGAACAGTAAAGTAACGTCTAAAAATTATTTTGATACCGGAATGATAGAAACAAAAAATGAAGTCTTCAGAAATTCCTATAACAATAAACCAAATCTGGAAAGATCAACTTCCTTCGACGGCAGTATTCAGGAGACTACGTATAAGTATGCCTTAGACAAAAACAACCAAAAACTAATTAATGCCAATATGGTAGGTATTCCGTTAGAGATCACCACCATAACCAGAAAAAACGTTTCTGACACAGGAAAATTGCTGTCAAGAGCAGAAACCAAGTATGACAATCCGGGAAACAAATATCCCTCTTCAGCTGTTTCTTATGATTCTCAGAATTCTGTGGCCTCCGAAGTAACTTTCAGCCGCTATGATGCAAAGGGAAACTTGGAAGAGTATACTACTAAGGACGGAATTACGGTTTCCGTGGTTTGGGGCTACAACAAAACACAGCCAATTGCGAAAATAGAAGGAGCAGCATACAGCCAGATCGCTCCGTATATTTCTGATATCATCAGTAAATCCGATATGGCAACCGTTTCTGAACAGGATCTTCAAAATTCCCTTGATGCTTTCAGAAACAATGCCAATCTGAGCAGTTATCAAATCACTACCTATCTGTTTGATTCCTTAAACAGAATGAAAACCATGACCCCTCCTACGGGAGTTCGTGCCGTTTACCAGTATGATGCAGCAGGAAGATTGCAAAAAATAGAAGATGAAACAGGAAAAGCACTGAAGAAATACGAATATAACTACGGACATTGATCATGAAAAATGAGCATTTAAAAACAAGAATTCCGCATCCTGACTTCTCATTCCTAACCTCTGGTATTTCAATTAAGATGAAAAAAATACTCTTACTATCCGGTCTTTTTTCTGCTGTCTGTTTACAGGCTCAGAAAACAACCACCGAAAACTATATATCCACTACAGACTGTCTGAATGAAGACTGCAGCAAAAAAACAGAAACAGTACAATACTTTGATCTTCTGGGAAGACCCAAACAGGTTGTGAGTGTAAAAGCAACACCTTTAGCAAAAGATATCGTAACCCCTGTTGTATATGATGATCTGGGGAGGCAGACCAGAACCTATCTTGCGGTTCCTCAGAGTTCCACTTCCAATGGAGCTGTTTATCCCCAGACTCCCGGAATGGTTTCTTTTCCTGTTGCTGATGCTACTGGTATCTACGCCGGTGAAAAGACCTATACAGAAAAAATTCTTGAAAAGTCTCCGTTAGAGAGGGTCTTACAACAGAAACCAATTGGAAACGACTGGAATGGCAAAGCGGTAGTATTGGGTTACGATCTCAATACGGCTGCCGATCATGTCAAAAATTATCAGGTAACGGTCAGTTGGGATCCTACGGAAAAAGTTTACAAAAACGAATTACAGTACAATGCTGTAGAATATGCAGCCGGTAAGCTCGTTAAAAATACGGTTACCGATGAAGACGGTCATAAAGTGGTTGAGTTTAAAGATGCCACCGGCCAGACCATACTTTCCAGAAAAGTAATAGATGCCGTAAAAAATGCAGATACTTATTACGTTTACAACGATTACAAACAACTGGCTTATGTGATTCCGCCACTGGCATCAGCCGCAGCTTTGAGTTCTGCAGCGGTTGATAATATATGTTATCAGTATAAGTATGACAGCAAAAACAGGCTGGCAGAAAAAAAACTTCCCGGTAAAGGATGGGAATACATGGTGTATGACAGGCAGAACAGACTGGTAGCTTCACAGGATGCCAATCTTAAAGAAAAGGGACAGTGGATGTATACCAAATATGATCAGTTTGGAAGAGCTGGTTTTACCGGAATAGCAACCGGCGGAGATAGAAAAACAGAGCAGGGACTTGTTGACGGAATTACAAACAACAATGTAAAAATGACCAGTTCTGCTGTCTTTAACAGACAAGGAATGGATGTCTTTTATGATCCTGCCACTTCATATCCCCATGCTTCGAAATGGGTAAGTTTGTTATCTGTAAATTATTATGACAGCTATCCCAATTACAGTTTTAATCCCGCTTTTCCGCAGTTGATCCAGGGAATCGCGGTTTTAAAAGATACTCCCGTTGATGGTAAAAGCACCAAAGGTCTCTCTGTGATGAGCTTTGTAAAAAATATTGAGGATGATAACTGGACCAAAAACTATATTTATTATGACCAGAAAGGAAGAACCATAGGATCATACGCCCAAAATCACCTGGGAGGATATACCAGAACAGAACTGGATATTGATTTTGCCGGGGTCACCAGACAGAGCAAAGCGTATCACAAAAGACTTTCCTCTGATCCTGAAAAAGTAATCACCCAGACTTTCACCTATGACCAACAAAACAGGTTATTGGTGCATAAACACCAGGTGGATACCAATCCTGAAGAAATTCTGGTACAGAACGAGTATAATGAACTGTCACAGCTGAAAAACAAAAAACTGGGTGGAACAACTCTTTCACAACCCTTACAAAGTATCAACTATACCTACAATATCAGAGGATGGCTGACGAAAATCAATGATCCGTCCAATCTTAACGGAAAGCTGCTTGGATATGAAATGAGATATTTCAATCCTGTGAACCCGAATATTGCCCCGGGAAGATTTACAGGAAATGTTACGGAGATCGACTGGAAAAATGCTTCCGAAGATGTGTTGAAACGGTATAACTATGCGTATGACGGACTGGGCAGGCTTCAGGATGCCGTATATTCCGAGCCCAATGCCACTGTACCTTTTAATAATAATTATAATGAACACCTGACCTACGATCTGAACGGAAACATTAAAACATTAAAAAGAAATGCTTTCCCTGCAAGCGGCAGTACAACATCTGCTCAGGTAGATGACCTGATCTACAATTATACCGGAAACCTTTTAACCAAAGTGACGGAAAACGCCCTGAACGATACCGGATATGAAGGCGGAAACAACACCATTTCCTATGATCTGAACGGAAATATGAAAGATATGCTGGACAAAGGAATCCAGTCGATTCAATACAACCATCTGAACCTTTCCAACGGCTATAGCATGCAGCAGATCAACGGATTGGGGCAGCTGCTGAACAGCACGATGAGTTATCTTTACCGTGCAGACGGAACCAAGCTCCGTAAAACTTATTCCAGTACTCCGCCAAGAGGATCTACCACCACCCGTATTACAGATTATCTGGATGGCTTCCAGTACAGCTACACGGAAGGAGGTGGAATATGCCTGGAATGCAGAACAGAAAGTGCCTATGAACAGCAGGCCTATAAAAGTGCATCCTTCGTATTTCCCGGAACACCAATACCGGAGTGGAAACTGGATTTTGTAGCCACCGCAGAAGGCTTTTACAGTTTCACGGAAAACCGCTATATTTACCAATACAGAGACCACCTTGGAAATGCCAGGGTAACCTTTGCCAAAAGCAGCGCAGGCGTTCCTGAAATTATCGATACCAACAATTATTATCCTTTTGGGCTGAACCATATCTCCGGGCCGTTCAGTACGTCTAACTTTGGAAGTTTCTACAGTTATAAATATAATGGTAAAGAACTTCAGGAAACCGGGATGTATGATTACGGTGCCAGGATGCTGATGCCTGATCTGGGAAGATGGGGTGCCATGGATGCCATGTCTGAGAAATACAGCGCATGGAGTCCTTATAACTATGCCATCAACAATCCTGCGATGGTGATTGATCCGGATGGGAATGATGTTATAAATACAGGGGCTGGGATGACTGCTACAGGTGCTGATGCACAGTTTGCTTTTAAAGCGTATGTAGCAACAATGTCTACAAGTACTGAATCTTCAGGAGGTAATATATTTACGGGATTGGATAATGAGTATGATAGGGATGGCAAGATGATTAGTAACCTAGGTGGAAATAAAATAGATTTTTACCATCAAAGAAATGGAGATACTAAAGTAGTTAGTCGACAAACTGGAGCTTCAAATATTATTACAGGTGGAGAATCTATTATTAGAGGTTATACTCATAGAGGAAAAGATATAGGATGGGGAACGATAACAATTGAATATTTTGGAGGAAGTGGACCTGCTCGCAGTCTATTTAGTGATTTTAATGATTCTAATGATGGACCTTTTGCTTCTCTAGATAAGGCATCGTCTCCATATTCTTCTTTAGCAAGACAAGCATCATTAAACTCACAAGATCCAAAAGGGTTTGTAGAGATGACATATCTTCAGGCTAATCCTATAAGAGCAAATTTTGATGGGTATGAGCAGATGTGGGGAAGATCTACTGTATCTTGGTACAAATTAGGAGACGAAACACTTTTTTTAATGTTAGATTCAAAATCTCAGGAGTCATTATTTTATAGATTACCAGTAAATAATTTTGAAAGAACCGAAGGAAAAGTAAATAGCTTTGGAAATACATATCAGACTTATATGTGGACTGAAAGCAATTCCGAAGTTCAAAAAAAAGTAATTAACCCAACCTTAAAGAACGTTTTTAAACAAGCTGTAACACCACCATCTATATTAAAAAGACCTAGATTTTAAATCGAACAACTTAAATTTAATAAATATGAAAAAATGTATAAGTTTAATTTTATTACCACTTCTATTTTCATGTCAAAATATTAGTAGTGAAGATATGTATGGAAAATATTCGCCAGTATCATATAAAAATACATATGATACCCTGACAATTCACAGAGATGGAGTGTACAATAGGGTTATTTATAATATGGAAGGGAAAAAGTTATTGGATTACGATTCAAAATATAAAATAGATAATCAATCTATAACACTTTCAAAATTTTATCTAAATTTAGACAAAGATTTAATTGCTTTTCCAGAGGATGTAGAAGACACTAATACAACTTATATAACTTCTTTCAAAAAAAAAGATAAAAACATTTTTCTCTGCTTTGGTCATTATGGAGAAAATTGTTATCAGAAAATTATAGAATAAAAAAACACTGAGCAAAGTCCCCAATAGTGCGAGCATCTCGTTCGTTTTCAGATAATAAATTAAAACCATTGCTTTTGCAGTGGTTTTAATACTATTCTTTTATCCAAGGATAGCACAGATGCTCCTGAAATTATCGATACCAACAATTATTATCCCTTTGGGCTCAACCATATCTCAGGATCGTTCAGTACTTCAGGTTTTGGAAGCTTTTACAGCTATAAATACAACGGCAAAGAGCTTCAGGAAACCGGGATGTATGATTACGGCGCCAGGATGCTGATGCCTGATCTGGGAAGATGGGGTGCCATGGATGCCATGTCTGAGAAATACAGCGCATGGAGTCCTTATAACTATGCCATCAACAATCCTGTGATGGTGATTGATCCGGATGGGAATGATGTTATAAATACAGGGGCTGGGATGACTGCTACAGGTGCTGATGCACAGTTTGCTTTTAAAGCCTATGTAGCAACAATGTCTACAAGTACTGAATCTTCAGGAGGTAATATTTTTACGGGGTTTGGTGGAACTCTTGGAGAAGATCCAAAACCTGGTTTCTGGGGAAGGGTAAGCAATTGGTGGGATCGTTTGTTTGGCAGAAATAAAGGGGCTGATATTTTAACGCTTACAAGAGGAGCTGAGGTCTCCAGGGCAGTTGAAGTTGGAGAACCAATACGAATTGCTGAATTTTTCTCAGCTATAGAGGTAACTTCAGTAGCCGTTGGAGCAGCAACTTTAGGAGCCGTGTTAACACCTGTCATGATGAAAGATCCAGAATATAACTGGGCAAGGGATTTACCTTTAACTGTACCTACTACAGTAGCAACAGATGTACCAGCTAATGAATCTGGCAATTTATATTTATACAGAAATATGAGAAATGTAAACGGTATGCCTATGGTTGGGGAAGGCTTAGATAAACTAGGCTTAAGAGATAGAGATGTTAATCTTCTTTCTAACTCCACGATGATAACACCTCTTTTTGCAAATGGTTTATCCGTTACTGTAGGCTATGGTGATGTAGTACCACCTAATGTTCCTGATTTTAGCAGAGGAAAAGGAACAATTTTTAGAATATCAGCAAGTTCTTTAATATCTTATGGTTTAGCAGGGTTACCAGTTCTGAATCCTGATGTTCCAAACTATGGTCAGATTCGACCTGCAATTCCTATGAATGTAGGAACATTTAGAGCATTGATTCAAAGTACTGCCCCAGCTTGGCAACCTGTAAAATAATTAAATATATGGAAGAAAGAGATATTATCATAAGAAAAATTTTAGAAAAATTATATATTGAATTTAATCCAGAAAATCTCTCTAGACTCACTCTAGATCAGTATAGAGATTTCTTCTTTTCAATATTTGAATACATAAATTTGTATAAAGATAAATACCTTTTGACAGAAAAAGATTTTATTGAATTTAGCAAGAATATACATCATAAATATAATTATGATGAATACGAAGATAACTGTTGGGAAAGAGTTGCTTTTTTTATGGACGAGCTAATATTTCGCTTTGCTACACCTCCACCTTATTTTTTTCATGCTAACTTTGAAGATTTTAAAGATAAATTAAAAAGAGATTTTACGAAAGGTAATGGGTTGTAGCAGAACTATTTTCTTATTCAGGGGAAGCAGCACAACAGGCTTTTAAAGCCTATGTTGCAACAATGTCTACAAGTACTGAATCTTCAGGAGGTAATATTTTTACGGGGTTTGGTGGAACTCTTGGAGAAGATCCAAAACCTGGTTTCTGGGGAAGGGTAAGCAATTGGTGGGATCGTTTGTTTGGTA
>NZ_QICX01000024.1:9637-16192 GCF_003201365.1 Chryseobacterium sp. CBTAP 102
AGGTAATATTTTTACGGGGTTTGGTGGAACTCTTGGAGAAGATCCAAAACCTGGTTTCTGGGGAAGGGTAAGCAATTGGTGGGATCGTTTGTTTGGTAGGAATAGAAATAAAGTAGAAGTTGGGCAAGTGGAGAGGGTCTCAATGAGCTATGGACAAACAGCATTATTTGGACTTATTAGAAATGCTAATGTAAATGCGAATGATGAAAGCCCATTAGAACAATATAGAACATGGAGAGATAATCCCCTCTATCATGAAGGAGAAAGCTGGCTGGACAGATTCGCCAGAAATGTCAACAGTAGCCACATGGAAATTCTTCAAGATGAAGGAAGCGGTGGCGGATTGATGTTTGGTGGTTATGGAAAGACTATAGCTACTGCCGAAAAAGTTTCTATGACATCAAGGATTGCTGCCGAAGCAGAAGCTCAAGGTTTCAAAAGTCTCAATTCTGGAATAGATCCGGCTATAACAGCAAAGTACTTAGAACAAATGATGAATGGTACATTTAATAAACCTATAGGAGTAGCAGGGTTTAGATGGGAAGGGAAATTTTATTTAAATGATGGTAACCATAGAATGAATTCTGCTATCCAATATAAAATATTAACTGGTGACTATAAGTATATGGATATACTTATGAACAATGCAAAATGGGATAACGCAAATCCTGCTAATTATGGAAAAGTATATAAATTCCCTGTAAAACCCACAAGATAATGAACAGAATATCTATAATAAATTCAAAGGAGTTACAAACCTTAAAGGATATGAATGAGTATGTTTTCGTTAATTTCGCTTATGATAATGCTCTAAAAATAAGTTATTTTTACGATGAAATTAGGAAGAATGAGAGAGTTAAATTAATTAATTTATTTAAGCAATTAACAGGTATTGAAATTAGAGTAGATGATACCTTAGGTAAATTACATATAATTTTACTAAAATTATTAATTGATGGAAAAAAAGATAATATCGTTATTAGCAATGTTGGTTTCCATATGATATCATTTGAGTTTTTGATTGATAATTTGAAAAAAATCTTTGAACATCTAAAAGAATTAGTAAATAAAAATGTAATCATAGTTGACTGTAATCTTAATAATCCTGAGGATATTAAATATTTAGAACAATATTTCAAAGCTTAAACCCCGATGGTTCGATTTTTAGCTCTTTACTGTAAAAAATGAAAGAATTAATTTATTCAAAAATAAAAGAATATGATCCTCAATTAGAAGATTTTGAAATTTCATATTCAAATCACCCTTTAATTCTTAATGATTTAGTTTCCTTGTACAAAGAAAGAAATAAGATGGCTAAAAGTGAAAGCATAAAAGAATTAACATCTGAGATTTTAAATAATCTTCTTTTAATTAAAGACGATCATTGAATATGTAAAATTTGTTGTTGTAAGATATTATATTATGAGTAGGCTGTTTGTTTTTGCAGAAGACTATTCAAAAGTTTTTTTGATTTTACATCTTCAGCTAATTGAATATTATAGAAATGAACAGTGCCATCAAAATAAATTTAATATCTAGTTATGAAGCTAATAATAAGAATAACAAAAATAGTAGTAGGATTTTTCTCTTATCTGTTTTTAAGTATTTTCTATCAAAAATCTTTTGGCCAAGAACCTTTTAATAATGCTTTTTCAATGGGCTTACCAAGATTTTACTTTGAGTTTTATTCAAGTGATTGTCAAAAGCTTAATGGAAGTAGTATTGGACAATTCATAATTAATGTAGCTATTTATACAAGTATAGTTCTATTATATTATAAATTTATTTTTAAAAAGAAAGTCAGATAAGTGTACTGGTAATAAATTAGAGTATTGGTTTTCAATACTCTAATTTTAATGATATTGTGGACAGTTGGTATTGTATGTCCCAAAGCAGGTGCTAGCGTCTCGATCATGTCCTCTGCTAAGAATAATTGCAAGACAATGTTTTTTATTCTACCATCCTATAGACTTACACCATAAAGATGCCATGTCTGAGAAATACAGTGCATGGAGTCCTTATAACTATGCCATCAACAATCCTGTGATGGTGATTGATCCGGATGGGAATGATATTTCTTATTCAGGGGAAATGGCACAACAGACTTTTAAAGCGTATGTAGCAACAATGTCTACTAGTTCTGAAACTTCGGGAGGTAATATATTTACGGGGTTTTCTTCCAATTTATTTGGTGATGACTATATATTGAATCGAAATGGTAATTTTGAACGAATATCAGAAACAAAGTATAGCTATGATAGATTATATAATTGGGATAAATCTAAAGTTATAAAATTAAATAAAGAGTTTATGAAGAATTTGCGTCAAGATATGAAATATGATAGTTATTCCAATCAATATAAGCCTACGGAAACAACAATAACATTTGAAAATTCTTCTGTGTCCACAAAGCAAATAAAGAATTATTTCTATTTCTTAGCAGCAAATACAGAAAAAGAATAGGGTTTTAATCATTTAACTAAAAATGGATGGTTTTCAGACAGTTCAGTGACAATAATTAATAGTGACCATGAAGATGGTTCTGTTGGTATGAGTGCAATTTTTAAATATTTAGAATCTGGTTATAATTTATTAGGGTCCGGACATTCTCACCCCTTCTTAATCTATGACCACCCGGAAAATAGACATTTATTAAAAGGAAGGTATGATGAAATGGCATATCCTTCCGGATTCAAAAAAGACGGAGCTATAGATTATAATCAACCGACTGGTGACAGGAGTAGCTACGAAAATTTATTAAATAAATATGGAGGGCAAATAAAAGCTAATCCATGGATATATATAGGTAATCCAGATAACCGACCACATTTTATATATTATGATACGACATCTTTTAGAAGGAAGTAAAGCATTATTGCTTTTTCTTATCTTATTTTCTTGTAAGGAAAATAAAAAAGAAAACATTAAAGAGTACTCTTATCCCAGAATTTCAATCAAAGAAAATCTAAAAAGAGAAATAGATTCTTATAAAAAAGGATTGAATAGGCTGCAAGCATCAAAAAGCAATAATCTAAGTATTTATTTTAATAAGAAAAATGATACAACTTTTATAGAAATAGGGGATTATAAACCGAACCTTAAAATATTAAATATAAAGGGAGTTGAAATCATGAAAAAGGACACAATATATTTATTCAGTGAAAATGATTCAATAAGTATAGAAAAGTTTTGTGAAAATCAGTTTAATGAGAAAATTAATATTATAGATAATTTAGAGCCGTCTCTTAATCATTTTGATCCTCATTTTAGGTGCCTTTATATTGATAATGAAAATTTAAAAGTACTTTTTTATGGTAGATGTAAATAGGAGGAGTGTATGATAAATTGAATACCATAGCAGTTTTCTAATCTTATTGAAAAAAAAATGTAATCATCCTGCTGGCGCGAGCGTATTGCTCATGTCCATAAATAAAATAAAACTACTGTGAAACAGTGGTTTTATTTTATTTGTTCTGACGAAAGCACTATATTTAACAATACAGAGACTACCTTGACAGACGAGTTAAAGAGAAGCTTTTACGAAGGCTGCGAAGGTAGTTTAGTCAGGGGTAACCTTTGCCAAAAGCAGCACAGGCGTTCCTGAAATTATCGATACCAACAATTATTATCCTTTTGGGCTAAACCATATCTCCGGAGCGTTCAGTAGTTCAGGTTTTGGAAGTTTTTACAGCTACAAATACAACGGCAAAGAACTTCAGGAAACCGGGATGTATGATTATGGTGCCAGGATGCTGATCCCCGATCTGGGAAGATGGGGTGCCATGGATTCCATGTCTGAGAAATACAGTGCATGGAGTCCTTATAACTATGCCATCAACAATCCTGTGATGGTGATTGATCCGGATGGGAATGATGTTATAAATACAGGGGCTGGGATGACTGCTACAGGTGCTGATGCACAGTTTGCTTTTAAAGCCTATGTAGCAACAATGTCTACAAGTAGTGAATCATCAGGTAATTATTTTACAGAGGCTAATTTTAACCGGTTCATGAATGGTGATGATGATGATGATGACCCTCCAGGTAATAAACTGAGTAGATTTAGAACAAAAACAGCAAATTGGGTACAGGAAAATATTAGAGGCCCTTTATCTGGTTGGTTTGACACTCATACAAGAAATGCTTTTGTTCTGGATGCAGAAGGACAGGCAAGAATGGATGATCTCAGAGGTCAAATGTCAGGTTATATACGCAGTAACGTAGGAGGAGGTATTAAATGGGGAGCAGAACATGGGCTGATAGGTTCTGGAATGGGAACGGGACATGTTGGGGCATTTGGAAAAGCCTCAAAAGCTTTGGAATTTACCATAGCTGAAGCAAAATTTAATTATTTCTTCGGAAAAGTTACTACTGGTGATATACACAATATTCAAAGATCAGCTCAAAATTTGAAAGACTTAGGTACATTAGGTATAAAGAGTGAGGATCAGTTGATGAAAATATTTAGTAAAGCTTTAGCTGAAGGTACAGAATTAAAAAGTCAAAGTAACAAATTCGGTACAACAGTAACCAAATTCATTGAAATCGGTAAAAAAGGAAAAATTAATGTTGCATTTTTCTATGAAGGAGGAAATATGGCAACTAAACCTAAAGTAACAACACTAATTCCTCAAATTTATAAATAAAACCATATATGTATTTACAAGAAATTTCTGAAGTAAGTTATAAAAACTCAGATTTACCAATATTATTTGAAGACAATCTAACAGACAGGATGTTTGGAATTATATCAAATGATATACACAGTTTTAAATTTGGTTGGCAAAGCACAATTGTTAAACCTATTATTAAAGAGGCTAACCAAAAAAACTATGCAATTGGAATTGATCAAAATTTTGTATTAATTGATTTAAATTTAGTAAGAATAAGACTTAAACTTGAACTTTCATATTTTTTCTATAATATGGTTGTCCTTGATGATCTTATTATTGTTATAACAGAGTTGGAAATCTTAATTGTTAATCTGAAAAGCTTTAGCTTACTAACAACTATTTCTTTGCCTGAACTTTATGAAAAAATGGAAATAAATGGCAAAGATGTGAGATTCATTTGTATTGATGGTAATGAAGTAGATTTTGATCTAAATGGAATAAAAGATTGATTGAAAAAACAATCTTTATTGTACTATTTATCTAATTTCCTCCCAAGCTGGCGCAAGCACCTTGCTCGTATCCATAAATAAATTAAAACCATTGCTTTTGCAGTGGTTTTATAGTCTTCTTTTTATCGAGAAACAGCACAGACGTTCCTGAAATTATCGATACCAACAACTATTACCCTTTTGGGCTGAACCATATCTCAGGGCCGTTCAGTACTTCGGGTTTTGGAAGTTTTTACAGCTACAAATACAACGGGAAAGAGCTTCAGGAAACCGGAATGTATGATTACGGAGCCAGGATGCTGATGCCCGATTTGGGAAGATGGGGTGCCATGGATGCCATGTCTGAGAAATACAGTGCATGGAGTCCTTATAACTATGCCATCAACAATCCTGTGATGGTGATTGATCCGGATGGGAATGATGTTATAAATACAGGGGCTGGGATGACTGCTACAGGTGCTGATGCACAATTTGCTTTTAAAGCCTATGTAGCAACAATGTCTACAAGTACTGAATCTTCAGGAGGTAATATATTTACTGGTTTTGATTTTAATTCTCTTTTAGATGATATTACTGTAGATTATCGTGGTAAGATAATAAAAATTGATGCTAATAATAAACCTAATCGTTTTTTTGATGAAAAAGGATCACAGTTATTTTTGAATGATCCTACAGGTGTTGATGCTGATAAATTAAAGCCAGGAAGTTATGTATTAGGTGAACAATTATATCATAGAGTGAATAAAGGGATTTTGCTTCAATTTATGAAAAGTGCTGGATTTGATGCATTAAGGTATAATATGAAAGCTCAAATTGCAGAAAAACAAGGAAATTTGAGTGAAGCTAGGAATCATAAAATCACAGCCTTAGGTATAGTTAAACAGAAATCTTATAAGGAAGCTGATTTTGCTGTATCTTCACTGGGGCCTAAATTTATATATCCAGAATATGAAAGAAATAGAAGAAGGCCTTGGTTAGAAACACTAAACGAGACAACGGATTATTTTAGACTTGGTGATTCAAATGTCTTATATAATTTATATGATGCCGGTAATTATTTATGGGGTTCTTGGATGTATTTAAATGGTTTCAATAAAAAAACTATTAAGTTTGGTTCGAATTTCAATGAATATATGAGAGGTAATATGGGTGATACTGTAGCTGATCAAAGGTCAATGTTTAATGGATTTGATCTTAAAGGTTTTAAAAAATAAATAATATGAATATGAAAAAAGATATCATTAAAGGTAGTGTCTCACTAACTGTGTAAGTTAAAAAGTTATTCTGGAAAATTTTGAGCCCTCATAGCTCAAAAAATTTTACGGAAATAACTTTTTATTATTTTTAACCATTACATAGTTATGATAGACAAAGAAGACTTATTAAACAACAAGGATTTCTATAAGTCCTTTAAAAATGGAGAAGACTTAACC
>NZ_QICX01000025.1:0-8923 GCF_003201365.1 Chryseobacterium sp. CBTAP 102
CGGCATGTCTGAAATCCTTTTCAGGAGATAAATATTTAACAAAAAAGTCCAAAGAGATAATCTCATTGAAAAGATTGAGTAGTGAAAGCTTGGGTCCCCCTGGACATCGCCCGATAATTTGCGGAAACATCTAATTTCTTTTTCATAGATAAAAACTATGAAAAGTCTATCTCTTTGGACTTTATATTTAAAAATTAACTATAGGTATCAATTGGACTTTAGATTATATATTAACTAAACTTCCTTTTATTTTTTTTAAAAGATTAAAACGTTTACTACTATTACTTTATTAGGAGCGGAAAAATCACCATGTAATGAACTGATTTTAAATCAATAGCAAAAACCATCCGGTAAAATGGGTTGGGGTAAATGTAAAATGAGTGGGGGTAAATGTAAAATGAGTGGGGGTAAATGTAAAATCCGGTGGGGGTAAATGTAAAATCCGGTGGGGGTAAATGTAAAATCCGGTGGGGGTATAATTGTTGGTAAATTGGATGGGGGTACAATTGTTAGTAAGTAGAGTGGGGGTAAATTCCCCACTCTATAGAAGGTCATTGTCAGTACATTTTCCAATAAACCATTTAAAATACTCATCACCAATTAGTCCTCTAACTTCCTTTCCTTTTGAACTAGTAACTATAGACATTCTTTGATAGCCATATTGGTCAAATTTTCTCTTTATCATACCAAACTGCTGTTCTGAAACTTTTCGCGTCTTTTTGATATGTTTAAGAGCGTTTTTGCATTTATAACTGTTTTCGTCTTTTACTTCTATTCCAATTGTATTTCTTGTAGCATAAAGTTCAAAACTTACTGTTTTATCTGCTTTTATACTAAATCCAAATGATTCTGAACTGGTTTCATTAAGAGAGTCTCTTAATCTTTCTAAAAAAGGTTCCAGTAAAGAAGGTTTATTATAATGTTGTCCTAGCATCTGATCAGATACTAATTTTTCTATTTTTATTGTACCCCCACCCGTTTTACCAAACTTCCTTTTTAGATATAAAAAAAAGTTAAGTGGAACTTCTGAACTATTTTCAAAAACAATTGTTCTGTGTACATTTGAATATCCATTAACATTATTAATAAGCATTTCAGCGGTTTCTTTACTTATATAAAATCTTATATAAGAACTACCTTTATCAAATATTGGATTAACTATAAAATTGGAAGATAATATTTCTTTTTTATCATTAGATTCAACTTCGTGATCTCCCAATTTTTTAAGTACATCTAATTGCTTTCTAAATAAATCATTACTCTTTACCTTAATATTCCCATTATCATTAAGAGCTTTTGTCGTTATGACAAATTGCAACATAGAAAAATTATCTGCAAAGTATTTTTCTTCGATGATAGCTAGTTTTTTTCCAGCTTCTAACAGTCTCCTTTTTTCAATATCTGCTTTTTCTATTTCTCGTATAGTGGTTATTTTTCCTTTTTCATAATCTAAAATTAATTCATCCCTCATTTGAGCCTGAATATCTTCATACTTTGGTTTAAAAACCTGAATGGTTTTAAGCATTTCCACCATACAGAAAATGATACGGTGTCCATAAATATTAATTTTTTTTACAGCTTCTTTACCTCCTAAAAAATCTGCGAAAGCATTTGAATAGGCAGTTGTTTTCTGAGGTTCATAATTATCTAGCTTTAAGGAATTTTTTTTATTTTTTTCATTCATAATTTTTTTGTATATTTGTGATGCAAAGAGATAAACATATCTCAAAAATTTAAAGTAAAATGTCTTTTTCTAAGGAATTAGGCATTTTTTTATGGATAATCCTGACTAGGTTCCGTCCCCTCTCTTACTACTCTTTCTATCAAAATTTTCTCCTGGCTGAACTTTCCAACTTCTAGTTCATCAATTACAATTAAGTGTCCTTTATTGGTATAATAGTCAAACAAACCCTTTCTGTTATCAACAACAGCTCTGTTATATATATCCTCCGGAATTGTAAAATACTCATTAGAAATATCCAAAATCACTTTATTAGAAAAATTAATATTTCTTATAATTTCAAATCCGTTTCTTTCAAAAATAAAGTTCGCAATTATTCCGGTATTTTTTGAATTGGGCCTATATTTCAAAAATAACCTTACAGCCTTAATACTCAATACCTGTCTATTATAAACGATTTCCACAAGGCTTTTATCTGATTTACGATAAATAGAGTAATAATCCCAAAAGTTTTTATAAATACCTTTTAAATTTCGGTGAGCCTTGAAAATGCCAGTATTGACATTATGCCATTTCAGTTCTGCCTTATTATGCATTTTAATAACAATATTATAACGTTGGGCTTTCGTGGCCATATCATTTTATTTCTTTAGATGAAATTATTTGATTTTTATAATAGGTAATGGAATCATTTTCAAAACGGTCGCTATATTCTCTCAAACTATCTTTAATAACCTTGTCCTGGGTTAAAGAAATCTCATATAATTTTTTTGACGGGGGAGCAAAGAATTTATGTAAAATAATATAAATTCCCAATCCAATAGGAACAGAAATTATTATTGCCATCGCCAATGATTTTAATTTATCTGAATCCATAAATAAAAAGATTAAAATATATTTTTATTATTTTTTCTTATGGCATCCATAAGGTCAGCCATCAGGTCTACCCTGGAATACTTAGTATTTCTTTCAGCAATCATTTTATGATAAATGAAATCATTCAATAAGTCCTTATCTTCTATGGAAATTACAGCAGTAGTTGATTTAATTATATCCAGTTCGGAAGTTTGATCTTTTCTTCCAACTGCTAATTTTACAACAGGCATCCCTCTCTTAATGTCTTTCTGTTCCGTAAGTAAATGAATACCTTCAGTTATAGCATCCGACATTTTGTAATTGAGATTTTTTTTATCTACAATCATGTAATTAATAAAAGTCAATAAATCTTCGTAATCCTTCATATAAATACGGAGATTTAATTTGTAAGTTTCCGGATCTGAAGTATTAGTTTTTACCGGTACAACTTTTTGTACCGGTGTTTTTACTTCAGTTTCTTTAGCTTTATCTAATAGTGCTGAAAAGTCTTTCTTAATTTTTGCCATTTTTAATTCATTTTAAAAGAGAAATTTATAATTTCCTCCGTTAGTTCATTTATTTGATTTTGAGCATTTTCACTGTCTTCTACTCCATTTACTAATCCTGATCGGGTGATGGCCACAAGGTCAGATACCTTAGTATCTGCAACCTTTATTTCATACTCAGTTAATTTTTCCTTGATTTCAGAGGTTAACGTAGTATTGGGTTTAACCATATTAAAGACAATCATTGATTTGTCTTCCCCTCCTGTCTGCTTAATAAGATCAATTGTAGATTCTATGGCCAGAAAATCAAAAAAACCTGCCTTTGTAGGAATTATGATTGCATCCGACATTTTAATAAGCTTTGGAAGGTTTTCAGATAAATAAGGTGGTGTATCTATGAAAAGAAAATCCAAATCCTTTTTTATAAGTTCATCCAGTTTATCAGCCGTATGGATAGGAACGTCAGAAATTCCCCGGATTTTTAATAGAGAACCTTGATAGTCCATATCTACAATTTCCACATTTGCAGAATCCTTAAGATTACAAGCTATGTTAAATGTGAGGGTAGATTTTCCCACCCCTCCTTTTTGATGTATTACTGAAATGATTTTCATATTTTATTCCTGATTAGTTATTATTGATTTGATACCGTCAAAAACAATATCATATTTTTGATATTTATTTTTAAGTTTAATTTCCCTGGCTTTACTTGCTTGCAGTTCTTTTTCCAGGGCCTCTATTTTCTCTTTTTGTTCAAAAAAGTCGTAGATTGCCATAACAAAGGCTTTGGAATTGGTTTTTTCCCCTCTTTGTTTTTTATATTCTAACAGCTTCTCTTCATCTAGAGATGATAGATTTTTAATTTTAGTTTCTGCCATAAAAAGAGCTATTAAATTAATATACTTCAGTTTGTTCCACCTCTTGTATGATACGGCAAGTATCACCCACATAAAATGCCCATTCCTGCTCATTTACGTCTGTAAAATACACCCAGTTATTAGGATAAAGACTACCTAAATAGGTTTTTCCTACTTCAATGGTAGAACCTGTTTTTCTAGTGTCTATAATTTCCAATACCTCAAATAAGACAGTTTTGTTTTGTTGTTCAGATTGATTATTCATATCGAAAAATTTAAAGTGTTGTATTAAATTCTATAACATGGTAAAGATACAAAAATAAACCAAATAAACAAAATATTTATTACATTTATTTGATTAAACATTTCTATTATCTTTATCTCTATCATAGTTTTTCTCAATTAATTAAAAACCTCTTTATTCAAGAGGTTATAAATTTTATCGTCAAATTTTCATTCCGGAGGATCTTCCTGGTTTCTTTTTTGTCGCCAAATTTTCATTCAACTTTCCGGATCTGCTTTCTCCAGGAAAAATTTTTGTCGACTTTTATTTTTGAAGGGATTTATCTATATTTGTTTTTATTCTCAATTACCATTTGAGTTTCATGGTTATTAGTTTTTATCCTCGCATAATACGAGGATTTTTTATGTATAACCTTTACGTTCAGTATAAATACCTACAATATGAGTAAAGTAAGTTTTAATTTCAGTTTTAGGTTCTGTAAAAACTTCACTACGAATAATGCACCCAATTTTATAAATTCCAAATTTATCAAGTTTTTCAGTCTGAGAAATATACTTATTGTAAAAAGAAATTTCAAAAACTTCTGCTTTTCTTCTATGCAAAGCCAAAACCTCAATAGTTAACTTTCTATCTCCTGTTGACCACACCTCTAAATCATGAAAATTCAAAATTTTGCAGGTTAAAAAAAAATCAATTTCCATATAAAAAAAGGAGTGTTAAAATAACACTCCTAAATTATTATAATAAAATTGATTAACAATCTCCATAAGAAGAATTAACTGCAAAAGCTAGCTCCCTAATAAATCCGGGACTGCCGTCTGCATTATCAGATTGAAAAAATACTGTATTTGTTCCTCCGCACGCATTTTGATAAGAAACAGACCACCAAGCAAAAAAAGCTGTTAATGCTTGTTTTTGTTCTTTTGTTAATTCCTTAACTTCAGTAACCTGAGTAGCTTTTTCTTCTGAAGTTTTTTCTTTTACTTCTTCTTTAGTATTTGCAAATGTAAGGCAGGATAAAAGTAAAGCTCCTGTAAAAAATAATTTTTTCATAATTAATATTTTTATTGTTAATGAGTGTTAAATTTATAAAATAATCTTAAACCACCAAATTAATTTTTATTAAAAAATTAATCAATCAAGGAAAGTATTGATTTTTTTAATCCTTTCCGTCATCATTTTAGTTTTATCATTACCGTTTTCATCTAAAACCTTTAAATTTCCATTGTACATGGATGGATTTTCTGAATAATTTTTTCTAGCTTCTAAGAACTGTTTTTTAGATTTTGCCTTTATATCATCCCCATAACCTAAAGGTTCTATTGTTTCTTCAGACTTTTTAATTTCTGTAGCGTAAATTTCTATTGTTTTTGTTTTATTGTAAACTTCCAATACTAGACCTGAAAGTCCTTTGAACCTGAAAGGCCCATCTGATATGGGAATATCAGGCGAAAACCAAGCAAAAAAAGTATCTCCTGTATCAGTTATAGTTTTAGCTAATCTTACCTTAAACCCTTTTATATTTTTCACGTCTTCTAAAATCTGCCATTGTAATTTAGGTTCTTCAAAAGTGAATACATATTTCCCTATTGGTAAAGATGCTGTAAGAGTTTCATTTTCTTTGTATACACTAGCAACTGATTTAGGATATCTAGGTATTGCCCCGAATGAAGTATTTATTTTCTGTGTGGATGTTCCGCTGTAAAAAGCTTTTGCTTCTCTATTAAAATATACTGACTGCTTATTATTACAAAGCAGAGTAGAAGCAAAGTAAGTAACCTTATCTCTGCTCAAGCTGTCAGAAATTAATTTAGTTTCATACTCTATTTCCATGACTGCTTTATTCTCCTGAGCAGATAAACTTAAACTGTAAGATGCTATAATAAAGCAAAATAATTTCTTTTTCATAATATTTGTAATTTACATTGATTTTGAGTATTTTATAATTTCACTATTAACATAATAGGCGTTATGTGAGGAAGGCGATTATAATTTTTCTTCTAAATGAAAAAAAGAAATTTTATCCTTACCATCAGAATTATTCTTGTATAATTTTAACCTATACCGACCCTCTAAACTTTCTTTTAAATCTAAAAATGATTTGTATACTTCCTGCTCATTGTTATATTCATTCTTTAGTAATGATACTTCTTTTTCATTCAAAACTTCATTGAAGAAATCAGAAAAATCATCGTCCCAAATATCAACTGCTGTTCCGGCACTGGTCCAATAGCATACCGAGATATTAAAAGCTGATATTTTTCCATTAATAGGATTTGAATAAATTACGTGGCCATGATCAAACCTAAATTGAGTAATATCTATATCAAACATGTTACTTAATAATTTTCTTTCTTACAGAGACAGGTTGTAGATATTTTACTAAGAAACAGCCAGAAAACCCATCTAAAAAAACGACTTCTTCTCCTGACTTGTCTATATAGCTATTGGTTGAGCACTTCCAAATTTTTTTAAATTCATCCAAAGTTGCTTCATAGCATGAATGCATTACAACTCTATCATTCTTTTTCAAAGTTTCAGTTTTTGTTTTTTGTATTGTTTCTATTGTTTGCATTATATTTTTTTTAAATTGATATTCAGTATTTTATATAATCTCATTTAACATAACTTGGAATTATGAGATTTTTCCGTTTTTTGGTTATGTTTGATTTTCAATGTTTTAGCCCGTGGCGCCCTCCGGTGCTTGCGGAATTTACAAAAAATCCGGATTCCGGCTGAAATATCCATAGTTAAACTAAGAATATAGGTTATAAAATATTTCCTCCGTTACTCGTTTTTTTGCCTTTTCAAATCTCTAGAATGTTTTTTTAAATTATAATGAAAAAATATGAAAAGAGGAAGCTGAATTAAAAGGCAGATAAACAGACTTTTGATATAAATTGCACT
The DNA here is from genome assembly GCF_003201365.1 of Chryseobacterium sp. CBTAP 102. Classification (NCBI taxonomy): domain Bacteria; kingdom Pseudomonadati; phylum Bacteroidota; class Flavobacteriia; order Flavobacteriales; family Weeksellaceae; genus Chryseobacterium; species Chryseobacterium sp. CBTAP 102. The sequence continues at coordinate 7,051 of NZ_QICX01000025.1, forward strand.
TACTACAGCTAATATCATTACAGCAAACATATTTAAAACTAATACTCCATAAGAAAGTCTAGTTTTCTTTTGAGCTTCTGTTAAGTGTGCAGTATTATTTTCAAAATTTCTTAGAAAATAATCCCGAATTTTATTTAAAATTTTCATACTATTCTCTTTTAGCGTTATGTTTAGCAATATGAGCTTCTAACATTTTCTCTGTCGCAATAGCATTAACAAAATGATTTGAAGATTCTTCCCCATAATATTTTAAAGCTATCTCCATCAACTTTAATTGAGATTTGAAAGAAATTTTTGTAAGAAAAAATTCCCAAATCTGCATATAAGTTTGCTCATTCAGGTTTACGTAATTTTCCCAACAATGATTGAATTCTCGTACCGTTTTCATTTCATTGAGCATTTCTGTTGTGTAATTGAAAAAAAGCAAATTAAGAGCTTTTATCCCTATTATTTCTTTTGATAATTCAGTGTTCATAATAATATATTTATTGTGTTACATTTATAAGTTCTGAAAGTCTATCTTTATATTTATCTAAGGTGGTTAATGCCTTTAAATATTTGGGGTTTTCCCAATCAGGAATTAATTTTAGTTGTTCAATTTCCTTATATTGTAAAATTGCATTCTCATACTTAGTAATCATTCTTTTGCAAGTCGTTATATCTTGTTTTGCCTTCCGTTGTTTTAGTATATTAAAATCCTCAACTAATTCCGGTTTTTTTGCTCCCCATTTTATATCAACATCATACCTCGGATACTTTATTTGAAGCAAAGCAGCACAATATTTAAAATACCAGTTCCATTTCTGAAACCAATCAATATTATATCCATACCAATACTTTTTCTCAATAAAAACACCTCCAAATTTCTTTGTATATACTGTAGCTTCAAAAAAATATATTGAATTATTTTCTACTGAATATGTATTTGATAAAAGATAACTTCCTGTTTCCATATTAATACTTTATTAAATGAAATTTTATTTCAATAAAATTACAATCATCCAGGTCAAGACTTGTTAATTCCCAGGAAAAACGAAATTTAAGCAGATTTTCATTAACACACTTTTCATAAAATCGTTTGATCTCAACTATTGAGAACCATCCGTTAATATCTTTTTTCTTAAAAACACGCACTGTAAGCAAATCAGCTTCCAAATTTAATTCTACTTTTTTTGCATTATTAGGTGAAAATATTTTTTCTGCAAGTGTTATAATTTTTGTATTGATCATATTCTATTGATTTTGTTACAATATAGCGAAAGAGACTCGAACTCTTATTTCATTATCTAGGTATCCTATAATTGGTTTAAGCCAATAATTAGACGATATACAATTCTCCTAAGTAAATGTGTCCTACCATTAGACGATCACTATATTTTAAGCTTTTACTGATTAATCTTCACTTGGTAATAAGATTACATTATCTTTTTTAAGCATGATTAATTCTCTAAAGAAAAAATCAGAAAATTCGATTTCCTGGGTGGCCAGGGCTTCTCCATTATCCAAATTAGAAGCGGTCACCAAAAATTGAGTATCCTCAATCCTTTCCAGTTTCCATTTTTGATAAGGCGCATTTTTGAAATTTTCTTGGGATTGGTAACTGCAAATTACATCCAGGAACCAAAAGCATTTTTCTTTCTCTGCAACTTCTTTAATTCCGTCCGTGATTACAATATCACCAAAGAATTTCCATACTTGTTCTGTTCCGTGGCAATGTCTATAATGATCATTGGCCAATTGTTCTGAGTGTCTTTCCATAACTGCAAAAATTTAAAGTGTTGTTATATTGATTTTTATTACATAGTAAAGGTACGGAAATAAACCGAATAAACCAAATATTTATTACATTTATTCATTAAACGTTTCTATTGTA
>NZ_QICX01000026.1:0-5518 GCF_003201365.1 Chryseobacterium sp. CBTAP 102
GTTAAGGTTACTTAAAAAACTTTAAAATTTTCTTCAGAAACATTTGGTCATTAAAAAATAAAGTTTTACTTTTGCACTCGCAAATACGGAGCGACACTGACAGAAAGATTGCTTCGTTAAAAAGCGAAAGATAAAAAGATCATTGACATACAATATAACAACCAAGTAAGGAAAAACTAAAGCGTTAAAAAACTTTGAGTGAGTCAGACAAACATACAATGGAGAGTTTGATCCTGGCTCAGGATGAACGCTAGCGGGAGGCCTAACACATGCAAGCCGAGCGGTATGGATCTTTCGGGATTCAGAGAGCGGCGTACGGGTGCGGAACACGTGTGCAACCTGCCTTTATCAGGGGGATAGCCTTTCGAAAGGAAGATTAATACCCCATAATATTTAGAATGGCATCATTTTAAATTGAAAACTCCGGTGGATAGAGATGGGCACGCGCAAGATTAGATAGTTGGTGAGGTAACGGCTCACCAAGTCTGCGATCTTTAGGGGGCCTGAGAGGGTGATCCCCCACACTGGTACTGAGACACGGACCAGACTCCTACGGGAGGCAGCAGTGAGGAATATTGGACAATGGGTGCGAGCCTGATCCAGCCATCCCGCGTGAAGGACGACGGCCCTATGGGTTGTAAACTTCTTTTGTATAGGGATAAACCTACCCTCGTGAGGGTAGCTGAAGGTACTATACGAATAAGCACCGGCTAACTCCGTGCCAGCAGCCGCGGTAATACGGAGGGTGCAAGCGTTATCCGGATTTATTGGGTTTAAAGGGTCCGTAGGCTGATGTGTAAGTCAGTGGTGAAATCTCACAGCTTAACTGTGAAACTGCCATTGATACTGCATGTCTTGAGTGTTGTTGAAGTAGCTGGAATAAGTAGTGTAGCGGTGAAATGCATAGATATTACTTAGAACACCCATTGCGAAGGCAGGTTACTAAGCAACAACTGACGCTGATGGACGAAAGCGTGGGGAGCGAACAGGATTAGATACCCTGGTAGTCCACGCCGTAAACGATGCTAACTCGTTTTTGGGTTTTCGGATTCAGAGACTAAGCGAAAGTGATAAGTTAGCCACCTGGGGAGTACGAACGCAAGTTTGAAACTCAAAGGAATTGACGGGGGCCCGCACAAGCGGTGGATTATGTGGTTTAATTCGATGATACGCGAGGAACCTTACCAAGGCTTAAATGGGAAATGACAGGTTTAGAAATAGACTTTTCTTCGGACATTTTTCAAGGTGCTGCATGGTTGTCGTCAGCTCGTGCCGTGAGGTGTTAGGTTAAGTCCTGCAACGAGCGCAACCCCTGTCACTAGTTGCCATCATTAAGTTGGGGACTCTAGTGAGACTGCCTACGCAAGTAGAGAGGAAGGTGGGGATGACGTCAAATCATCACGGCCCTTACGCCTTGGGCCACACACGTAATACAATGGCCGGTACAGAGGGCAGCTACACAGTGATGTGATGCAAATCTCGAAAGCCGGTCTCAGTTCGGATTGGAGTCTGCAACTCGACTCTATGAAGCTGGAATCGCTAGTAATCGCGCATCAGCCATGGCGCGGTGAATACGTTCCCGGGCCTTGTACACACCGCCCGTCAAGCCATGGAAGTCTGGGGTACCTGAAGTCGGTGACCGTAACAGGAGCTGCCTAGGGTAAAACAGGTAACTAGGGCTAAGTCGTAACAAGGTAGCCGTACCGGAAGGTGCGGCTGGAACATCTCATTTTAGAGCGTCTTAAAGACGTTAAACAAAATCAGTGTCTTAGACACAAAGTACTTGTTCAAAGTAAAGCTTTAGTTTTTTGTTTGGTTGGTTTATAAGTAAAAAGGTAAAAGTAAAAAGAGCCAAGTGTAACAGTTTGGAAGATCATATTACTTATTACCCATTACTTATAATTTAAATATAAAAACATAACCCACTAGAAATTAGTAAACGGGAAGAGAAAACGAGTAAGAAGTAGAGTTGTAAGGTATATGGAAATTATTACTTATCGCTCATTACTCATCACTCATAATAGAGTCTCGTAGCTCAGCTGGTTAGAGCGCTACACTGATAATGTAGAGGTCGGCAGTTCGAGCCTGCCCGAGACTACTAATTGAAATAGAGGTTAGAAATTAGAAATTAGAAGTTAGTTTTTTACTAATATCTAATTACTAACATCTAACATCTGACTAGAGGGGGAATTAGCTCAGCTGGCTAGAGCGCCTGCCTTGCACGCAGGAGGTCAAGGGTTCGACTCCCTTATTCTCCACAGTTTTGGAAGACTGATTTAAAAGTTACGGATGGAGCCAAAAACAACATCTGTTCATCAGTTGTACAAGAAGACATTAAGATCATTGACATTAACGGTAAAGACATCACAAAGAGAAAACCGAGCGCATAAAGCGCTTGAGTAACCAATAGGAAAGAAATCGTTAAGGGCGTATGGCGGATGCCTAGGCTTTCAGAGGCGAAGAAGGACGTGGTAAGCTGCGAAAAGCTGCGGGGATTGGCACACACGAATAGATCCGCAGATGTCCGAATGGGGCAACCCGGCATGTTGAAGACATGTCACCTCGTAAGAGGAGCAAACCCGGAGAACTGAAACATCTAAGTACCCGGAGGAAAAGAAATCGAAGAGATTCCGTAAGTAGTGGCGAGCGAAAGCGGATTAGCCCAAAAGTCTTTTTATGTTTAATAGAATGTTCTGGAAAGAACAGCCATAGAGGGTGATAGCCCCGTATATGAAAGGCATATTTGGATGATAAATGAGTAGGGCGGGACACGTGAAATCCTGTCTGAATATGGGGGGACCATCCTCCAAGGCTAAATACTCCTGAAAGACCGATAGTGAACAAGTACTGTGAAGGAAAGGTGAAAAGCACTTCGAATAGAAGGGTGAAATAGAACCTGAAACCGTACGCCTACAAGCGGTCGGAGCAGCGTAAAGCTGTGACGGCGTGCCTTTTGCATAATGAGCCTACGAGTTAATTTTACTAGCGAGGTTAAGGTATTAAGTACCGGAGCCGGAGCGAAAGCGAGTCTGAATAGGGCGCATAGTTAGTAGGATTAGACGCGAAACCTTGTGATCTACCCATGGGCAGGTTGAAGCTCTGGTAACACAGAGTGGAGGACCGAACCGGTTGACGTTGAAAAGTCTTCGGATGACCTGTGGGTAGGGGTGAAAGGCCAATCAAACTGGGAGATAGCTCGTACTCTCCGAAATGCATTTAGGTGCAGCGTCGCAAAAAGTTTATTAGAGGTAGAGCTACTGATTGGATGCGGGGGTTTCATCGCCTACCAATTCCTGACAAACTCCGAATGCTAATAAATGTTGTGCGGCAGTGAGGGCATGGGTGCTAAGGTCCATGTCCGAGAGGGAAAGAACCCAGACCAACAGCTAAGGTCCCCAAATATATGTTAAGTTGAAACAACGCGGTTGGACTGCATTGACAGCTAGGATGTTGGCTTGGAAGCAGCCATTCATTTAAAGAGTGCGTAACAGCTCACTAGTCGAGCGGTCCGGCATGGATAATAATCGGGCATAAACATATTACCGAAGCTATGGATTTATATATTATATATATCTGGTAGGAGAGCATTCTATTTGCGCCGAAGCAGTACTGTGAGGTATTGTGGAGCGGATAGAAAAGAAAATGTAGGCATAAGTAACGATAAAGCAGGCGAGAAACCTGCTCACCGAAAGACCAAGGCTTCCTCAGCCATGCTAATCAGCTGAGGGTTAGTCGGGACCTAACGCGAACCCGAAAGGGGTAGTGGATGGACAATGGGTTAATATTCCCATACTTGCTCACAATAAAAGGGGACGGTTGGATGTATCTGCTGGAGACTGACGGAATAGTCAAGGCTTAGCCTTCGGGCGAAGCTGCTGTAGAGTAATCTGATCCAAGAAAAGCCGAAGTGAAGCAACCCGTACCAAAACCGACACAGGTGGTCGAGGAGAGAATCCTAAGGTGCTCGAGTGAGTCGTGGCTAAGGAACTAGGCAAAATAGTCTCGTAACTTCGGAAGAAGAGACGCCAGCAGCAATGTTGGCCGCAGTGAAGAGGCCCAGGCGACTGTTTATCAAAAACACAGGACTCTGCTAAATCGAAAGATGCTGTATAGGGTCTGACACCTGCCCGGTGCTGGAAGGTTAAGGAAGGTGCTTAGGGTTAAACCGAAGGCATTAACTGAAGCCCCAGTAAACGGCGGCCGTAACTATAACGGTCCTAAGGTAGCGAAATTCCTTGTCGGGTAAGTTCCGACCTGCACGAATGGTGTAACGATCTGGGCACTGTCTCAGCCACGAGCTCGGTGAAATTGTAGTATCGGTGAAGATGCCGATTACCCGCAATGGGACGAAAAGACCCTGTGAACCTTTACTATAACTTCGTATTGACTTTGAGTAAGTAATGTGTAGGATAGGTGGGAGGCTTTGAAGCAGGCACGCTAGTGTTTGTGGAGCCAACGTTGAAATACCACCCTTTACTTACTTGGAGCCTAACTTCTGAAAGGAAGGACATTGCGTGGTGGGTAGTTTGACTGGGGTGGTCGCCTCCAAAAGAGTAACGGAGGCTTTCAAAGGTACCCTCAGCACGCTTGGTAACCGTGCGTAGAGTGTAATGGCATAAGGGTGCTTGACTGTGAGACCCACAAGTCGATCAGGTGCGAAAGCAGGACATAGTGATCCGGTGGTTCCGTATGGAAGGGCCATCGCTCATAGGATAAAAGGTACTCCGGGGATAACAGGCTAGTCTCCCCCAAGAGCTCACATCGACGGGGAGGTTCGGCACCTCGATGTCGGCTCGTCACATCCTGGGGCTGGAGAAGGTCCCAAGGGTTGGGCTGTTCGCCCATTAAAGTGGCACGCGAGCTGGGTTCAGAACGTCGTGAGACAGTTCGGTCTCTATCTATTGCGGGCGTTAGATGTTTGAGAGGGCTTGATTCTAGTACGAGAGGACCGAATTGAACAAACCTCTGGTGTATCAGTTGTACCGCCAGGTGCACCGCTGAGTAGCTACGTTTGGAAGAGATAAGCACTGAAAGCATATAAGTGCGAAACTCGCCTCAAGATGAGACATCTTTTAAGGGTCGTTGTAGATGACGACGTTGATAGGCTATAGGTGTAAAGACAGTAATGTCATAGCCAAGTAGTACTAATTACCCGTAGATTTATAGCCTTTGGTTGCTATATCTAATTATCATATAATAAATGACAAGTACTTTATGCGCAGTAAAGGTTTTGTCTTTGTGAAAGTTTTTATCGCTTAAAAACGCAATAAGCTTAAGGCGTAAAGCCTAATGCTTAAAGCTATATACCTTCTTTAGGGTGGTTTTAGCGGTGGGGCTCACCTGTTCCCATTCCGAACACAGAAGTTAAGCCCACCAGCGCCGATGGTACTGCTAACGCGGGAGAGTAGGCCGCCGCCAGTTTTTATTTTATTTTTAAAATCCTTTATCTTATTGATAAAGGATTTTTTTTGCTTTATACCCAAGCAGGGAACCCTAAACTCATACATAATGAGTAATA
>NZ_QICX01000027.1:0-4475 GCF_003201365.1 Chryseobacterium sp. CBTAP 102
CCTGATACCAAACTTACTATCAGTACCCCTGATAATAGTTTTGGTTTGAATCATACCAACGGCACAGTTAATCTGAAAACCTATATTGGTGGAGGATCGGGTTACTTGGGGACCACTACTTCAAATAATCTGAATCTGATAGCAAATAATAGTACAAAAGTGGTAATTACTCCTTCCGGGAATGTAGGAGTAGGGACAGGCATACCGGACAGCTCTGCTTTACTGGACATAAGCTCCAGCAATAAAGGTCTTTTATTACCTAGAGTATCTCTGTCCTCAACATCGGATGCCAGCACTGTTCCCGCACCAGCAAAAGGGCTTCTGGTTTATAACAATAATACAGCCATGTCACCTCAGGGAGAAGGAATTTATTATAACGGAGGAACAAGTTCAGCTCCTGACTGGGGAAAAATAGGACCTGTTTCAAAAATGTACTTTAAATACTACTCCTTTACAAACCCAAATGGAGATTTTGTATCTAATTTTGATACAAAAATACCTACAAATAAATATACGGCTATTGTTGTTGGATTTGATACCAATAATCATAGCTCCACCAGTGCCGGCTTTAAAGGTAATGGTTCCACCAGTTTTGATTTTCAGGTGCCGGACATCTATACCTTTTCGCAGAACGGAACCTGGAGAATATATGCTGATGTTCCTAATGCAACTACTTCATCAGGAAGTACATTTGTATGGGGAATCAGATTGCTGATCATTTCCAACGAGCAAATGACTACTTTGAGTGATGGTGGTTATAATCTTGGAGGCAGCAGTACCGGAGCAGCGACAGCTTCACCTGTTCCATAGTAGTAAAGAATAAGATAAATCAGTCTACCGGAATATATCCCAAACAATAAATCCTCTTCAATAAGTATTTTGAAGAGGATTTATTATTATCAAAAAAAATTAAATATGAATTCTAACAACACATTTTTTTAAGATTTAAATAGAAAGGTATAACAAATTAATTATTTCACATAAAAAGGATAAAAAAACACTGGAATAATGTATATATGATGTATATGCAACATGCGCATGATGTATGATTGCTGTATACGTAAAATATACTACAATCTGGAAAAGCGTTAGTTTTGCTTCAATAAATCTAAATCAGGAAAATAATAACAAATTCATATATATTCAGTTTCAGATAATATGTTCAGCCTTTTTCAATATAATTTCTGGCCTTAGTTATTTTCTTAAGCTTAAGAAATTTCAATCATATGATTATGTACAATGAAATCAATTACACAAAAAATTCATTTTACAAATATCAAATACTACAAATTAAAACTATTAGCCTATTCTCAATATCAAATAAAAAACATAAGGATGCTCTGCAGTTATTACAGAGCCTTTGATATATAAAAGAAGATCTTAGTTTGATTTAAATTCAAATACCATACATTATGAAAAAAAATTTATTACTAGCAGGCTTTCTTACCACCTTTTCGCTTGTGGCAAAGTCACAAGTGGGGATTAATACACCTAATCCTCAGGGAGTATTCAATGTTGATGGGCTAAAAAATAATCCAGCAACAGGAGTACCTACTGCCGCTCAGGCTAAGGATGATCTGGTAATGATGTCTAATGGTAACATGGGACTGGGTCTTACCACTGCTGGTACCACATTGGATGTAAATGGAGCCATTACCACACGTGAAACCGCTTTAGCTGTTGCAGGTAATGCGGTTTCTGTTCCTGCTAATGTGAGTTTGGTACGGCTTACCGGAGCTGCTACAGCCAATGTGGCCATTTCAGCATTTGCTGCCCCTAATCCCGGTCAGCGGCTTATTGTCTATAATGCTACTACAGGTGGATTTGGGGCTACGCTGGATGGCGTTACCATTCCTAATGGCAAAGCCCTGGAGTTTGTTTTCAGTAATTCATTCTGGAGGCCTACAGATGGTGGCTCAGTTGGAGCTTCTCCTACTAATATCTATACCGCAGACGGTACTCTTGGGGGAAACAGAGTGGTTAGTACCGCAGGAAATTCACTGGCTTTTACAAATGGAACCAATAATGTGACTATTGGAACGACTGGGACTGAAGGCATTGTAACAGCAAAAGGTTCTTCAAGGGGATCATTTCTTGCTAATGGAGGTGCGGCAAATTTATCGGTGTATGCAAATGATAATGGAAAAGCAATAGTCAGTGCTTATGGAAATAGTACCAGTTTGGATATGGGATCCAGCACAGCAATTCCTGTTAATGTTTTTACCAATAACACCCAAAGAATGACCGTTGATTCCGGGGGAAATGTGGGTGTAGGAACATCGACTCCACAGGAGAAACTTCATATAAATGGTACTGTTCAGATTACCAACGAATTAAATGTAGGAGGCACAGCCTCCACTGCGGGAAATCCTGGTACTGCAGGCCAGGTTCTTAAATCCAATGGTCCTGGAGTTGCCCCTTCATGGCAGACTCTGGCCGGTGTTCCGAACGCCACAGGAACTATAATCGCTGTAAACGGCCAGTTTATAGTAGCTCAGGAAATATCTGTACAAATGACGACTGATTATTCAATAGTTGGTAATGGTGTTGCTACAGCTATAGGAAGTTTGACCAATGAAATTATAGACAACGAGAATCTATATACCGGTACAGCTACTTCCAATTCTTTTAAAGTATCAAATGACGGGGTCTATCTGATTACAATGAATGTACAATTGTCAGTAAATTCTACCGGGGGATCAAGCCCAGTAATTGGCATATGGGACAATGGAACCAATAGTTGGGTTGCCAGAGTTAATGATTATAATGCAACGCCAAATCAACTGCAGACTTATACCTTGATTACTTCTATTCCAATGTTCGCGTCAACTACTTACTCATTCAGAGCAGCGAATACACAGGATATAAGTTTGAAGGCTTTTAGTTCAGGATCTACAGGTTCAGGGCCTGTTACACAGGTTTCTGTGAAACGGTTAAGGTAAAAATTACAAAACAGATTCACAGGTGGTGAGAACATTTGAGAATGAATTCAAATCTTACAATTCTCAGAAAAACATCTTTAAAAAAAGAATAAGCTATTATTATCTTAAGGTATAATACCAGATAAAGTATTTTTAATTTTACTTATTTGTTGTTTCATACTATCAATACTTCTTCCCTTTAACACTGATTATATTAATAAATTACTAGGCTTGAGTATTACTAATTATAATCTTGGAGGCAGCAGTACCGAAGCTGCAAAAGCTTCATCCATTCCATAGTAGTAAAGAATAAAATAAATAAGTCTACCGGAATATCCAAACAAAAAATTCTCTTCAAAATACTTATTGAAGAGAATTTTTTATTATCTAAAAAAAAGAAATTGAGTATGAATTCTAACAATACCGCTTTTAAAGATTTAAATATAAAGAGAAAAAAAGTTACAATAGATTAATTATTTCACATAAAAAGGATAAAAAAAATAAAAAAAATATAAAAATAACACAAGTTGATGTATATAAGATGTATATATAATGCACACATGATGCATTTTTGCTGTATGTGAAAAATATAATACAATCTGCAATAAACCTTAGTTTTGCCTTATAAAATTTAAAACAGGAAAATAATAACAAATTCATTTACTCAGGTTCATATAATATTTTCAGCCTTTTTCAATATTACTTCTGACCTCAGTAATTTTTCTAAAGCTTAAGAGATTTCATTCATATGGATATGTAACAATGAAATCAATTACACCAAATACTCATTTTTAATTAAAACATTCAATACTACAAATTAAAACTATTACTCTATTAGTCAATATTAAATATAAAACATAAGGATGCTCGAAGTTAATATAGAGCTTTTATAAAAGAAAATCTTAGTCTAATTTAAATTCAAATACCATACATTATGAAAAAAAATTTATTACTAGCAGGATTGCTTACCACTTTTTCATTTGTGGCAAAATCACAGGTGGGAATTAATACAACCAATCCTCAGGGGGTATTTAACATTGATGGGTTAAAAAATAACCCAACAACCGGAGTGCCTTCTGCCGCTCAGGCTAAAGATGATGTGGTGGTGACTTCTAATGGAAATCTGGGGCTGGGTCTTACCACTCCCGGTACCACATTGGATGTAAACGGAGCTATTACCAACCGTGAAACCGCTTTAGCCGTTGCTGGTAATGCGGTTTCTCTTCCTGCTAATGTGAGTTTGGTACGGCTTACCGGAGCTGCTACAGCCAATGTGGCCATTTCAGCATTTGCTGCTCCTAATCCCGGTCAGCGACTTATTGTCTATAATGCTACTACAGGTGGATTTGGAGCAACACTGGATGGCGTTACCATTCCAAATGGTAAGGCACTGGAATTCGTTTTCAGTAACTCATTCTGGAGGTCTACCGATGGAGGCTCAGCTGGAACTTCTTCTGTGAATATTTATAACGCAGACGGAACTCTTACAGGCAACCGTACCGTTACACAGGGAGCCAATACCCTGGCCTTTACAGGAACGCAGACCAATGCATT
>NZ_QICX01000028.1:0-4012 GCF_003201365.1 Chryseobacterium sp. CBTAP 102
AATGCATTGGTCTGCGTTCCTGTAAAGGCCAGGGTATTGGCTCCCTGTGTAACGGTACGGTTGCCTGTAAGAGTTCCGTCTGCGTTATAAATATTACCTGTTACAGTATTTGCCGGATTATGCAGCTTTACCCAAGCTGTTCCATTATAATAATAGTATCCAACAACATCTATATTTAAAGCAGTCCCGGTTTGTGTTCCTGTACTTACATTATTTACATAGATCAATGTTGATGACGGAACTCCGGTCATACTCTGAGCTTTTTGTCTGTCTACTCTTGGAATAAGGAGGCCTTCCACTGCAGGACCTGTACCTGTGCTGTTTTTAGCTGCTACTTCAAGAGTTGCGCCAGGGGTTGACGTATTAATCCCCACCTGTGATTTTGCAACCAATGAAAAAGTAGTGAGCACACTTGCTAGTAATAATTTTTTTTTCATAATATATAATAAATTTAAATTAATATTTATTTGTGTTGATAGTTCTATCATTGAAGTTGAATGTCCTAATATGCTTATGCATTATTTCATTTTTAAATCAGCTGGCAAAAGTAATACCTGGTGGAGTTTGTAATTTGATTTATATATACATCATAGGTACAATATGTATACATTTGACATACATCATATGGTATTTTTGTTAAAAAAAGAAGATTGATATATGGGAAAATTATTAATAAATTAATACGTATGAATGTGATTTATTTTCTGTGTGCTGCATGTTCTCAGTTATCTTATTGTGTTTCTAATAATTCACTTAAAAAACTAAAATATAAATTGATTGCAAAGATAATTTTGAACTATTCCGGTATTGACTGATCTATTTGTTGTTTGATGTGTTGTTATGATTCAGTAAGCTCGCTGTACTATTTTTGCAATAAAATCCTGTTGAAATATGGAACGTTTTTTAAGATTTCCACAGCTGGATTTCCTTTGCTTTAATGAAATTCAAAACATTAACAAAAAATTAGCAACTAAGAATCCGTCTTTTTATCGCGTTAATGCATGATGTTGTATTTTTGATGTATCATATTATCATGTGCTTTTTCTGCATTTTTCTTAACCTTACTGAAAAATACACAAACATTTCACTTATATGAGAAAAGCATTTTATTTACTTATAATTATTTTATCTATTCTTGCCGGGCTAATAAAAATAATCCTAATTCAGTGTTACCAAATAAAACTGCAATTAATTGTTCTATGAAAAGCTCTTACATGATTCCGGATTTTGCAAAAAAAATAATATGCAGATTCAAAGCTTATTATGTTTTGCGGAATAACACATTAATGTATTTAATGTGTTTATTTTCAATCTTTTACCACTTGTGGTTTACCTATTTTGAATATGCTGATCTGATACGCTTGTCATGATAATGTTATTGAAATTTTGTTATTTTAAGTAATTACTAGTTATTATGTTTTTTTTTAAAAAAATAGAAAAAATAATTTTATTTTCTTTCTTAATGTTCTGTATTAAGCTATTTTCACAGCAATACACGAAAAATGATATTGATTCTTTATTGATAAAAACAAACGAAGTACTCCGAACGAGAATTTCTGATGATGATCTCATCCGTTGGAATAAAGGGATCATAAAAATAGCCGTTCAAATTAATTATCGTGAAGGAGAGGCAATGGGATATGCCAATATTGCCAACCGATTTATATTTAAAGAAGATTTAAAGAAGGGATTAGAATACCTGAACAAAGCTGAGGATATATCTAAGAAAAGCAAAAATGATTTTCTTATAGGTAAAATAAATGCTGAGTACGCACAAGTTTATAATAAGATGAATGTAAGCAAATTAGCTTTGGGATATAATTCAAAAGCTATGAACTATGGGTTAAAGTTAAACAGAAATAACCGTGAATGCCGTCTGTTTTTACGCTACGTCTATTCAACCAGATCTGTGTACATGTACAAGGTGAATCAACCAGATTCTGCAATTATTTATCTTCATAAATCAATGAAAATAGATGCGAACCCACTGGATGTAGCTAATATTGCACAGCACTACACTTTTTTTGACGTGAAACCTGATTCTGCGAAGTATTATTTTCAAAAAGCTTTTGCACTTTTAGAAACCAAAAATTTCAAAAATAACAAATATCAGAGGGCTGTTGTTTTAAAGAATTATGGAACATTTCTGAAAAGTCAGGGGAAAAATAGCCAGGCCATTGATGTAATTAAGAGGTCTATAGAGTTTGCAAAGCAGGTTAATAGGCCGGCAATTATTCTTAACAATTATAAGGAATTGTCTACACTTTATAAAAAAGAAGGAAATTCTGATAAAGAAAATGAATATCTTAATAAATCGATCTCATTGCAAGACAGCTTGGATGCCAACCAAAACCAAGCCATAGATCTTTCCATTAACAGATTGAATAAAGAAAGCGAAAATGAAAAGGTTCAACTTAAAAATCAAAATAATGCCACTTTATGGTATAGTAGTATTTCAATATTGTTGATTATTTTAGTTACCATTTACCTTTATTTACGTATAAGAAAGAAGAGAAAGAAGCTCATGGAAAGCGAAAAAATAATTTCTGAAATAGAAAAAGAAACGAAAGATCTGAAAAGAAAGCTCAATGAAAATTATGAAAATATCATCCAGCTTGCCAAAGAAAAGAAAACTGATTTTTTTCCTAAATTTCAGGAAGCATATCCGGAATTATGTAATGAGTTGTTAAAAATAAATTCTAATCTTTCTAAATCTGATTTATCTTTTTGCGCTATGATATGGCTGGGTTTTTCGTCAAAGGAAATTGCTCAGTATATCTCTATGGAACACAGATCTGTACAGACAAAAAAGTATAGGATACGAAAAAAACTAAATCTGGAAGCTGAGACTGATCTGTATCGTTTTTTCAGATCTATATTTGAGCTATAAAAATTTTGATTAACACTACAAAGCTATTCAGTTTTGGATTATATTGGGGATTTCTTTTTGTCCGGGAACTTGTGATGCTGTCCATGCATTATAACACCGTTTTTCATCTGAATTATTGTCAAGGAACTTAATACTTTTCTTTTTCTGATTATATTATGGTATAAGTTTTAGAATTTTTAATGGATTGATCATAAAAAGAATATAGTTGTTTAGTTTTTTCCATAATGATTACTATTAAGCAGATGGAGAATAATTCTCTTATTAACCAAAATGATTCTTTTTTGCATGGTAAGAGATGTACAGTATCATTTCGGAACTTTACTTTCCGCCCCTTTACTTCAGGCACATTAGCCCGTTAATTTTGTCATTTATTATTTTGGAGGTTAGTTGTTCCTTATTTCTGTGATTTTGAAAAAGTAATAACCTTTTTTTGATATTATTAACTTTCGATAAAAAAGGAATCAATAAACAATTCATTGTAATTTTTATAATTAGATAGTAGATTATTTTAAATATATAGATTATTTGAATTAGGAATGTTTTTTTATATGAGTTTTTGAATATTTAAGATATAATGTATGAATGATGTATCGTGATGTAGGGATGATGTAGGGTTGGAGTTTGGATTTTATTTCAAGTGTTCTAATATTGCACTGTCTTAATTCTATGACACTATTTACAACATAAATGATTTTTTAATACCTAACTAATTTATTTAAATTAATTAATACACAAATGATGAAAAAAAAATTATTGTTAACAGGCATATTTGTTATGTTTTCACTGGCGGTCAGATCACAAGTGGGGATTAATACAGGTAATCCTCAGGGAATATTTAGTGTTGATGGGCTAAAAAATAATCCAGCAACCGGAGTGCCTTCTGCCGCTCAGGCTAAGGATGATTTGATAATGTCTCCCAATGGAAATGTCGGAATTGGTACAATTTCTCCAGGTACAGCTTTAGATGTAAACGGAGCTATTACCAACCGTGAAACCGCTTTAGCCGTTGCTGGTAATGCGGTTGATATTCCTGCTAATGTGAGTTTGGTACGGCTTACCGGAGCTGCTACAGCCAATGTGGCCATTTCAGCATTTGCTGCTCCTAATCCCGGTCAGCGACTT
>NZ_QICX01000029.1:0-2041 GCF_003201365.1 Chryseobacterium sp. CBTAP 102
TACAATAGAAACGTTTAATGAATAAATGTAATAAATATTTGGTTTATTCGGTTTATTTCCGTACCTTTACTATGTAATAAAAATCAATATAACAATACTTTAAAATCACATAATTATGACAAAATTAACTCTAATAGTAAATTTTAATATTGAAAATTCTGATGTTTTAAACTGCTACTATATAAAAGAAAGCGACAAATTTTATGGCCAAGAAAAACATGATATTTTAATCAAAAAAAATAAAAAAAACAAAAACGCTAAATCTGGCGAAATACTAAGAACCGAAACTTATTAATTCTGCGAAAAAAGGGAAAAATTAATCAAAAATAATAGAATATATATTTGGTTTATTCGGTTTAATTTCGTACCTTTACTATGTAATAAAAATCAATATTAATCATTAAAAATTAACACTATGTCACTAAGAAACAAAGTTACCTTAATAGGTAGAACAGGAAAAGAAGTTGAAACAATCACATTTGAAAACAACCAACTTAAGGCTTCTGTAAGTCTTGCAACTAAAGAAAATTACACCAATGCAAAAGGTGAAAAGGTAGAAGAAACACAATGGCACAACCTTATTGCATTTGGAAAAGTTGCAGAGATATTGAGCAAGTATGTCAAGAAAGGGCAAGAAATTGCAATAGAAGGAAAGCTTACGTACAGGTCTTATGATGATAAGGATGGTGTAAAAAGATATGTAACTGAAATTCGTATAGATGAACTTCTTTTATTAGGAGCAAAGCCGGCAGAAGAAACTTCAGGGGAGTAATCCAGGGAAACCTTAGGGGGGGAGGAAACCCCCTTTTTTTTAAACTAAAATAGAATATATATTCTGTTTATTCTAATAAACTTTAAATTTTTGCAATATGAAAAAAACTATCTTAATCGGTATTGGTGCTATCATAGCACTTACTTTAGAATTTTTAGCAGGTTATTATTTTGGTGCGAAAGCTTCAAGGAAAGAAGCAAATCTAAGAGCTGTTGAAATGATACTTAATGATGAAATTCCTAATTATTATATGGTAGTAGGGACAGTAGATTACCTAATTAATAATAAATCCGGAGAGCTTCAGGATGAACTTAAAAAAGCACAATCCCATGAAAAAAATTAAATTCTACTTCAGGGCTTTCTTTGTAATAACTTTTAGTAAAGAGTTTAAGAAATTTGAAAGTGACTATTTAAGAAAAAGTCCGGAAATATTTTTCATGGATGGAGAAAGAATCTTCTCTGAAAAAGAAGAATTCTTTATGACTGTAATAAAGAAATGTTATAATAAAAAATACTTACAAATGAAATAGAATATATATTCTATTTATTCTAATAAACTTTAAATTTTTGCAGATATGAAAATCATAAAATTAAAACAGGATTATTTAAAGTCAATAGCAGGTATATTGCTTATTTTAGTGTTAATGTTTCTTACAATGGTAATCGAGAAATATTGAAGATATGAGAAAGTATATTTTAGTCTACGATCATAACAGTGAATGTTATGACGTTATTACTGAAAAGGAATATTTAAAATCAAAACAGCACATAGAATATATTAAAGATGGGGATGATTTTGATGTTCTAAATTATGAAGCTGACTATAAAAATGGAGAGTACCAATATTATGATGATTATTAATTCATAATATATAAGTCGACAAAATTTTTTCCTGGAGAGCTGATATCTTTCAGAACCGGGAAAAATTTGTCGACAAAATTTTCTTCCGGAAGATCTTCCTGGTTTTAATTTTGTCGCCAAATTTCCGGAGAGAAAGGATTTGGAACCTGTCACAATTCTTTCCCGGCTTCGGCCCCTCCGTCAACAATTGCGCCAGGTTCCAAGAGCTTGTCTTCCCTCTGCCGGGTTCCCGGCCTGATTATTCCAAAAGGCTACAAATTCCGTCATAATTCTTTCCCCCGGGCCTTACCCTTTCCGGGCAAGAATTTCGCCAGAATTTGAGGGTTTATATGGCCCCTGCGCTTCCCTTGTCCCTATTTCATTTACAAAGGAATATCACCGGTTCCAAGCCCCCCAAATCAAATTGGG
>NZ_QICX01000030.1:0-1286 GCF_003201365.1 Chryseobacterium sp. CBTAP 102
CCTCCACCAATATAGGTTTTCAGATTAACTGTGCCGTTGGTATGATTCAAACCAAAACTATTATCAGGGGTACTGATAGTAAGTTTGGTATCAGGAGTAGTGGTGCCGAGACCTACACGGTCATTGGCAGCATCCACTGATAAGGTACTTCCATCCACAGAAAATGCATTGGTCTGTGTTCCTGTAAAGGCCAGGGTATTGGCTCCCTGTGTTACCGTTCTGTTCCCTGCAAGAGTACCGTCTGCGGTATAGATATTAGTAGGGGAAGTTCCAGCTGAGCCTCCATCGGTAGACCTCCAGAATGAGTTACTGAAAACAAATTCCAATGCTTTGCCATTAGGAACAGTTATGCCATCCAGTGTAGTTCCAAATCCTCCTGTAGTATTATTATAAACTATCAGTCTCTGGCCGGGGTTGGGAGCAGCAGGTGCAGAAATGGCAACATTGGCTGTAGCAGCTCCGGTAATCTGTACCTGGCTTACATTGGCAGGAACTGTAACACTGTTGCCTGAAACAGCTAATACAGTTTCACGGTTGGTAATGGCTCCATTCACATCCAGTGCTGTTCCGGGGGATGCTGTAGCAATTCCTACATTTCCGCCCACTGGATTCAACACTAAAGGAAGACCTGTAGCAGCAGTTTTGTTCTGACTTGAAATATAAGATCCAAAGGGAGAGTTGGTATAGGTTCCGAAGTCCAGAGCATGGCTGGTGTTTCCATCAATTCTAAGCGTGGCATTGGTATTGGCTGTACCTAATGCTGAAGGTTGGGCATTAATACCTGTAACCACTAACTTATTGGTGGGAGACACCGTTCCTATTCCCACTCTTCCGGAGTTAGCATCTGTAAGGTACATCAGCTCGTTAGGGGTTTGACCAACACTAAAAGACAGGTAACGATTACCTGTTGCTGTTGTTGTGGAAACATCACCAAAGTTAATACGTGAAATAGGTCCTGTAGATGCAGAAGAAGAAGACTTCATATTGATCCCGAAATTTTCTGCACGATTACCATAGCTGAAACCATCCTGTCCAACATTAATTTCTAATGCATTTTTAGTCTGGGCTGTTGTAACGGCGGCATTAAGCAGCTGGCTGCCTTCTACGTGTAATTTGTTTGAAGGGGTTGTGGTACCAACTCCTAAACGGCCATTGGCAGCATCCACAGATAAAGTATTTCCATCTACAGAGAATGCATTGGTCTGCGTTCCTGTAAAGGCCAGGGTATTGGCTCCCTGTGTAACGGTACGGTTGCCTGTAAGAGTTCCGTCTGCGTTATAAATATT
>NZ_QICX01000031.1:0-1192 GCF_003201365.1 Chryseobacterium sp. CBTAP 102
GTGTTTTTGTCAAAAATAATTCGTAATATTTTACAGTTGATTGGAAGAGGAAGTAAGCAATGCTGAGGAGCAACTTACCAGCAATACAATCAACGCTGTAAACAATAGTTTAGAGGATGGTTTTTCCATCCTCTTTTTGTAAATTATTGGAACAGCTTTATGGCTAAAAAAACCTTTTACGATTTTAGATTTTTATAAAAAAGATACCATTGGATAAACTTTTTTCTCCGGCTTTTGGTAAGCCCCCGATGAATATTAAGATTACCTTTCAGATGACCGAAAAAAGACTCTATTCCGTTGGTTGTTTTCGGGATTTTAGGATTTTGAAGAAAGGTAAACATATTTGGCAAAGCCTTTCTGATAACAGAAAAACATCTTCTCACCATCTTATGAGTATACCAATATCTTCCGGTTTCCTGGCTGTATGATTTTTCATTCAAAAATTCTTTATGCTTTTCAGACCAATCCAAAAACTCTTTGATCCAATACTGCTTTTTAACTTCATTATCGATAAAATGAATTTTGCAGACAATTTCACGTAACTCAAAACCAGCTACAGATTTTGGATAGGCGGAAAGCCATATCTTACACATTCTCTGAATATGGACCAAACATCTCTGAACAGGAACCTTAGGACAAACTTTCCGGATAGCTTTCAGTAGAGATTTATCACCATCGCAGGTTATCCCGCCAATTTTTATTCCCAAATTCAGAATATTCTCCAAATCCTCTTTGAGTTCTTCATAATGCTCTCCGTCAGTAATTCTGTAAAGCTGGGTTTGTTTAAAAACATTGTCTCTATAAACAACCAGACAGATTTCATTAGAAAAATAGGTGCCGTCGATGAGTAAATAAACTTCCTTGTTATGACTGTAACTGAGTTTTGGAGCTTTACTAAGCATCACATTAAAATACCGTTGAAGAGTAGTTAAGGAATATCCCGATGCTGCTGAAATCTGATCATAAGTCTGTTTCCCGACAATCCATTTTTTAAACCAAGTTTCTTTGTTTTTTAGACTAACAGATTTATTCTCTGAAGTAAAATAAAGGCCACAGTTTTTACATTTAAAACGACGCTTACCGTTTTGCTTTCCCCAGGAAATCACATCCAAACTTTTGCAACCCCAACAACGATTTTTTTTGAATTTTCAGCCATAAAAAAAGTTTATTGAAACAAAATTCAATAAACTTT
>NZ_QICX01000032.1:0-1188 GCF_003201365.1 Chryseobacterium sp. CBTAP 102
TACAATAGAAACGTTTAATGAATAAATGTAATAAATATTTGGTTTATTCGGTTTATTTCCGTACCTTTACTATGTAATAAAAATCAATATAACAACACTTTAAATTTTTGCAGACATGAAAACAGCCGTTAAATCTTTCAGAAAAAAAAATTATTCAGAACCTAAAGAGGACAAGTTTATTTCTAAAATATTAGAGAACTTAGACCAAGTGAAGAGCGGAGATTGGGAAGCTTATGCAGACCTTAGCACTATTTACCCGACTAATTTATTCACGCAAAAAAAATACTCTGGAATTAATGTTGTGGCGTTAATGATTGACACAATTGCAAAAGGTTTTAAAACCTGCAAATATGCTACCTTCAATAATATTTCAAATGCAGGAGGAAGGCTTAAGAAAGGAGCAAAAGGATGCTTGATTGAATTCTTTACATTCTTATATAAAGATAAAGAAAACAATAAAAATTATACCTTACAGCAGGTCATTTCTATGAACGAGGAAGAAAAAAAGAGAATTCAAAAAATTCCATGCCCGAAAACCTATGTTGTTTTTAATTCTGAATTGATAGAAAACCTTTCAGAAATTAATTTGGATGTGCAAGAGGAAGGACCGGCAGAAAATGAAATTGAAGAGCAACAAAATTGCGAAAACTTTATATCTACGATTCAGGAAAAAGGAAACTTAAAACTTACTTTTGGACTTAAAGAAGTAGCCTTTTATTCGCCTAGTTTAGATTATATCCAGTTACCACCTAGAGAATTCTTTATTTCTTCTGATAAATACTATAGTACTCTATTTCATGAGGTGATCCATTGGACGGGTCATGATGATAGATTAAACAGAGATTTGAAAGGGCACAAGGATAAAGAAAGTTATTCTTTTGAGGAATTAATAGCAGAAATGGGAAGTATGTTAATTTGTCTTCAGTTCGGAATTTTAAGCGAATTTATCAACTCTGTACGATATTTGAAGGGATGGGCCACACATAACAGTCAAGACAGAGAAACAGTAATAAGAAACGCTTTTAATCATTCCAAAAGAGCAAAAAAATATTTAGAAAATCTTTAAAACCGAATAATTATTCGGTTTATTTTAATATAAGTCGACAAAATTTTTTCCTGGAGAGCTGATATCTTTCAGAACCGGGAAAAATTTGTCGACAAAATTTTCTTCCGGAAGATCTTCCTGGT
>NZ_QICX01000033.1:0-1138 GCF_003201365.1 Chryseobacterium sp. CBTAP 102
TTATTTTTAACCATTACATAGTTATGATAGACAAAGAAGACTTATTAAACAACAAGGATTTCTATAAGTCCTTTAAAAATGGAGAAGACTTAACCTCTTTCTTCAAAGAAATGCATAAACGAGCTGTAGAACATATGCTTGATGCAGAATTGGACACCCATTTGGATAATGAAAAGCATCAGAAATCCATCACTGGAAATTACAGAAACGGCCACGGGACCAAGAAGATAAAATCCTCATTTGGCGAATCTGAAATTAAAGTTCCCCGAGATAGAGAAGGCAGTTTTGAACCTGTATTAGTCCCAAAGAGACACAATATCATCGAAGGTTTGGAGAATATCATCATCTCATTTTATGCTAAAGGAATGAGTGTAAGCGATATTGAAGAACAAATCAAAGAAATGTATGATTTTGAAGTTTCTACTTCTACCATCTCACGAATCACCAATGCTGTTGCCAGTGAAGTGGTGAGCTGGCAAAACCGCCCGCTTGAAGATTTATATCTCATTGTTTGGATGGATGGCATTGTTTTCAAGGTAAGGGAAAATTCCAAAGTCATTAATAAAACAGTTTATCTGGCTGTGGGATTAAACCGTGACGGTAGAAAAGAAGTCTTGGGTATGTGGCTTGGAAAAAATGAAAGTTCAGCTTTCTGGATGGGCGTTCTCACAGATTTAAAGGCTCGTGGTGTAGAGGATATTCTCATCACTGCCACCGATAATTTAAACGGATTTACCCAGACCATACGTTCTGTTTTTCCTGAATCTCAAACCCAGATCTGTGTCGTCCATCAAATCAGAAATGCCTGCAAATATGTGGTTTGGAAAGACAGGAAAGAGTTCTCTGCCGATATGAAGCATATTTACACTGCTCCAACAAAACAAGCTGCTGAAGCAGCTCTGGGTGATTTTGCAGCAAAATGGGAAAGCAAATATTCTTATGCTATTGCATCCTGGCGGAATAATTGGGATGAACTGACTGTATTTTTTGAATTTCCTTTGGAGATCCGAAAAATCATTTATACCACTAATTTAATTGAAAATCTCAACGGAAAAATCAGAAAATACACCAAAAACAAAATGTCTTTTCCTACAGATGATGCCGTCATGAAATCAGTGTATCTCGCTTTAAAAGAAGC
>NZ_QICX01000034.1:0-1035 GCF_003201365.1 Chryseobacterium sp. CBTAP 102
GCATTGAAGGATTCAGCAGCAGCATTGGTGCTTCTTTGATGAAAATAGTTTAAAATATCCCTGTAATGATTCATTATTGTTTTTCTTAAGGTAGAAAAAGATTTAAAATCTGCTTCTTCCACCTCCTTGAACCAATGTGCAAGTTTAGTCATAGCCAAAGATTTTGGAATATTCTGATTATAGATCTTTCGCAGTCCATCGGTCAATTGATAAGCTTTCTCAAGGTCGGGATACTGGGCAAAAAGAATGGCGGCTCTTTGCCTTTGGGAGAGGGTCCATTTTTCGCGGCTCTTATAAAGCAAATACCTGCTTCTTGCCAAAAGCTGTTTGCGGGAATCACCGTTTTCAAATATTTCTGTGCTTAGAATTTGTTCTTCCCCCAATCCTTCCATTACCTTATTTTCCATTTCAATAGCATCCCAGCGATGTCTGATCCTGATTTCCTGAAGAGCTTCTATAGCCAGCTTCTGAACATGAAATCGGTCAATCACCTGCATGGCATTAGGGAAGCAGCGTTGGGCGATACGCTTCATGGAACCCGCCATATCCAAAGTGATTTCATTTACCTTTATCCGAAGTTTTCTGCTGATTTTTAAAAGACGCTCTATGACAAAATCACTCTGGGTACCTTTGATGATGGCAACAATACTTCCTTTTCTTCCTTTTGCTTTTTTGGAGGTAAGAACAGTATAAAGTTCTCCTTCAGATAAGGCCACTTCGTCTAAGGATAAGGATTCTGAGAGATTTTCAGGATAAATGATCCAGTCTTCTGCGTGCCGTTTTTGTTCCCAGCTGTAATATTCACTGAGAGTATTCTTGTATTGTCTCTGAAAAGTCTTGCCTTTGATCCCGAAAAATTCTGCTATAACTTTTAGGGGAAGAGCTTTAGTGTCGGCTAATTTTTTTTAAGAAGCCTGCCAGATCCTTTGTCATGCGTGTTCCTTTCGCTACCAGCTGCCAGTCTCTTTGAAGAATTTCACCAGAGGATTTATCAGTCCATCTTCTTCTTTTCACATGGAGTTTTACGATTTTACC